>CAYWEH010000006.1:31652-40607 GCA_964457305.1 uncultured Gammaproteobacteria bacterium
ACCGATGATCCCGCGGATCAGAGTCGCGTGACGCCTGGTCAGCGCCTTGAGGTCCTGGAGGAGCTCCGGGGACGCCTTTTTGCGGAGCTCATCGAGCCCCGGCTGGGTCGCGATCTCCGCCGCGCGCTCGCCAGCGACGCCGCGGACGACCTTTTTACGAAGCGGATCACGCTTCTCGGGCGAACCCTTTCCTTCTTCGGCCATTGCAATCACCCTTTCCTGTGGACGAAACTGTTTGCGCAACCATGAAGCGTGGCATCGCACTTTTCGTGCGTTGGCAATAGTTCGCTGCAGTGATTTGCAGAGATCTTGATTGTCAACGATCAAAAAGAGCGACGGACAAACGTATCACACGAAAGGCATTTTGTCAAGAGTTAAAAAGAATCTGGAATGAAGAAGCAAGAATTAAGAATTGAGGAGGGGGGTCTTGGTTATGAGACCGGATAACATTTTTTGAACGGCAATTAGTTGTCGGTATCGTTCGGAAAAAAGTTCTTCCCCCACCAACCCAACATCACGAGCGATGAAAAATTGACTCTGGAGCTCGCTCAGAGAGGCTTGAGCCATCCGATAAAACTGAATCTTCTCCTTGATCGAGCGACGACCAAAACCTTCGGCGATATTGGAAGTTATCGAAACTGCTGATCTCCTCATCTGTTGTGCCAGGCCAAAACGTTCTTCTTGTGGAAACTGGGCTGTATCTCTGTAGACCGCGACGACCAACTGATGACCGTGTCTCCAAGCCGCAAGCTCGGTGAAGCTCCTCATCGGTTTTTGATCGTCAGCACTTTTCATTTTTCTGCAGTATCATCACATTCATTAATCTTGATTCTAACTTCTTGATTCTTTCTTCTCGGTCTTTACCACAATCCCCTCCTCAAGAAAAATCATTGTAACGGTTCCCAACCGATCCGTCCGTAATATTTTTCCCGCGTACTGGCCCAATCGAGCGAGAACACTGGGCGCCGGGTGGCCGTAGCGGTTCTTCGCGCCAACGGAGATGACCGCGTAGTCAGGTTGCACGGCCCGGAGGAACGTTTCGCTCGACGAACTGGCCGAGCCATGGTGGCCGACCTTCAGTACATCGCAGCGAATATCCGTCGGCCCGAGTTCATGCTCAACTGCTGCCGGCGCGTCGCCAGTGAACAGCGCACACTGACCGGCTGTATCGAGCCGCACGACGACCGAATGTTCGTTCAGGGGCCGATTCGTTGTGTCCATCGCTTCGGTTGGCCAGAGGATGGAGAGAGTCGCGTTCGGTAACGTGCGCTTCTCCGGAGCAGTCACAAACGACACCGGAACGTCGTGGCTGCGCACCGCTTCTTGCCATCGCCGAAAAGTCTGCGTCATACTCTCCGCGCGCGTCGTCAACACGCGTTCAATATGAAACCGATCGAACAACGAGAGGAGTCCGGCCAGGTGGTCGTAATCCGGGTGCGTGAGGATGACCAGTTCGATGGTGCGGTCAGTCGCCGGCATATCGCTCGCGAGCAGTTGTACGAACCGCTCTGACGGACCGCCGTCAATGAGCACATCGATCCCATCAGCCGCCCGTATGTGAATCGCATCCCCTTGTCCAATATCGAAAAACGTCACGCGGACGTTGTGGTCGGGCCCCGCGACGAGTGCGGGCAGCGCTCCGAGCACGAGCGCGAGGCTGGTGATCCACGCGATACGACGACGGCGAAAAATGCTTTTCAACGTTTCATTCATAGGCGCTTCGTTCCGGGCAGATACATTTCCGGCAGACCGTTGGCCGATACCGAAAAGCGGCGCCGACAAAGAGGAGCGGCACAAGCCAAGGCAACCAGTTCGGCAGGTGAACCGCCACCGACGCGGCTGGCCAGTGTGCAAACCAGGCGACCGTTTTGAGAAAAGCAGCCATGCCCCAAGCCACCGGCACCGAAAGGGCGGCGGCGAGTCCCGGGAGAACCACGGCCACCGCGCCAACGATGCCACTGGCGAAAAAGAGGGCGGGTACCACCGGCAGGACGACAAGATTCGCCAGCGGCGCCACTAAGGAGACCCGGCCAAAGACGGTGACCAGAAGCGGCAGCGTGACCGCGATCGCCGCCAACGTGGTGCCGAGCGTTTGGCGGAAAAAGGCCGGACCGGGCAAACGCGCGGTCCAGCGCTCACCGAAAACCACCAGCCCGGCAGTCGACGTGACCGACAATACGAAACCGAGGTCAAAGACCAATGCCGGCGCGATGAAGAGCAACGCGATGACGGTGAAGGCAAGCGCTCGGCCAGCGGTCGCCCGGCGGCCAATCCAACGCGCCAGGAGCAACAGTCCGGCCATGGCCGTCGCCCGCAGCAATGACGGCGGGGAACCGGTCAGAATGACAAACGCAATCAAGGCCAGTGCGATTCCAACCAAGGCCGGCCGCTTCCCGATGACCGCCGGCAACCACGCCAAGAGGAGGGCGACGAGTAACGTGACGTTGTACCCCGACAGCGCCAGGATGTGGCTCGTTCCCGTCACGCGAAAATCCTCGACCACCGACGGCGGGAGCGTTGCCGTCTCGCCGAGCGTCAAGCCGATGGCCAGACCCGCCGCCGGTTCCGGCAGCGCCGCTTCGAGCGACTGGACAAAACGCTGGCGCGCCCGGAAGAGCCAATGGACGATACCTCGTGGCGGCCGACGAACCAGAACCTGCGGACGGGGACAACGAAATGACGGCGTTTGGAAAGCCAGCGCACCTGGCCGTTCGCGCACCAGCCACTCCTCGCATCGGACGAGGACAGATTCGCCCGGGACAACTCCGGCCGGAACCGTCAACCACGCGGCCACCGCGCCCCGTCCGACGTTTCGGCCCTCGACCTGCCGCAGGACCAAACGAACGCTCGTCCCCACTGGCCGGTCAGCCGCTTCGGCCACCGTGGCACTGATGGTTCCCGACCGTCCGTCCAGACTTTGCGCCCATACCCAGGCTGAACGGACTGCCGTTCCTTGCCAAAGCCCAACGAGGAAAAGCACGGCGAAGAGGGCGGTCCGCCGCTGGATGCACAAGACCACGGGCAAAGCCAAAGCGGCCAACAGCGGCCACGATGTTCCGGCGACGATGCCGCTGACGAACGCGAGAGAATGAAGGGCGAGAGACAAAAAAACGATGGCCGAGCCACCGACTTGTTCCTGCAGTCTACCACAGTCGCCACTCCCGTCAAGAACAAAGGGCTACCGCGCGCGACCGACCCAACTGACCGATATCCCGAAGGACACAGTCAGATAAGTACAGTGCGGCGGTAGCCCACACGAACGATCACTCCACAGTCACGCTCTTGGCGAGGTTCCGCGGATTGTCCACGTCGCACTGGAGATTCACCGCGACGTAGTAGGCGAACAGCTGGAGCGGCACGACCGAGAGAATCGGCGTCAGGAGCTCGAGCGTCTCCGGAATCCAGATGACGTGGTCGACCTTCTCCGCGATCTCGCGGTCCCCGCGGGTGGCGATGGCGATGACCTTCCCCTGCCGGGATTTCACCTCCGCGATGTTCCCCGCCATCTTCTGGTAGGGCTGTCCCTGGGTGGCAATCGCGATCACGAGCTGGTGTTCGTCGATCAACGCGATCGGCCCATGCTTCATCTCCGCCCCCGCATACCCGACACTCATGAGGTAGGCGATCTCGGTGAGCTTCAGCGCCCCCTCCAGGGCTGCCGGGTAGTTGCCCCCGCGGCCAAGGTAGATGACTTGCGGACGCTTTTCCAGCATACCCATGGACGCATCGGCAATCGCCTTGATCTGATCAGCTTCGGCCAGGATCTGCTCGACCAGATCCGGCAGGGCTTTGAGCGCCGCGATGATTTGCTGTCCGCCGGCCTGATCGAGCTTCCCCCGGTGCCGGGCGAACAGGAGACCGAGCAGCGCGAGGATGACGCACTGGCAGGTGAACGCCTTCGTGGACGCGACCCCGATCTCCGGACCGGCGTGGATGTAGATGCCACGGCCGGCTTTCCGCGCAATGGTCGAACCGACGACGTTCACGATGCCGAAGGTGTTCAGCGGTTGGTCGGGATTGTCCCGGAACCGCTCCAGGCGTTTCATGACCTCCTGGAGTGCGGCCAGCGTGTCGATGGTCTCGCCCGACTGGGTGACCGCGAAGGCCGCCGTTCCCCTCGTCACTACCGGCTTCCGGTAGCGGAACTCGCTGGCACTCTCGACGTCGACCGGCAGTTCTGCCACGTGCTCGATGAAGTACTTGCCGAACAGGCTCGCGTAGAACGACGTGCCGCAGGCCAGGAACAGGAGACGCCGGAGGCGCCGGATCTCCCACTGGCTCAAACCGAGGCCGCTGAGCTGCGCCTGCCCGAGGATCGGAATCGTCCGGCCGGCCATGGCATCGCGCATCCGCGCTCCCTGCTCGAAGATCTCCTTGAGCATGAAGTCTGCGAAGCCGCCTTTCTCGGCCGTCTCGAGGTCCCAGTCGACGTACGCCACGTCTTTCGGAATGGCCACGCCGCCATTGTCGACCGTGCTGAACTCCGGCCCAAGGTCGGTCAGCGTCACGATCTCACGGTCCTCGAGGTAGAACACGTCGTGGGTGTAGTCAAGGATGGACGCGACGTCGCTGGCCAGGAAGTACTCACCGACTCCCCGACCGACGAGAAGCGGGCTGCCGTTCCGCGCGCCGACGATGCACCCGGGTTCGTTGACGTGGACGACGGCCAGGCCGTACGTCCCCTCGACGAAGGTGAGCGCCTCGCGCACGGCGGCGGTCAAATTCCCCCGGTAGCATTCTTCGACAAGGTGGGGAAGAACCTCGGTGTCGGTTTGGGTCGAGAACGTGTGGCCGTGGCGCTCGAGCTGCTGCTTAAGCGTCCGGTAGTTCTCGATGATGCCGTTATGGACGAGACCGATCTGCCCGTGGCAGTCGGTATGCGGATGCGCGTTCGCCTGGGTCACTTCGCCGTGCGTGGCCCACCGCGTGTGGCCGATCCCGACGGTGCCCCGCCAGACGACGCCCTGGAGCGCTTCGTCGAGCCGCTCGACCTTCCCGACCGCCTTCACGATGCGCAGGCCCTCGGGTTCCAAAACCGCCACGCCCGCGGAATCGTACCCCCGATACTTCACGCGCTTGAGCCCGCGGAGGAGCACGTCACCGATCGGGCGACTGCCTCCCCGGTAGCCGACGATTCCACACATGAGCAAAACCTCCTAGTTCGTGCCTGATTGCGTTTATCTGGTTATCGAAGGACAAGCACTTTATAACAACCATTCTATTGTCAACCGAGTTGGTATCGCGAACAATAGTCTGTGTGTCCGAAAATCGGACGACGAGACTAGCGCCGGTGTGATGGGATATGCAAAATGGCTTAACTTCGCGAACCTTCAGCCCCCCAGCGCAGATACGCCTCAACAAACTGGTCGAGCTTGCCATCAAGGACGGAGGCGACGTCGCTCGCCTCCGCCTTTGTCCGGTGGTCTTTCACCATCTGATACGGCTGGAGGACGTAGCTTCGAATCTGGCTGCCCCATTCGGCGGACTTGTACTCGCCGCGGAGTTTTCGTTTTTCCGCTTCTTGTTTCTCGTACTCAATGGCCGCCAGCTTAGACTTGAGGATTTTCAGCGCGGTCTCCTTGTTCTGTCGCTGCGAGCGCTCGTTCTGGCAGGTGACCATGATTTTGGTCGGCAAATGGACAATCCGCACGGCCGAGTACGTTGTCTGGACGCTCTGGCCGCCGTGGCCGGACGAGAGGTACGTATCGATGCGGAGGTCTTTTTCGTCGAGCTGGATTTCCGCGGTGTCGCCAAGATCAGGGATGACTTCGACCAGCGCGAAAGATGTGTGGCGCATTTTCTCCGCGTCGAACGGGGAGATACGCACCAACCGATGGACGCCTGCTTCAGATTTCAATTCACCATACGCAAAGCGCCCGAGGATTTCCACCGTGACGCTCTTGTAGCCGGCCTCGGCCCCGCGCGATTCATCGAGCACGCGCGTTTTCCAACCCTTCCGCTCGGCGTACCGAAGCAGCATCCGCAGGAGCACGCCAGCCCAATCCTGCGCATCCGTCCCGCCAGCGCCGGCGTGGATGGCCAGGATGGCTGGACGCTCATCGTATTTCCCTGACAGCAAGATCCGGAACTCCAGGTCGCGGAACTCCTCCTCGAGTTTGCCAAGTTGCTTTTCAATGTCCTTGCGCAGGTGCTCGGCATCCGGGTCCTCGAGCACGTGCGCCAAATCGGCGACGGCTTTTTCCAAGCGCCCATCGAGTGCCAAATCTTCTTTCAGTTCGGCCAATCGCCGCGACAAACCCTCGGCCTTGGCTCTGTCCGCCCAGGCATCCGGCTGTGCCAGCTGGTCTTCGAGTTCCCCTACTTCCTGCCGCTTCTGGTCCAGGTCAAAGTAACCCCCTACTGGAGGACAATTTTTTCTTAAGGTTGTCTAATCGATCACGTAAATCTTTCATACTAAGTAGTTATCCCGCACCGGAGCGGAGCGACTGGTGCGGGGCAACCCCCTACTGGAGGCCAGTTTTTTCTGGAGTTCCGTTAATCGATCTCGTAGGTCCTTCATAAAAGTTCGTAGTTATCCCGCATCGGAGCGGAGCGACTGGTGCGGGGTAGCCTCCGTGAGGAGTGCAACTTCTTCTGCAGGTCCGAATGTCGATCTTTAAGGTCTTTCATGAATGAGTGGTAGGGCACGGGACCGAGAATAAAGGGTACGGAACAATTCGTCAACTACTTCGTAGCGGTGAAGGCCGTGAGCATATTGCGTACAACCGCGTCGTCTCCGCCGCCTGCTGCGCGCCAATCGCTAATCACATACACGGTCGTTCCCTTGATCAAATAATACAGCGGGGCGCCATTCCAGCCGCTCGCGGCATCGTAATTCACGACCGTGTACGTGTTACCCCCATATGTTTCTTGACGCTTGTTTTCGGACAGGCGGGCAACGGTCGAATTGTCGGCGGGAAACCCGGCGATCGCCCAATCGTACCAATTCTCGCCCGCGGAACTTTTGTTCGCGGGGGTGAGGGCGTAGACCGTGATCCTGTGGGTGGGATCGCCTGCGAGTTTCCCTTTCTGGAACGTGTAAAACTTCGCTGTTCCGGACGGCGTGTAGTCGTCCGGATACTTGATGGAGTACCCATACGTCGCATTCGTGTACGTCTTCCAATCCTTGGTCGCGACGGTTTGGTCGAAGAATTGGAAGGTGGAGAGGATATCCGCGACCTCATCGCGTTTGCTGTTCACCACCCCATCGAACTGCACATTGATGCTCGTATCAGATTTTTGGACATACAGCAACGTGGCTGTATTGCTCCAGGTCACCTCTTCTGCAGCGTAGGTGTTGACCGTTTTCTGTTCGCGCTTACTGATCGACCACAATTTGAGCCAGTAGTAGTTTGGGTCGCTGAGCGTTGTTTCGATCGCCCCGGGATTGACAGTTACCAGAACGGCCCAGTCACCGTTGAAAGAGCCAGGAGACAAGCCGAGGACGTGCTGGGACTGACCGGTGGTACTCGAGGCGCCGCCGTACGCTGGCGAACGTGAAGTCCAGGTCGGTGGGTACTTGAGGCGAAAACCGTACGTCTCGTTTGTGTACGTCTTCCAGTCTGCAGGAACCACGCCGGTGTTCGTATTCGTGACCGCGTTCACGTTGGCCGCTGTATTCGTATTTGTGCCAGGACACGCCGCAAACTCGCAACTAGGCGGCACGCGGCCGACCGAGGTGCCGTCCGGGCACACTTTGGCCTCCAGCGTGCAGGCGGCCGTGTTGAGATTTGCGCCGGGTTCTGGCCTCGTGAACTGCACAACCGTCACCCAGCCAATCATGGTTAACACAACGAGCGCCATGACAATGGCGAGTACGGGGATAATCGAGAATCCTGATGTTTTTTTCATAGGAGTGTTACTGAGTTTTTCCATCGAAAGTATATCATATTCACTACTGATTGTCGAAACCCAAGAAACACCCTGACGACTCTCGCCGGAGTGCTCTTATAGAAAATGTCGTGGATTAGGACGTCGTGTCTTTCCGCTCCTCGAGCGTGACGTCAACGGTCTTCTGCTCGCCCTTGTGGTAAATCTTGACCTGGATAGTCTCACCGACCTTGTGATCAGCCAAAAGCCCGGCCAGACTGCGCTCCGTCGTCACCTTCACGCCCGCAATTTCGAGAATGATGTCATTCGCGACCATGCCCGCCTTATCCGCGGGCGACCCGGGTACCACCGCCACCGCGCAGCCTTGGCCCTGCGAGATGAGCGCGCCGTAGTCGACGGGCAGACTATTCGCCTTAGCCAGGTCCTCGTCGATGAGCGAGTAGCAGACGCCGAGGAACGGCCGGACGATTTTCCCCGACGCAGCGACGCTCTCGAGGTCCTGCGCGATGAACTTGATCGGGAGCGCGAAGCCGATGCTCTGCCCGGCCCGGGACATAGCAACGTTTACCCCGATGGCCTGCCCCGTGAGGTTGAGCAGTGGACCGCCGGAATTGCCTTCGTTAATCGGCGCGTCGGTCTGGATCGCATCCTCGATTCGCTCGCTCCCGCCGGAGCTGTCGCCGGCAATAATGGACCGGGCCAGACCGGAGACGATGCCCCGCGTCGCTGTATTGCGGAACTCGCCCAAGGCATTGCCGATGGCGATAACAGTCTGCCCAACCTCAACCGTACTCGAGTCACCGAGTTCGACCGTCGGTAAATCCTTCGCATCAATTTTGATAATGGCGATGTCGCGCGTCGGGTCTTTCGCTACGATGGTCGCTGGGAAGGTACGCTCGTCGTTCAGGACCACGGTGTACGTATCGGCACCGGAGATCTCAACCACATGCTTATTCGTCACTATCGTCCCGTCGGACTTCACAATGAAGCCGGTACCGCCGCCAATTTTCTCCGTTCCTGATGACGGTTCACTGGGCTGGCCGAAGCCGAAGAAGGGGAACCCGAAGATATCAGACGGTGTCCCCCGTGGGTTCTGATACACTTTCGAGTAGTCGCGCGAGGCAA
>CAYWEH010000007.1:0-37106 GCA_964457305.1 uncultured Gammaproteobacteria bacterium
AAGGCGGTTAAAATTGCATCCTTTATATTACTATCTAAGTCCTTCGGGTCTTTGCACGACGTCACGATGCTTCCGAACCGAAAATCTGTGCTACGCGCGACCAGCACGCCATCAACGTTTTCGAAGATAAAACTAATGCCTTTGGAATCGCGGCTGTAGCGAGTCCAATCAAGCAAGCCCTCCGGAATATAATCGGCGGGTCGAAGCGCCTTGGCAGCACGATCTTTCATGACTTTTATCCAGCTCATAGTGTTCTGACTGTATCTTCACAATTGCTTTTTGTCAAGCCCCTAAGCAACCCAACACCAAGACATATGACCTGGCGGCTTCACGCTAGCACCGAAGGGGAAAACAAACAAACCATTTGGGTTCACTGTGGCCGACACAAGAAACAAGAACGGGGGAAGGAGGTGAGGTTCTTGTTCGGCCCGAAGGCACATTACCCTTTCACAGGACTCGCGTCCCAACCTGTCTTCCCCCGTGGCTGAGCTCCGCTTTAGGCGAAGCTCTCCTAGATAAGCCTGAACGATGTTTGAGTCGGCCGTCGGCACGCGCCCACTGTACCAAAGTGCGGACCCTTTCACCAGCCAAAGACCGCCGTAGGACGGCGGCCTTCAGAATACTCCGGCGTGTGATGTCTAGGCTGGACCGGGCTGCATGGCGCTGCCCTTTGGCTTCATCATACTTGCAAACAAAGCCCAGAGACCAACGCCAGCGTGCAGGATGGTGTCGAGCGGCCGCTCCAAGTTCGCGTCGAGAAGTTTCAGCGAGAACAAGTTGTAGGCGGCAACGACCAGCCCCAAAATACCCAGGAGCATCACGAGAATTTTTTGACCGGCAGCGGGAAGAACGTAGGCAGCAATCAGCCCAACCACTCCCAGAATCAGGTGGGCCCAGTTTTCGGCGTTATCAAACCACCAGGCAGATTTGAAAATGCTCTGGTCAGCGGTCGGACCGATGACGCCGACAAAACCGAGAATAGCCACGACCACAAGGATCGCACCCCCGATCAAGAGAAATTGTTTTGGATTCATTTCGTATCACCCCCTTTCTCTATGTTGTCCAACGATGTCGAGCATTGACGCGAAGTGCTTATTTATAATATCACACCTGCAACTGCCCTGACCAGATCGGGGGTAGCCTTGACAATGCCGCTTGGGTCTTCTCTTTGGTCAATAAGTCCGGCCGCGGGGGGCGGCGTCAAGTAAGTAGTTTGTAGGGAGTAGGCGGACGAATGACTGAATGATCTCGGCTACCAACTACTCACTACAAACTATCAACTTCGTCATTGCGTTAATTCCCGCTGCACTGTTCCGCGCGCATCCAGAAGCTGGCGAATCTCGTCTGGCGTCAGATTCCCGGTGTCTCGGAACTTTCGCAACGGCGGGTGCGCCTGGCGGAGGCTGTCCGGCGTCTTGTAGACCCACACAATTCCCTGCCCATTGATGGTCGCGCTGAAAACCGGCGGCTGGCCGCTGGCAAGGAACGCCTGACCGACCGCCGGGACATAGTTCCGCACGAGTTGGTTCTGGTAGACAAGAACAAAGTCCGCCAACGGCGCATCCATGAGTGAGATCGGTGTCGTGTTCAAAAAAACCGCGGTGGCATCTTGATACCAGGCGGCGAGCGTTGGTGAACCCGGCTGCGCGTTCACGTACGCAGCTGCCTCGCGCAAGCCTTCGCCCCAGCCGAGCGTCATGGCTTCACTCTTGCCAACCAGTTTCGGATACAAAACGCGGAACAGTGAATTGCGCGCCAAACTCTCGTACGGATGGAGTCGGACGATCTCGAAGGTGAAGAAGAGCAGCGTGCCGCCCAGAACAACTGCCAACAGCCGGCGCCACCGTGCCAGTTTCTGGAACAGGGTCACGAGGGCGAGTCCAGCGAGGATGTCGAGTACGACGACCGTCGGCAAGAGATACCGATCCAGGGATTTGGTCGCGTACCAGATGATCGCGAAGTACGCACCGCCGACCAGAAGCAGCCGTCGTTCCAATTCCGTCATCCCACGCCAGCGTCGCACCGCCAGCGCGACGACTACGAGCGCGAGGACAATGAGCGGCACGCGCGTGAGCAGTACCAGCGGATCAACGCTCCATTCAAGCCAGCCTGGCAAACCCAGGGTGTACGGTAAGTCAACATCGTTGAGCGCCCAGCCCACACCTTCGCGAATGGTTCCATACGTCATCCCGGGTCTCACGAAGACGACCGGCCACAGGAGGGCGATAACGACGACGCCGATCGCCGCCGCAAGCGCCACCTGTTGCAGCCGAGCTGCCCGAGACACTGTGTCGCGACGAATGAGCTGATAGGCAACCAGGACGGCCGGAACCAATCCAGCAGAAAATCGCGTGAGCACGCCGAGTGCCATCAGTGCAGCGGCGAGGCCAGTCCGCAACCGCCAACGGCCAATCCGCTCAAACGGGTAGAGCAACAGTCCGACAAAAGAAAAACTGATCGCCAGTGCATCGAGGTGGAACTGTCGGCTCTGCGAAATCCACCACGGATCAACGGCGAGAAAAGCAACGGCGGCTAGACCGCCTAAGAGCGACCGCGTGGCGCGCGTAAAGAGTACAAACAGCAATGTACCGAACAGCGATGTGATGAGCACGACCGGGAACGTGACCACGGGCAGCGCGGCGACTTTCGTCTGCGGCGCGGTTTCGGATGGCAGGGTGTCGAGCCAGCCGACCGCGTGCGCGGCGCGGAGACTCGCACCGGCCAGCCAGGCGAGGGTCACCCCGGGGTGTGGCGCTGGGATCGTCTTGGCGAGATCGCCGGACTTGACTCCATCCCAAAACCGGCTGGTCCGCTCGAACCAATACCCAGCGCCATCCGTATTGATGTACGCGGCTGCGCCAAAAATGCGGGGGGTGAAAAAAGTGAGAAAAACGACAAGTGTAGCAAAACCGAACCGCCGGTTCATGTTTTTCGCTTCATCTGCACCCGCCAGGTCTGGATTTTCTTGTGGTCGCCGGAGAGGAGTACCTTTGGCACGCGTTGCCGAAGGAAAACTTCGGGCCGGGTGTAGTGCGGGTATTCAAGAACCCCCGACTGGGAGTGCGATTCATCCACGGACGACTCGTCTTTGCCCAACACCCCCGGCAGCAACCGAGTCACGGCATCAATGACGATCAACGCTGGCAGTTCGCCGCCGGTTAACACGTAATCGCCAATCGAAAGTTCTTCATCAACATACTGAAGCACACGCTCATCGATTCCTTCGTATCGAGGGCAGAGAAGAACGAGCTGCTGATATTTCGCCAATCGCCGCGCTTCGGCCTGCGTGAAGCGCTTCCCTTTGGCCGAGAGAAGGATCACGCGCCGCTTCTTGAGTTTGGGAACTGCCCGGAGCGCCAGATAGACCGGTTCAACCTTCATCACCATGCCAACCCCGCCGCCGTACGGCTTGTCGTCCACGCTCCGATGTTTGTCGGTGGTGAAGTCGCGAAGGTCATGAAGGACAACACGGATCTTCTTCTTCGCCTGCGCGCGCTTCAAAATACTCTCGCCGAGGTAGGGAGAAAAAAGTTTGGGGAAAATCGTCACAATATCAAACCGCATACTGCCTATAGCGTATCGAGTTTATCGTGCAGGGTCTAGTACGGCCTTTGGCGGGGGTGTCATGCATAGGCCGCCAAACATTCGATGAGATGCCCCGCACCAGTCCCTCGTCAGGCTCGGGACGGTGCGGGATAAACTCCGGGCTGGAGCGAGTACCGAGCGAGGCGTAGTTGCACTACGTTGAGCGAGGCACGGAGCGAAGCCCGAGCCCGCAGGGTCGGGGGACGCGAAGTCGGGCTGCGCCCGGCTGGAGCGCCCCCGACAGATCGCGAATGTTTGACGGACTAAAGCTTCAGATCATCCACCGGGGGCATCCCGACATCATCGACGGGCGCGGCTGGTGGCGCATCGTGATGCATCGCGCCCGGCATTTCGCCGTGCGACTTCCGGTAGCCCTCCGGCTCGTAGATTTTCAAGTTCACCCGGGCGTGGTTCTTCGCGCCAACGACGCGAAGGAGCGTACGGATGGACTTGGCCGTCTGGCCTTGTCGGCCGATGACTTGACCGAGGTCTTGAGGGTTCACCTTCAAAGTAATCAAGACGCCCATCTCGTCGACGGTGCGCTCGGCTTTTACATCCTCGGGCTGGTCGACAATGGCTTTGACGACGTACTCGACGAACTCTTGGTCTTTCAGATCGCTCACAGCAGGATCCTTCCTTACTTCATTGCGTTCGAGCATTTCCACGGCTGTCGACCTTTTCCCCCGCCAAATCTAGTAAAACGTGATTGTCCGGGGCAGAACCGTTCCCCTTCTGGATACCAAAAAGGTAGGCGCACGTCAAATGGGGGAAAGCGAGTAGCGGGTAGGGAGTAGATCCCTATGCGTTCGCTGGGGCCGGCTTCTCTTCGGGCTTCACGGCAGCTGGCGCGGCCGATACCTCCGCTTTGGCGGCCTCAGTCTTCTTCGACTTGGCGACGTTCTTCCGTTTCTGGCCCGCGATAACCTTTTGGTCCACCAAGAGGTTATGAATGGTATCGGAACAGTAAGCGCCTTTCGCCAGCCAATACTTCACCCGCTCGACGTTCAGCGTGAGCGCCGAGGGCTGGACGCGCGGGTTGTACGTCCCGAGCGATTCCAAATAGGTGCCGGTCGTGTCCTTCCCGCGCTCGGAAACGATGAGGCGATAGCTGGGCTGCTTCTTCTTACCGGTGCGGCGGAGGCGAATGGTGACCATAAGGCTGGATTAGTATAGTCAGCTGTTCGGAATTGGTCAAGGCTATGGCGCGTAGGGTCTAGGGCGTAGGGCACAGGACGAGGTGGGGAGAACACTACGCCCTACGGCCTATGCCCTATTCCCTTACTACTGTTTGACCTGCCACCCCAACCGCTCTACGATATAGTCATCATGGCAAAATCAAAAATAGGAGAGGACGAGAGCAGCGTTATCATCCAGGGGGTCGAGCACGTTCTCCAGATGGCCGTGGTCAATCGCGCCTCGGACATCCACATCGAACCGGAGCCAGACCTCGTGCGGATCCGTTTTCGCATTGACGGCGTGCTCCGCGAGTTCGAGACGCACCAGCGCTCGCTCCTCCAACCGATGGTGTCGCGCATTAAAATTCTCGCCAACCTCGACATTGCCGAACACCGCCGCGCCCAAGATGGCCGCTTCCAGATTACCATCAACGACAAACAACTCGACTTCCGCACGTCGGTCTACCCGACCATCAACGGCGAGAACGTCGTGCTGCGGCTGTTGGACAAATCGAATATCCTCGTCGGCCTCGAGCACCTCGGTATGGCCGAACAGGACTTCGACCTCTACCAACAGATGATCCGCCGGCCGTACGGCATCATCTTTGTCACCGGTCCGTCGGGCTCCGGGAAAACCACGACCCTCTACTCAACCCTGAACACCATCAACTCCATCGAGAAAAACATTACCACGCTCGAAGACCCGATCGAGTACCAGCTCCCGCTCGTCCGGCAGACGCAGATCGACCCGGATACCAACCTCACGTTCGCCAGCGGCCTCCGGTACCTCTTACGACAGGACCCAGACGTTATTCTCGTCGGGGAGATCCGCGACCGGGACACAGCCGAAATTGCCATCCGGGCGGCTTTAACCGGACACCTCGTCCTGACGACACTCCATACGAACGACTCGATCGGCGCCGTCGCCCGGCTCATGGACATGGATATTGAACCGGTCCTTATTGCGTCGGCGACCGTCGGCGTCATCGCCCAGCGCCTCGTCCGCACTGTCTGTCCCGCCTGCGCGGAGGAGTATCGCGCCCCCCGCGAACTCCTCAAGCGCCTCGGCTTACCGGCGCAAGAAGCCGTGACGCTGGTCCGAATGAAAGGCTGCGGGCGCTGCAGCTATACCGGTTACCAGGGACGCACTGGCATTTTTGAAATCTTCCTCCCGAACCAGGAACTCCGCCAGATGATAATGAAAAAGGTGCCGTGGGATGAGCTGACGAATATCGCCCGGGCGGCCGGGATGCGCACCCTGCGCGAACATGGCTGGCAGAAGGCACTCGATAAAATCACCACGGTCGAGGAAGTCCTTCGCGTCACGTCCACGAACGAATAGCTATCGCCCCAAAGGTGCAGCGATGGACTTTTTCGCGTTTTCGTGCTACAATGCAATAACAAAAGAACAATGCAAACCAAAACCATGTTTCGACGAGTTCTCCTTTTCGCCGTCCTCACCAGCTGGCTGGCTGGGAGTTTTGTGAATCCGGTTGAAGCGACAGCCAAGAAAAAAACAACGACAAAAAAAACGACGGTCAAGGTCGTCAGCACCAAAGTCGGCCGGAAGCTCGACGGCGTCTGGGTCCCCAAGAGCCAAGCGAACAAACGCGTGCTGGCCGTGATGATCGAGAATCACCCGGCGGTCCGGCCGCAAGCTGGGCTCCAAGACGCCGGGGTCGTGTACGAGGCGATCGCCGAGGGCGGTATCCCGCGCTTTATGGCGCTCTATTCAAACTACAATAAAGTCGGACTGATTGGGCCAGTGCGGTCCGCTCGTCTCTATTACGTTCGCTGGGCCGCCGAGTACGGTGCCGCCCTGGTCCACGCCGGCGGCAGCCCGGACAGCCAGGAGCTTTTGAAAAAAATCGGGCTGCGGAACATTGAGGGGTTGAAAGACCCGACCGCAAAGTACTTCTTCCGTCGCGGCTCCGGCGTCCACTCGATGTTCACCTCCGGCACGCTCCTGACGCAAGCGAACAATCAATACCCGAACCGTACCCCCGTCTACCGGGGATGGAGGTTCGTCTCGGATCCCCCGAAGAGCAAACGCAAAACCGGCAACCACGGCGCCCGCGTCGACCTCGGCCCGGGCTGGAACTACATGGTCGGGTACGAGTACGACCGAGCAACCAATACCTATTTCCGATTCAGCGGGAACAAGAAACACCTTGACCGGACCACGCGGAAGCAGGTCACGGTGAAAAACGTCATCCTCCAATTCGTCCCGAAAGAGAAGGTGCTCGACCGCAAAGGCCGCCTGGAACTCCAGACCATCGGCAAAGGGAAGGCAGTCTTCCTGAAAAACGGGTACGCGGTGACGATCAACTGGCAGAAAAAATCAACCCGCGGTCGGACTGTCTTCACCGACGGCAAAGGGAAAACAATCACCCTCAACCGCGGCAACACCTGGATCACGGCCGTGCCGCGCGGGCGCAAATACAGCGTCTACTAGTATCGACGGGTGCGACGGCGGAGTATACTGATCGCTGAGGAAAGAAGCCATGCCCTCGCCCGTCCCGGCACCATCACCCCATTCAGGACCTGCCTCCGCCCAGCCGCGTTCGCTGCTTCGATTTGCGGAACACGACTCGGCCGACGTCCTGACCGAACTGGAAACAGGTGACCGAGGACTGGAAACGACCGAGGCAGCGGCCCGGCTCGCCAGCCACGGACCGAATGCGGTGGCGGCGGAAAAACTGAAGACTTGGTACGCCTACCTGTACCAAAACATCAAAGACCCTTTAAGCCTCCTCTTGCTCATCCTCGGGGTGGTTTCGTATTTCACCGGCGATCTGAGGACGACGGTGATTATTGTGGTGATGCTCCTCATGAGCGTCGGTTTCCGGTTCATCCAAGAACTCCGCGCCGATGCGGCCGTAGAAAAAATGAAGGCCATGGTCCGGACAACCGCCACGGTGATCCGTGGGGGAGAGAAGCGGGAAATATCCCTGCGCGAATTGGTGCCCGGCGACCTCATCGAACTCACCGCCGGTGATGTAGTACCGGCTGACGTCCGTTTATTGGAGTCCCGAGATCTCTTTATCAACCAAGCCACCCTGACCGGTGAATCGCTCCCGGTCGAAAAACATGTGCCAGCCGTTGCGAACTGGACCGACACCGAGGTCGAACTACCCAACCTCTGTTTCATGGGCACGAACGTGCAAAGCGGCATCGCGACTGCCGTCGTTCTCGCCACTGGGGCGCACACCCGCTTTGGCTCGCTGGCCGTGAATTTGGAAGAACAGCGGGAGGTCAGCAGTTTTGACAAAGGCATCTCGCGCTTCACCTGGCTGATGATCCGCTTCATCGGCGTCATGGTACCGCTCGTGTTTTTCATCAACGGCTTCGGCAAAGGCAATTGGCTGGAAGCGTTTCTCTTCGCCTTGGCCGTCGCCGTTGGTCTGACGCCCGAACTGCTGCCGATGATCGTCACGGTGAACCTCTCGAAAGGCGCTTTGGACATGGCCAAGCGAAAAGTTATCGTCAAGCGCCTGAACGCCATCCAGAACTTCGGCGCCATGGATATTCTCTGTACGGATAAGACCGGTACGCTCACCGAAGGAAAAGTGGCGCTCATCAAACACATGGACATCGAGGGGAAAGACTCCGAGACCATTTTGGAGTACGCCTTCCTCAACAGCCACTACCAGACTGGATTCACCAACCTGATCGATGACGCCATCCTCGCTTTCAAAAATCCTGGTGCGGAGGAACTGGCAAAACGTTTTTCCAAAGTTGATGAGGTCCCGTTTGATTTCCAACGGCGCCGGATGTCAGTCGTTGTCGGCAACCGCAACGGCCAGCACATCCTCATTTGCAAAGGCGCGGTGGAGGAAATTCTGGCTCAAACGACGCACGTCCGCCTCCAGGGAAAAGCGGAAACGCTCCAGCAAGCCCATCACGATCTGAAACAAGACATCGTCGCCCGATACAGTGCGAAAGGCTTTCGCCTGATTGCCCTGGCCATCCGGGAACTCCCGCCGACCAAAAGCGTCTACCGCATCGCGGACGAAACGAACCTGACCCTCATCGGCTTTCTCGCCTTCCTTGACCCGCCGAAGGAGAGTGCCGGTCAGGCCATCGCCCAGCTGAAACGCTACGGCGTGACGGTGAAAGTCCTCACCGGCGACAATGAACTCGTCACCAGAAAAATCTGCCGCGACGTGGGGCTCACTATCAATCGGATTCTCCTCGGCCGTGAAATCGAGACGCTCTCTGACACTGCATTGGAGCAGGCCGCCGAAGAAGCGACCGTCTTCGACAAACTCGAGCCAGAACAAAAGCAACGCGTCATCCGGGCGCTGCAGCGCCGCGGCCACGTGGTCGGCTTCTTGGGTGACGGCATCAATGACGCACCTGGCCTGAAAGCCGCGGACGTTGGCATATCGGTTGATAACGCAGCGGACATTGCCAAAGAATCCTCGGACATCATCCTCTTGAAAAAAAGTCTGCTCGTCCTCCAGGAAGGCGTGCGCGAAGGCCGACGGGTGTTCGGCAATATCACAAAATATATCAAGATGACGGCCAGCTCAAACTTCGGGAATATGTTCTCGGTCGTCGGCGGGTCGCTCTTCCTGCCGTTCCTGCCGATGCTCCCCTTGCAAATCATCGTCAATAACCTGCTCTATGACCTATCGGAAGCGGCCATTCCGACTGACCATGTTGACGAGGAGTATCTTCTCAAACCGCGACCGTGGGCCATCAAGCAGATCGAGCGATTCATCCTCTGGCTGGGGCCGGTGAGCTCGCTCTTTGACTATGCGACGTACGCACTCATGCTCTTCGTCTTTCATGCCTGGGCGAACCCGTCTCTGTTCCAAACCGGCTGGTTTGTCGAGTCGCTGTTGAGCCAAACGCTCATCATTCACGTCATTCGAACGAAACACCTGCCGTTCTTCAAGAGCCGAGCCAGTCTCCCACTCACGATCACCACTATCTTGGCTGTGGGCGTGGGCGTTTGGCTGCCCTTCTCACCGCTTGCCCACACGCTTGGGTTTGTGCCGCTGCCCGGGCTCTACTGGGTGTACCTTTTCGCCATGCTCGTGGCGTACTTCGGCCTGGCGCAGCTCGTGAAGGGGTGGTTCATCCGGCGGTACGGGTGGGAGTAAATCAGGGGGCAGCAACTGCGGGCGCGCTGTTGACCGACTCTCCAACCAGGCAGAGCCTGATGTCAAGTCGGTCAACCCTGACGGGCTCTGGTTTCGCTGCGGTGCTCCCTCCGCGTAGGTCTTACTACGCGTCGGTTCGCTCCTCGCTCCAACCCTTCGCATCGCGCTCCGCACTTGCAGCCCAAACGCACACTGTTGTACGCGTTGGGCTGGACGAATACCAAACGGCGCGGGGAATTTCCGCGCCGTTCGTATTAACAGATGACTTGCTACGACGCAACTCGAATGTTGCCATCATTCCAATCGATCAAATCAAGATGAAAGAATTTGTCATACAAGAAATATCGGGGACTGCCGTAAGTCATCCAGCGCCACACTTTCAAGGTTGATTGGTCGCCGCGGACAAAGGTTACTAATCGATAATAATCCGTTGTGTCGTTCCCACTGTTGAAATTCAAGAACTTCACCATGATGTCTTTTCCCATTGGATTCGTCGAAGCAACCTTAACGGCATTAACACGCCTCAAAGTTCCCAACGTTACATCATACACAACTGCCGAGGTTCCCCTGCGATTCCGTCCGACCGCAAGAAAGGGGGTTGCTTCGGTATTCGTCACGGCACTCACGGTAAACCCGTGCGGCGCAGATTTGCCGAATGGCTGCACCGAATCTAGACGTTTCCCGTCGCTGTTATACAGTAGTATTTTACCATTTGAGGCTCCGCTGGTCGGGACGTAACCATAGATGGTGCCGATCGGTTTGGCCAGTTGGAACGTCACCACCGTGTACTTTCCCCCCCTTGCCAGGCCAAGCGCCTGGCGGGCCGCACTGTCGGAGAGCACGCCCGCTGCCAGCGCGGGTATAGCCGAAAGTGCGATGAATAAACCCACCACAACAGCCAACCCTAGTAAATAACAATATTTCATACTCGTATTTGAAAAAAAATCTACGATACGATAAGCGTAGCAGAATGAAGAAAAAAAATATAGACGAAATGGACGTCACTTCGTACTCCCGCTCCTATTAATCTATTACCCCCTGTTCCCGTACTGCTTGATCACTTTCTCGGCCTCCTCCATTTTGATGGACAGGAGTTTCGAAATGCCATCATCACCCATGGTGACACCGTAGAGCACCTGCGAGTGCTCCATGGTTGTTCGGTTGTGGGTGATGGTGACAAACTGTGTCTTCTCGGCGAGGTGCGCGACGATTTTCGCGAACCGCGCCGAATTTGCCTCATCGAGCGCTGCATCCACCTCGTCGAGCACCACGAACGGCGACGGGTTCGACGCGATGATGGCCGAGATGAGCGCGATGGCGGTCATGGCCCGCTCCCCGCCGGAAAGCATGGTGATGGACTTCACCTTTTTGTTCGGCGGCTGGGCTTGGATCTCAATCCCCGATACAACCCGCGCGGGCATCCCTATCTTCCTTCTTACTTCCTGCTTCTCCTCATCTTTCTGGTCGTCTTCTTCCTCTTCGTCCTCCGGCTCCTCCGGCACGACGTCCCTCTGCAGAATGAGCTTCGCCTGCCCGCCATTGAACAATGTCCGGAAATACCGGGCAAATTCCTCGTTGATCCGGTCAAATGAGGTGTCGAACTGTTTTTTGATCGTCGCGTCGAGTTCGACGATGACCTGCTCGAGGTTCGCCATGGCCGATTGGAGGTCATCGTACTGGCCCCGCAGAAACCCGTGCCGTTCCTTGGTCTGCTCGTATTCCTGTTGGGTACCTTCGTCGATGCCACCAATCAACTCAAGGCTTTTTTTCAGCTTATGGATTTCCTCTTGGCGTTGTTCGGACGACAGGTTCGTGTCCATCTGGCCGCGTTCGACTGCATGGGCAATTTCTTGCCGAGTCGTTTCTGGCAGTTCTTCAGTCATTTCCCGGTCCACGTCCTCCCGCCGCGTATCAATCTTCGCCAGGGAAACCTGGAACTCATTGACCCGACTGGCCAGGACGTTCAGCGTCTGTTGTTCATCGCGGAACGCTTTTTGGAGGACAAATAGCCGCTCTTTCTTCTCTTGCTCGGTGGTATTGAAGTGGTTCAGCTGGTCTCGCAATTCAGCCAGTTCCCCGTCGAGCGCGCGGATCTTGCCATCAAGGACTTCGTGTTGAGCCATGAGCTCGGTGTAGGCGGCACCCGGATCTTTGGCTGCCTTTCCTTTTTCCTCACGCGCAATGCGCTCGCCTTCCTCCTCTAACCGTTTGCGCTCTTCGCTCGTGGCCTCTTGCCGGACGGACAGTCGGGCGTGGTCGCTGGCGAACCGGACATGTTGAGACCACAACGAATCGAGGTCGTGCAGCAACTGGCGTAAGCCCGGGCCGTCTATCGTCGCCGCACCGAGGGCAGCGTGAAACGCCGTGAATTTTTCGCTCTTCGACTCTTCCAATTCGCCAATACGGCGGGTGACTTTCTCCAGCTGTTCGGCCAGCGACGTTGCCTCACGCTCAAGGTGTTCCAGCCGGCTTAACACCTCTCGGTTGGCGCGCGAGAACAGCACCACGTCGAATTTCCCCTGCTGCGCAGCGAGTAGTTCTAACCGACCCTTCAGGACCGCTTGTTCTTCAAGCAGCCGGTTCTTCACGTCGATCTTCCCCGTGTACCTTTTTTGCAGAGCTTGAAACGCATCGGCACGGGAACGCTCGCCCTCCAACCCGTCCAGTTCTTTTTGTATTGCCTTGCGTCGTTTATCCGCCGCGTTCCAGGTCGTTTGCAGTTCATCGCGTTGCCTGATAATACCCTGCCGTTCACTGGCATTGGCAATCAAGAGATTCGCGTACTGACTCACCTGCAGTTTGCGAAGTTCTGCCTCCACGTCACTGCGGCGTTCCAGCCGTTTCACCTGCCGAGTCAGTGAACGTAACCGCGGCTCGATCTCCTGTAACAATAATTCAACGCGCGACAAATTCTCGCGGGTTTGGTCGAGCTTGTGCAACGACTGCTCACGCTTCATCTGGTACTGCCGGACACCGGCGGCGTCCTCGAACAGTTCCTTTCGTTGCTCCGGCGTCGAAGTCAAAAAAGATTCGACCATGCCCTGGCCAATCACCGAATACGTCTTCTGGCCGAAGTTCGCTTGCGCCAACAACAGAAGGATATCCTGCAAACGGACTGGTTTCTTATTGATGGAATACTCGCCCTCGCCCGAGCGATACACCCGCCGCGTCAGGACGATCTCGCTGAAATCAATGGGCGCGCGATGGTCTGCATTATCAAGCCACATCGAGACTTCGGCCATGCCGAGCCGGGATTTCTTTGTCGAACCGGCGAAAATGACGTCCTCACTCTTCTTGCCCCGAAGCGCTTTGAGGCTCTGTTCACCCAAGACCCAGCGTACGGCATCAGCCACGTTCGATTTGCCTGAACCATTCGGCCCGACAATGGCGGTCAGTCCGCGCGGGAACTCGAGCGTCACGTTCGTCGCGAAAGACTTGAAGCCGTGGATTTCCAATTTCGAGAGATACATGGCGAGGAAGTAGAGTAGTGGGTAGTGAGTAGTGAGTAGGGAGTAGACGAAAATCATAACACGCTACTCACTTGTACCAATGCATCTTACCATGCCGCAGGCTCCCCGAAAATAGAAAACAGGGGGTAGGAATGGTTCCTACCCCCGACCCGAGCGATCTGCCCATGATTAGATCAGCCCGAGTGATTGACGTCCGGATGCACCCGCTCGAAGCCGTTGAGCGGCGCGTTGCCGGATACGATGACTTGCTCGCCAGTCTCTCGGCTCACCCCGACGCCGACGACATTGAAGTACCCGACGGTGTCCGGATCCTGGTTCGGCCGGAGGCAGAGGTTGTCCACCCAGCCGCCGTCCTCGGGCTCCGTCGTCTCGACGACGAACCGGTACGCGTCCGGCTCCTCGAGAGCCCGCGGGTACTGTTGGGCGATGCTGCCGATGGTCAGTTCCTGTTCTTCCTCCATCACTTCCCCCTCTCGTCAGGTGGTCTCTGGGGGATCGGCTTCCGTCACTTCAGGCTCGACCGTACCCATGTACCGGTCGCCGAAGTCCCCGCATCCAGGAACGATGAACGATTTCTCGTTCAGACCAGGGTCGAGCGCCCCGACGTAGATCTCTACATCGGGGTGCTTGCGCTTGAGGCGAAGGACGCCCTTCGCCGCTGCGAAGATCGATACGATGCGAATGCCGCGGCACCCCCGTCGCTCCAGGTCCTCGACCACGAACGCGGTCGTCCCGGCTGTGGCGAGCATTGGTTCGCCGATGATCGGAGTCATTGACGCGATGCCGTGTGGCAGCTTGATCCGATGGACGATCGGCTCAGCGGTCTTCTCGTCACGCTCGATGTCGTACGTACCAACCGGACTCTTCGGCAGAACGTTCTGCCACAGCGCCAGGCCGGCACGGAGGACAACGATGTAGCAGACCCCGTCGTCGACCTCGAACTTCTGGCAGGGCGTCTTTACCTGCCCGCCGTCCGGGTGCTCGAGCGGCGTCTCGACTTCGACGTCGACGAGGTGCATGTCACAGAGCGCTTCGAGGAGCAAGACCTGCCCGACCCGGTCGGCATAGTCGCCGAACTTCACTTTCTTCGTCTCGCGGTTCCGCAGGACGCGGATACCGTCGGCGACGATCGGGTGACGGACGACGGTGACGCTATGGAGCGCCTCCTCATACTCGAGCTTCGTGCATGAATAGGGAAGCTGCTCGCGCTGCCTATCCGTAAACACCTGCATCAAACACCCCCTTACACTGGCGTTCGAAAACGAATTGTTCAAGTGCATTCTGGACACCCTCCACCACAAAACCCGTCCTACCGTACGCGGTAGGCGGAAAAAAGTCAACGACGCAACGCGGCTAGGCCTTCAACACCTGATAAAGGAACAGCCCGATAATAGCGAATCCGACCGCCAGCTTCACGATCATCCCGCCGACAAAGCCAATGATGCGGTACCGACCGGTCTCGAAAGAGAAGGCGGCATCACGGCCCCGGATGATCTCGAACACCACCGCGCCAACTACCGGCCCAACGACCAGCGCATAAAACAGTCCCACCAGCGAACCGATGAGCCCGCCGACCACCGCCCCCAACACGCTCCAGAAGCTTGCCCGGAATGACCGCTGCCCCCAGAGCGAGGTGATGTAATCGAGGAAGAACGTCGCCAAGGCCAGCGACGAGACGAGGAGGAGGAAATCGCTGTCGACCCGCTCGAAGCTCGTCGTCACCCCATAGAGGAAGGCACCCAGCCAAATGAGCGGGATGGACGGCACGAACGGCAAGATGATGCCAACGAGCCCACCGAGCATGACCAGGAGGGCGAGGACGAAGAACAGCGGCTGGGCCATACTACCACTCTTTGAGCCGGAGCGCCGCCTCGGCTGCGGCCACCTGTGCCTCCTGCTTCGAGGTGCCTTCGCCGCGGGCAACTTCCTCTTCGCCGAAGTACACGCCGACCAAGAAGTGCTTGGCGTGGTCTGGGCCCTCTTCGGTCAGCACTTTGTAGCTTGGGGTGACATTGATCCGCTCTTGGCTTTCCTCCTGCAACCGCGATTTCGGGTCTCGGTACAGGCGTTCCTTGAGGATGGTCGGCAAGTGCGGGAGCACCGTCTTGCGAATGAAATGCTCGCAGGCGGCAAACCCCTGGTCGAGGTAGAGCGCGCCGACGAATGCCTCATACGTGTTGGCGAGAATCGAGTACCGCGCTTTCGAATTCGCATCACGCGCTTCACCGCGCGACAGGTACAGATACTCCTCAAACGATAGCTCCTGCGCCACGTCGGAGAGCATCTTCGCGTTCACCAGGCTCGAGCGCCAATTCGTCAACTCACCTTCCGGATTCTCGTACGTCTTGTACAGGTACTCGGTCACGACCAGCTCCAGCACGGCATCGCCAAGAAACTCCAGCCGCTCATTGTGCCCCACCGGAAAGCTTGGGTTCTCATTGAGGTATGACCGGTGAACGAAAGCCTGGGTCAACAAATCTTCGTTTGTGAACGTGACGTCGAGTTTTTTAAGCAGGGGGGCAAATGGTTTCATGAGCCTAGGCAGTCGCAGCGGGTGAAGATTCGACTGGCGGCGGCGTCGGCTGACCGCCCATGTCTTTAAAGATGGCGCCGAGCACGCCATTGACGAAACGCCCGGAGGAATCGCCGCCAAACGTTTTTGCCAGTTCGATGGATTCGTTGATGGCGACTTTCGGCGGAATGTCTTTGGTAAACTTTAATTCGAAAATGCCGATCCGCAGTACATTCCGGTCAATGATGGTAATTTGTTCCAACGGCCAGGCCGGCGCGTACTGAACCACGAGCTTGTCAATCTCCGGCTGGTGTTCGGCCACGCCCTCGCAGACGTGACGGGCAAACTCGGCATCGGAAAAATCCGGGGCAAACTCCTTCAGGTTCTGTTCAACCATCGGCCGCCACCCGTCAGGGGGCTGACTGTGAAAATCCCACTGGTAGAGTGTTTGGAGAGCGATCGTGCGAGCGAGGTGGCGATTGGCCATAATGAACGACCAATTACAAATGCCGAATGACGAACGCGTCGCTTAGCGTCCACCGATCGTGGCCATGAGGCATTCGACAGTTGTCATGAGTGTGCGGAGCGATGGTCAATGAGTCATTACTTCTTCTTTTTCTCTTCGGACTCTGCGGCTTCCTTCTTCTCCCCTTTTTCTTTCTTCGCTTTGTCTTTCTTCCGCTTCTCAAGTTTGGTTGCGGTGTGGATGACCTCGCGGCCCTTGTACCAGCCGCAGTGCGGGCAGACCCGGTGCGGACGAATCGCTTTCTGACAGTGCGGGCACACGGTCAGATTGATATGTTTCAACGCAAAGTGGCTGGCGCGTTCCCGCTTGGAGCTGCGACTTCGACGCTTGGCTGGCAGACCCATAGGCGCTGTGCAGGATAACGAATTATCAAGCGGTTGGCAAGCGGAAACAGGACGAGCGAGTAGCCAGTAGCGAGTTAAGGAGTAGGCGGCGGTCAGTACTCGCTACCCGATACTCCCTACTCGCTCGAAGAAAAAGGCTCCGGAGCGGTTGGACTGCGCGGCTCACGCCGTGGTGCCAACATCCAGGAGCCTGGGGGAGGGATCTTCGCCACCGATCCGCGATCGCCTTGATGCAGATCGGCGGTACCGGGCTTGCCGAGGGCCTGCTTGCGAAGTCACTCCGAGAACCTTGGCGGGGCGGACCGGCTCGCACAACCTTGTGCAGCTACGCGCATCCCTCCGCGGAGGGAAGGGTAAGCCCCGATCCGCCCCTTTTTAAGAGGCTGAAAGTTTGAAAGGGCGAGAGGCGGCGGACCAGTCCGACACACCTTTTGCAGTGTGGCGCATCCCTCCGCGGAGGGAAGAACGAGGAACCAATCCGCCCCGAAGAAAGAGAGACGGGGTAGGGCTCGAGTCCGGCAGACTCCGGACGCCCTCCGAGAAGGACGCTAGATCCCCACGAGCCCACCCCGTATACGGTGGGCAGAATATCGAATCAGACGAAATTTGGCAAGTCGCGGAGAAGGGTTTTGGTGAGAACGGAAACACTTGCCCACACACCGCTCCGGAAAAAAGAAACCCGGTGGAGAGCGTTCACCACCGGGTTGTCAACGAGGGAGCTCGTGGACTTGGAGCCTGCCGAGCGGGCAGACAGAGCGTCGTCCAGTCGCGCCTGGCTGGAGTCAAATTCCAACATCTGGGCCAGTCAGGTAAGCGGAGCTTTCCTCGTCGTGAAGGTAAGGATCAATCGTTTGGAGGGGGCAGGTTGGCCGACGCCCCGGGAAGGAGGAGTCACCAGTCCGGACGCTTGGACTCCTCGGACCTCAGGAACGAAGAACCAACCTGCCCTGAAGGACTTCCGACAATCGGCTTTCGGCTGCCTGCTCTTGGAAGGCGCTGATGGCCGAAAGCTGGAAGCGACGTCAGGAGGGCAGGCCAACCGAGGGGCTATCCGAGCGGAGGACGCCGTCGGAGAGATTCGATCAACCTGCCCTTTTGAGAGAAGGGCGAGTCAGCCCGCGTAACCTTGTGCAGCTACGCGCATCCCTCCGCGGAGGGAAGGAGAAGCTCCGATCCGCCCCTTTTTAAGAGGCTGAAAGTTTGAAAGGGCGAGAGGCGGCGGACCAGTCCGACACACCTTTTGCAGTGTGGCGCATCCCTCCGCGGAGGGAAGAACGAGGAACCAATCCGCCGCCAATGAAGGGGTAGGGCCAGTGTTCCCGTACACTCGGGAACGCTCCCCGCAAGGAACGCAGCAACTGACTGGCCCACCCCACAAAAAGCTAATGCATATCCTAACAAAAAGCAGTCAGCTGTCAATCAGACGTCTCAAGAGAAGGGGCCGGAGGTGGTAAATGCACCGCCGGCCCAAGGAACTTCCGGTATCTCGTGTGGATGCCGCTGGACGGTCTTTAGGGATGCAAATTGCCCAAGGAATGGGGCTTTGAGACTATGGCGAGATACCGATGAAGTTCCGGGAAGGACGCTTCTGTCATAATGCCAAATACCAAAAGTGTCAAGTTCCGCCCCAGTCGGGGGACCCACCGATCGCGCCCGAAGCCGCCCTAGATAAAGGTGACGCTCGCCACTTTATCGCCACTCTCGGAAAAACGCATGACGCGCACCCCCTGCGTCGCCCGACCCAACACGGAAATCGATTTGAGCGGTAAGCGGATGACCTGTCCCTTTTGCGAGATAACAATCAAATCATTCGTCGTCAGCGTCGAATCCACGACGAGCGCCCCGGCCAACGGACCGGTTTTGTCGGTGATTTGTGCGGTCAGAATCCCCGAGCCGCCGCGCCCCTGAACTTTGTACGCCGCCAAGCTCGTCCGCTTGCCAAACCCATTCCGGGTAACGATCAAGAGTTGGTCGTTCTTGAGCGCCGCGCCGGTCTTCACCACGTCCATGCCGACGATGGTGTCGTTGCCCTTCAGGCGCATGCCCCGGACGCCGGCCGCATTCCGTCCCATCGGCCGAACGTCTTTTTCCTTGCAGCGAATCGCCTGGCCCTTCTCGGTCGTGAGAATGATTTCATCGGTCCCCGAAGACGGCACCACCCACTGCAAACTGTCGCCCGACTTCACCCGCATGGCAATGAGGCCGGAGCGCCGGACATTTTTAAATTCTTCGACGGCGACCTTCTTGATGATGCCACGCGTCGTCACCATCACCACGAACTTGAAGCCCTTGAGGTCGGGGATACTCAACACGGCGGCCACGCGTTCGTGCGGCGGCAAGTTCAGGAAGTTTACCACCGCCTGACCTTTCGAGGTCCGCGAGGCCGGCGGAATCTCGTAGGCCTTCAGCTGGAAGAGCTTGCCGGTCTGGGTGAAGAACAGCATGTCCGCGTGCGTGGTCGTGGCAAAGAACCGTTCGACCAAATCCTCCTCCTTCGTCGTCAACCCGATGACCCCCTTACCGCCGCGGCCTTGGGTCTTGAAATTCTCCGGGGAAACGCGCTTGATGTAGCCGTCGCGGGTAAGCATGACCACCGTCGGCTCGTTCGGGATGAGGTCCTCCTGCTTAAACTCGCCGACCGCGGTCGCGACGATTTCCGTCCGCCGCGCGTCGCCGTACTTCCGCTTCAGTTCGACCAACTCATCGCGGATGATTTTCAAGATGCGCCTTGGGCTGGCGAGAATACCTTCCAATTCTTTCATGAGCGCTACCTTCTCCTGCAACTCCTCCTCGACCCGCTGGCGTTCAAGATTCGCCAACTGCGACAGCTTCATGTCGAGGATGGCATTGGCCTGAATCTCGTCGAGTCGGAATTTCCTCATCAGATTTCCCTTCGCATCGTCGCGGTCGCGGGATTTTCGGATGGTCGAGATGACTGCATCGAGATGGTCGAGGGCAATCTTCAAGCCCTTCAGGACGTGGGCGCGCGCCTTGGCCACCGCCAAATCGAAGGTCGTGCGACGGCGCACGACCTCTTTCCGGTGCTTCAGGTACTCTTCCAAAACGGTCTTCAGCGTCAGCACGCGCGGCTGAATCCCGTCCACCAGGGCCAGCATGTTCACGTGGAAGGAGTCTTGCAGCGCAGTAAGGTTGTAGAGCCGGTTCAAGACCTTTTTCGGATAGGCGTCCCGGCGGAGCTCAAGCACGATGCGGATGCCCTCCTTGTCTGACTCGTCGCGGAGATCTTTGATGCCATCGAGCTTCTTGTCGCGGACGAGCTCGGCGATGTGCTCAATGAGCTGCGCCTTGTTCACCTGATACGGAAGTTCGGTGACGATGATTTGAAAACCGGATTTTTCTTCAATGATCTCCGCTTTAGCACGCATGACAATCGAGCCCTTGCCCGTGCCATAGGCCTGCTCAATGTCCGCCTGGTTGTAAATGATGCCGCCGGTCGGGAAATCCGGACCCTTGATGAACTCCATCAAATCCTCGACCGTTGCGTCGGGGTGGTCAATCAAATGGCAAAGGCCATCGCCGAGTTCGGACAAATTGTGCGGCGGGATGTTCGTCGCCATGCCGACGGCAATGCCGACCGTGCCGTTGAGGAGGAGGTTCGGCAGCAGCGCTGGCAGGACGAGGGGCTCTTTCTGCGAGCCATCGTAGTTCGGAACGAAATTTACCGTGTCTTTCTCGATGTCTCGAAGCATCTCCTCGGCCATCTTTTCGAGTTTGGCTTCAGTGTAGCGATGGGCGGCCGCACCGTCCCCGTCAATCGAACCGAAGTTGCCCTGCCCATCAATGAGCGGGTAGCGCATGGAGAAATCCTGCGCCAGGCGGACCATTGAGTCGTAGACCGCGATGTCACCGTGCGGGTGGTACTTGCCGAGCACTTCACCGACGACGGTCGCGGATTTCCGGTACTTCGCGCCTGAGCGCAACCCCATGTCCCACATCGCGTACAAAATCCGGCGATGCACCGGCTTCATCCCGTCCCGAACGTCAGGCAACGCGCGCGAAATGATGACCGACATGGCGTAGTCGAGGTAGCTCTCCTGCATTTCGGCGACGATCGGCCGGGGAACGAGTTTTCCAATGGCGTTCCCGGCGGGCGCTTCAGGGGCCCGGGGCGGATTCGGTACGACTGGCTTCCGCTTCGACGGCATAGGGAATTACGGGACGTTCGGGAACAGGCGCTTGTCGAGCGCATTGAATTCCTGCTCGGCTGGCGACTGCGGGGAGTCCGGTTTCGCTTGCAGGGACAGCGCCGACCGGATATTCGCTTTGATCTTCAGCCAGAGACTGTCGGCCCGGCCGGGTTTTGTCAGGTTGGCGCCGACCGTCGCGAACCAGCCGATAACAATCATCAGGAGAACGCCGATGGTCGCCAGCCAGACGACCCGCGTGCGCGTGGCGAGATCAACGGCGACCGGCCCGTCGGACGACAGGCGGCCCGGACGGCTGGGAAGCTCTGGCTCCGGTTCCGGGGCTGGTGGCAAGGCGGAGGCGCGAACGACTCGGACCGGCAGCATATGGCTGCGCGGGCGGTTCGATGTTGCGGACGACGGTCGTTTAGCCATTGGGGTGAAGGATAATGACTTTTGTTTCTTCAACGGGCAATTCCTTCCGCGTCAGGCGGAGTTTGTCTTGCGGGACCGCATCCTTCACGCCAAACTCCTTACAGAACACTGCCACCGGATCGCGCGTCACCTTGAGGCCGGGTGTCTTCACGTGCATGGGGATGACGATACGCGGTTCGAGTCCACTAATGACTTCCTGCGCCTTCCGCGCATCAAGCACGCCATGGCCGCCAACCGGAATGAAGAGCACGTCAACGCCATCGAACGCTTCGATCTCGCTGTCCTGTAATGGTCGGTTCAGATCGCCAAGGTGCGCCAGCCGCAAGCCTTCGCTTTCCAAGAGATAGAACGTTTGATCGCCAGTTGCCGCCGGGATCCCAGAGATGGCTGTCCCTTTGATTTCGTATTCGCCCGGCCCGTCAACCACGATGCTGTTCTGTCCACCCGCATCCGGGTTCCGTCCGTCCTTTTGGGTAAGCAGGGTCATGTCTGCTTGGGCGCGGGGTGCGCGAAGTCCGTTCGACCCGTCATGCGGATCGAGCAGAATGGTCGCGGTCGGGGTTTGGAGTTTGAATGACGATGCGCCGAGTGGAAAAATCACCATACAAAAACTGCGGGAAAATCACTCTTAGCGTACCACAAGATGGGGGTCCTCGACAAGCGAAAAACGATCGTTGTTTCCGCCGATTCGCCTGCTTTCCGATAGCCTAGATTTCCATGTCTGCCGCCTTCCCCGGATCAGGAAGTTGGGCATCGTCATCATCTTTCCCCGCCGGGCGTTCTCCGGGGGTGGCCGATGCTTCCGGGGCCGCGGTCGGCGTTTGAATATCCCGTCCGGCGCCAGAAGGAGCGGCCGTACCGGCCTGGGAACCGGTGAGCGGGACCGAACCTTCGGGTTGACCGACCGAGCTCTGCGGCGGGTTCGCTGCGGTCTGGACTTCGCCGATGGAGACCTTTTTTTGTGCTTCCGCTTCTGGCAGGTGCGACACCGACGTGAGCGGTGTCATCGGCGTGGTCGGATTCCCCATGCCTGATTTGGCCGGCACGGACGCTGGCTGCTCCGCTTCCCGCTGGCGTTGAAACTGTTGGTAGTTGAGGTTGCGCCTCTTCACCATCTCCGCCTGCTCACGGGCAGCACGTTGCCGGTCCACCTTCGACGTGTCGGAGGGTGTCGCCGCCTGTTTTTCAACCGTATGGGCTCCGACGTCACGCCCCTTGGTCGAGAGCTGTCCAACCTGCCCGTTAAACGATACGGCACCGCTGCGCAGAGCCTGCTTGTACTCTCCGATCACTTGCTTCCCGTGCGTCACTTCGACCTCCCCCTTGCCCCGAATGATTTTCTGCAGAGCCTCCGTATGAAAACCACGGCCCAATCCTTTGCCGGTTTTCACGACGCCCTGCAACCCCCGTTGAAATGCCCCAATCAAAAGCTTCCCGCGCGTCATCTGCAGCATCGTGTCTCGGAGCTTTGCGGCCGCAATTTTCCTGCCCATAGATAGGAGAACCATACCACTTTTCCGTTCATTCGTGGAGTCAGGGGGTCCAGGTCTTGACTGACTGTCCGCTCCTCCTTATACTGGCTGGGCTCGACTTCCGGACTTTAGAGCTGGAACGGGCGAAAGGATATCAGTCAGCATGGACAAGGTAACCGTGAGTTCGGCGATGGGGAAACTCCTCGACGAAGAGGGCGTCCGCCCCATCCCGAAGGTCGGTGACATCATCACCGGCAAAGTTTTAAGCGTCTCGAAAAACGAGGTGCACCTTGATATTGACGGCCTCACGACGGGCGTCATCCGCGGTCGCGAGATCCTCGACGAATCCGGCGACTCGGCCGACTTGAAAGTCGGCGACGAGGCCAGCGCCACGGTCGTCGAGCTCGAGAACGAAAACGGCCAGATGGAACTGTCGTTCCGCACGGCCGGCCACCGCAAAGCCTGGGATAATCTCCTGAAACTCCGGGACGAGGGCGCGGTCGTCGACGCGGTCATCGCCGATGCAAACCGCGGCGGTCTCATGGTCCGCGTCAGCCGCATCGAAGGATTCCTCCCCGTCTCCCAGCTCACCACCGAGCACTACCCGCGCGTCGAGGGCGGCGACAAACAACGCATCCTCGAACTCCTCTCGAAATACACCAAGCAGACGTTCAAGGTGAAGGTCATCGACGTCAACGAGCGCGAGGGGAAACTCATCGTGTCCGAAAAAGCGGCCTGGGAAGTCGAGCAACGCACCCTCCTGAATAAGTACCACACCGGGGACGTCGTCACCGGCAAGGTTACCGGGGTCGTGGATTTCGGTGCCTTCATGGAATTTGACCACGGCCTGGAAGGCCTCATTCACATCTCCGAGCTCGCCTGGCAGCGCATCGAACACCCGCGCGATTTCGTGAAGGTCGGCCAGGAACTCCAGGCAAAAATCATCGGCATCGAGGGCACCAAGGTTTCGCTCTCCGTAAAGAAACTCACCGCAGATCCGTGGGAGAAAGCCGTGGAGAAATACCACGTCGGGCAGATCGTTCGCGGCCAAGTCGTCCGCTTGAACTCCTTCGGCGCGTTCGTTGAGCTCGACCCAGACATCCAGGGTCTCTGTCACATCTCCGAGCTTGCGCACAAAATGCTCAACCACCCGTCAGAAACGGTGAAGGAAGGGGAGGAGTATACGTTTAAGATCCTCTCCATCGAACCGACCGAACATCGACTTGGGCTTTCGAAGAAAGTACTCGAAGAGCAGTCGGCCAAACCGGGTGGTCCGCCGCCAGCGACCGGCGGTCAGCCGACGGTTGCGGAAACCGCCCAAACGAGCGAGAATACACCCCAGCCAGCGGTTCAAGCGCCAGAACCAAAATATCTGCCGCCGGAAACCCCCGCCGCATGAATCCCTTCTTCAAAAACTTCGTCCTCATTCTCCTTGTCTTCGTGCTCATCCTGAGCGCCTTGAGTTTCTTCAACGTCCCCGAGAAGCGGACTGCGATCAGCCTCGACGAACTCGTCTCGCAAGTGAACAACGAGAAAGTGAAAGAAATCTCGGTGAACGAGAACCGGCTTGAGGTCATGCTGACCGATGGCACCCTACAGACGGCGCGCAAAGAACCGACCGACTCGTTCACGCAGCTCATGAGCAACTACAAAGTGGATCCGGAAAAGTTGCTGAAGGTCAAGGTCATGGTCAAAGACGTCTCGACATCGCAGCTTTTCCGCAGCGCCGCGGTGACCATTCTCATCCCATTTCTGTTCATCGGCGTGCTTTTCTGGCTCATCTTCCGGCAAGTCCAGGGGCAGAACATGAAAGCCATGTCCTTCGGCCAAACCCAGGCGCGGGAAGTGCAGAAACGGACAAAGCAGAATATCGTGACCTTTGCCGACGTCGCCGGTTCCAAAGAAGCCAAAGAGGAACTGACCGAGATCGTCGATTTTCTACGTAACCCGCGGAAATTCCTGGCCCTGGGCGCGCGCATTCCAAAAGGCGTGCTCCTGCTCGGCCCGCCGGGCACGGGAAAAACCCTGCTGGCGAAAGCCGTGGCCGGTGAAGCCGACGTGCCGTTTTTCAGCATTTCCGGCTCAGAATTCGTCGAAATGTTCGTCGGCGTCGGTGCTTCGCGGGTCCGCGATCTGTTCCGCCGCGCCAAGCGAGCAGCGCCCTGCATCGTCTTCGTCGATGAGATCGACGCGGTCGGCCGCCAGCGGGGTGCCGGTCTCGGCGGCAGCCATGATGAGCGCGAACAGACGCTGAACCAGATTCTCGTCGAGATGGACGGCTTCGACACGGATACGAACGTCATTGTCATAGCCGCTACCAACCGCCCGGACATCCTCGATCCGGCCCTCCTGCGACCCGGCCGGTTTGACCGTCGGGTCGTCCTCGAGCTCCCGGACCTCCCGGAACGGGAAGCCATCTTAAAAGTCCACGTGAAAGAAAAACCGCTCGACGCGTCCGTCGACATTCATCTCATCGCCCAGCGCACGCCCGGCTTTTCCGGCGCCGACCTGGCCAACCTTTTGAACGAAGCCGCCCTGCTCGCCGCGCGCCGGAACCAGAAGGTCGTCACCCAGACCGAGTGCCTGGAATCCATCGAAAAGGTCATGCTCGGGCCGGAGCGCAAGAGCCGCGTCATGAACAAGCGCGAGAAAAAGATCGCCGCCTACCACGAGGCCGGCCACGCCCTCGTCGCCCACACCCTCCCACACGCTGATCCGGTCCACAAAGTCTCGATCGTTTCCCGCGGCCTGGCCGCCGGATATACCCTGAAGCTGCCGATCGAAGACCGACGGTTCCATTCGAAATCGGAGTTTGTTGACGATTTGGCCGTCATGGTCGCCGGCCACGCCACCGAACAGCTGATCTTCCACGAACTGACCACCGGCGCTGCCAACGACCTCCAGAACGCGACCCGGCTGGCCCGCAGCCTCATCACCGAGTTCGGCATGAGTCCAGCGCTCGGTCCTCGCACCTTCGGCCAAAGGGATGAGCTTATCTTCCTCGGCCGCGAAATCCACGAGCGGCGGGATTACTCGGAGAAAATCGCCGAGCAAATCGACGCCGAGATCACCAAGCTCATCAAGAAAGCGTACACGACGGCCGAGAAAATCATCACGACCGACCGCTCCCGCCTCGACGCCATCGCCAACGCCCTGCTCGAAAAGGAAACCCTTGAGAAAGAGGAATTCGAGCGCCTTGTCGGAGCGGTGAGCCAACCGACAGCCAAATCGGCCGCCTAGCGACGTTGCCTAGCCGCCAACCGGCTTTTGTAGTATACTGAAACCCATGGAGGCACTGCAAAACAAAGAGCCATCCCTCTATCGCGACGTCCTCAAACGCGCCTGGCGCCTTGTCCGCAAGCACCCCTTTCTGCTCCTGTTTGGATTTTTTGCCGCGTTCACCGCAAATGGGGAGCAGTACGACGTCCTCGCAAAGAACGTGGAAACGGTCATCCGGCTCCAAGCGGTACTCCCCATCTTGAGCGACGGCGGCGGGCTGGCAGCCACCACCATCGGGCAGTTCTGGGACTTCCTTAAAGGCATCATCGTCGAAGGGGCGTTTTTGAACACGGAGCGGCTCGATGCCACGCTCCTCTTCTACGCCATCCTCATCGGGCCGATTGTCCTGGCGCAAATCGCGATCATCATGTCCACGAAACGGTTCGTCCAAGATGAGGGCGCACCGACGTTCAGTTGGGCACTCGGTGCCGGCGCGAAAAACTTTATCCCCGTCTTGCTCCTCAACGTGCTTTTGAAAGCCGTCATCTACGGGCTCTTTGCCGTCATCGCCTACCCGCTCTTCGTCCGCTTCCTCAACCTCGGCGCAACGAAGCAAACCATTGATGCTTTAGCCGTGGTCGCCTTCCTCATCCTCGTCCCGCTCCACATTATTTTCTCGTTCTTGACGAAATTCGCCATTGTCTACGTTGTCACCCAAGGGAAAGGTTTCTGGACTGCCCTCCGTAGTGCCTGGCAGCTCTTTTCCAGGCACTGGCTCGTCGCGCTCGAAATGTCATTTCTCCTCATTCTCATCAACATCGGTATCTCGGCAGTCTTTGTTGGCACGATCAGCTACGTGTTCGATCCGACCGGCCAGTTTACTGCGACCATCTTCTTCCTCACCATCATGCTCGTCGGGTCGTTCTTGGCGGTTTTCCAGTACGCCGCCTGGACGGCCCTCCTGCTCCGGCTCGAGCATAAGCAAGGCGTGAGTAAGCTCGAACGCTGGGCCACGGTGTTGTCGTCCTACCTCGGGGCGAAGAAACCGGCTGTCCGTTAAAACAAAGTAAACATATGAATCCAATTCTTCGTCTCGTCCTCTTCGCGCTTTTTGTCATAGCCCTGTGCCTGGTCGGGGCCGCGCTCGCCTGGGTCATCCACCGACAGAAAGGACGGTGGTGGGCGAAATTTGGCATGGGAGCGATTGCGCTTGTGCTGGTCGTATTTGTCGGAATGCTTGGCCGGGATTGGCTCGAGGCCTACAACCTCCTCCCCTCCGTTTTGATTTTCCTCGTACCAATCGCGAGTCTTATCCCCATCATCTGGTACATCCGTCGTCAAAAAATGAGGCGATTCCAGCGAATTGGATTCGGCGTGGCTGGTGCCGTGGCTGTCGTCGGCATCTTTTTCGTGACCGTCCTCGTCTGTTTCTTTTGGCCAAGCGATGTTCAGGTTTTTCGAAATAAGGTCACGACCTATCTCATGACGCACCAAAGCTACGCGTTTTCTGATTCGTTGCTTCTCGGAACGGGCGGAAAAAAGGAGGGCGATCGGATTACGCTTTTTCCCACGGACAAACCGGAAAAATTCGTCAGCATCATCGAGAAGGGTTCCTTCGCCTCGGGGAAGCTCCACGACGGCGTTGTTGAATACGACAACTACCCAAAACAAAAAATCGACCTCTGGTGGGTGCTGACGGAAACATACACCATTTCCACCTCGGTTGAGTAGCAGCACTTGCCTCAACACCCACGCTGGATTAGAGTGGTCTTCGAGATCCCATAAAGTCACCTGAAGAACACGGGCCCGTAGCTCAATGGTAGAGCCCGGTCCTTATAAGACCGTCGTTGGAGGTTCGAATCCTTCCGGGCCCACCAGCCTTCGCTAAAGCTACGGCTGGTAAACACCCCGGAGTTCGAAAGTTGAGTCCTGCCCGCCAAAGCCCGAAGGGCGTCGGCGGGTCCGTGCCAGGCCCACCAAAAACGTTTGACCTTCGGCCGTTTTTATGATACTCTTTGCCTAGAAACAAACACACAACCTAATGCGCACATTTCTGGCTATCATGCTGCTCGTCGTTCTGATTCCGACGGTTTTTGTTGTGGCACTGGTCACATCCATCCAAACGAATCTCCTCCAGGCGTCTTTCTTCAAGGGCATCCTGGCCCACGAACGCGTGTACGACCTCGCTTTCCAGGAGGCCGACCGACGGATACTGGCATTTTCGCTTGCCGACAATCCCATTGTCACCGGGGCGGATGTGCAAACGCTCGTGCCGAAAATCATCGCCAAACCGTGGCTGCAAATGACCGTCGAGGGCGTTCTGGATCAGTTCTTTGCCTGGCTGCGCGACCCCAGCGATCAGCCCCTGCGGCTCCTGGTGGACCTGCGTGATCCCAAAGAACGGATCGTTCGGGAAGCCGAGCCGCTCTTCGTCGCGAAACTCGCCGCCATACCAGTCTGCACAACACGGGAGTCGAAAGAAGGCGCGCTCTGCCGGCCGGCAGCATTGACCCTCGACGCATACCGCCAGCAGCTGCTGCACGCGGGATTTGACATCCCCGGCTTGGTCAAACAGCTTTCGGATACGGTGGATGTCGCCCAGCCGGAAAAAATCCAGTTGTTTGCTACGGCGGGGCTGCCTGGACAGCAGCCGGCGAGTTCATCGCCGGAAGAACAAACACCCCCTGGCCCTTCGTCGGCGAAAGGGCAAAACAACTTCTCGATTGAACGAATGAAGCAAGGGTATCAGATGCTCCCACGCATCATCGGTTACGCCTGGCTGGCCGTAGCGGTCCTGGTACTTCTCTATTTTCTCCTGATCCTCCGGGGTCTCCGTCGAACCGTCCGGTGGGTGGGCGTGCTCTTCGTCTGCGTTGGCGTGCTGCCGCTGGCCACCGCCCTGGCCAGCCGCCCCGTTCTCAACCGCCTGATTGAGCCCAACCTCCGGCTGACCGGCGACGCAGCCCAATTCGCCCCGACGGTTTTCGATGCCATCGAATACGCGCGCGGCACCCTCTTTGGCCCACTCCTGGTTGGCGGGTTGGCACTCGTTGTGCTCGGCACCGCCGATATTGTCGTCTCTTTTTTCCTACCCCATGCCAAAAAAATCTTCCGTCCCAAAATGGTCGGCAAGGGGGTCAACCTTGCAAAACCGGCGTTCTCCAAGTAGACTGTCAGCGCTCCCGTTGAGTCCTTTTCAGGCAAACCGTTTCCTCACCAGAGAACGCGCCCTCGGGTGGGCGCGTAGCTCAGCTGGTTAGAGCGTCACATTGACATTGTGAAGGTCACAGGTTCGACTCCTGTCGCGCCCACCCGAGGGTACTTCTCCCCTGGCAGCCCCGACGTTCTGGCTTCGCCAGGAGCTCGAGACGCCACATTGACATTGTGGAGGTCCCTGGTTTCGAATCCTGGTGCCCGCACCACAATCTATGACCTGAATCGTTGTATTCGCGACGTGTTGTTTTATGTTGAACGCGGCGCAGTGGCGCCTTGTTGTGATAGCCAGTCGAGTGGATTGAGCCAAGCGGTCAGGCCTCGTTCGCGTGAAGCATAGCCCTGAAGATTCGTGGAACGGCCCGGGAGTAACCCAAAATGCAAATGCTGCCGCTCACCATCGGTTTCCTCTGTGCCTCCTCGCCCCAGAACGGCCATCTGTTCGGCCGAAGCCACAACATCACCGACAGCTTTCTTGATTGAAGACAACCGGACATGACCGTAGACCGCCGAGACGGTTTCCGACCCAATCGTATGCTCAACAATCATGATACCGCCATACCCGTCAGCGACCCGTGCCAGCCGAATGGTGCCAGCGGCAATGGCGTACACCGGTACATCGTGTCCGACTTCGTCGGCCGTCACTTCGGCATCAGCACCGCTGTGCCAGCCAGAGAACCGTTCGGGCTGGACGGGAGACGTCGACGGCGTGATGTGGATGCCAAATGGCTTCTTCGTGATGCGGCTGACAAAACCAATCAACGGATAGACTACGTTCGATGTTACTGTTTTCTCGCCGAATGTCACCGATGTCAGAAATTGATCAAAAACGGCGTCAGTCACGTCCGGCGCTTTAGCAAAGACATAAAACAGGGTGGGCGAAGCGTTTGTTGAACGAATGTCGGTCACCCGATGCTCACGATTCCGCCACGAAGGTTGGGAAGGGAAATCCGCCACCCCGATCTTTTTTTCAATGATGTACGTCACGGTCGGTCGGCCATTGACCGTCGTTTCTGTTCGGCTCTTAATCGTAACCGTGGTCAGGGTCAGAAATTTCGAGGCTTCAAAATATTTGACGAAAATCTGTGACTTCTCCAATGTCGAGTCAGCCGTACCCTTTGGATCGTAGAAATTGATCGCCTGACTGCCAGCCACGTACTCGGCTACCCAGCTAGCGGGAATGGTGGCTATGAAGCTCAACTTTGGATCGCGATCGGGTAGGTCCGCAGTGGAAAAAACAGCCGTGGTAGCGGTGTTGGTATTGGCAGGAGAATTTGTATTCGGTTGGTTTATATTGACGGGCTGGTTGACCGTTGGGGCAATGACGTCTTGGCGTTGGACATAACCCCAGATAACAGCCACAATCACAGCCCCGACCATGCCCAATACGATATATGCCCACGGTTTCACCTTGATAGTATACATTATTCCTAGCGAAAATATACCTCCGGTTGGTCCATTCCCGCATCAAAGCAGATTGGCTGGCGGTACCCCGCCCACCAGAAGACCAGAATGCCTGGCGATTTTTGGTTACCGTGGCTTGCGAGCGATGAAGAAGTAATGCATCAACCAGAACGCCAGTCGAACCTGCCGCTGACGAAAGGGCTGGAGCAATCGCTCAATATCCGGCCGCCGCATCTCATTATGGAACGGCTCTCCCGGGCACGTTGAACTCAAGGCCCGCAGCGCCCAGAGCCACGTGTCGCGGGGAACTGACCCAATAAAGACACCGCCCGGGGCGAGCACCCGGTAGATTTCCGCAACCATCCGATCGGGGTAGACAACGTGTTCCAAGACTTCGGTCGAGATGACGGTGGTAAACTCGCTGTCGCTAAATGGGAGGGCCTCGGCATCACCTTGGACGACGGACGCTCGGGGAGCATAGCGGGCCGCCCGGACGAGGTTGCGCGGGTTAATATCAAGACCCACCGATCCCGGCGGCAAATGGCGCAACATCAAACCGGCACCACACCCAACGTCGAGCATGTGGCCGCCGACTCCGTATCGGCGAAGCAGGCGGACAAGCTCGTGCTGCCGCAACCGATGCATGACCGTTTCGAGTCCCCGGAGGTGATCGGTCGCATCGACCTAGTCGTAGTCTTCCTCCTCAAGGTAGAACGTTTTGACGACCGTCCGGTTGTACGCATCCCGTGCTTCTTCAGACGCAAACCGGTGTAAATGATGGCCCATACCTTTTCATCTTACTCAAACAGCAAGGAAGAATTGACTCCCGTATGGAAAAGATTACCACGGCCACACCAACGATCACAAGCGGAATCAGTTGCCAGGCCGTACCCGACCCTGTACCCTTGATGGGGCATGGCCATCCTCCATACGCTCACCGATTTTATTCTCCACCTCGACACACACCTGCAGTCCTTCGTCGGCACCTACGGCGGCTGGACGTACGGGCTGTTATTCGTGATTATTTTCTGCGAAACCGGGCTGGTGATAACACCATTCTTGCCCGGCGATTCCCTGTTGTTTGCGGCCGGTGCCATTGCCGCGCTCGGTGACATCAACGTCTGGATCATTGTCCTCCTCCTGACCGCGGCGGCAATCCTTGGTGACACGGTCAATTACTGGGTTGGGGCCAAACTCGGCCAGCGCCTCCTCGAGCGGCACCATCGTTGGCTGAAGGAGTCCTACCTTGAACGCACCAACCGCTTCTACGAAAAGCATGGTGGCAAGACCATTATCCTGGCCCGCTTCGTGCCGATCGTCCGCACGTTCGCGCCGTTCGTCGCCGGTCTCGGCGCCATGACCTACCGTCGCTTTTTCCTGTTCAACGTCGTCGGCGGTGTCTTCTGGGTGGGCCTCTTCACGCTCGGGGGCTACTTTTTCGGAAATATCCAAGCGGTCAAGGAGAACTTCTCCATCGTCATCATCGCCATCGTCATCGTCTCACTACTGCCAGCGGTCGTTGAGTATATGCGACATCGCTACGCAAGCCGTGCCGGACAAAACCATCCGAGCGGGTAATTCCATAGACGCCCTACTCCCTTCGCTGCTACACTCATAGCAGCAGCTGATTTGCCGTCAACGAACGACGGTGGAAAGGCGAACATCGTTGCTCGACACTCCCACGACATGACCATCGCGCTCCTCATCGCCGCCGCGGCTTCACTCCTCTCCCTCGTCATCGCCCCCGCCACCGATCCTTTGCTCCGCTTCCTCGTCGGCGGCGGGGTAGTCGTTTCCCTGTTCGGCGCGGCCATCGCCGCTCGCTGGCCCGGACGGTGGTGGGTGACGGTCATGGCGGCTGTCACCATCAGCGGCCTGGTACTCACCTCGGGCGTGGTGCCAATCGTGAGTGATATTGTCGCCCGACACCAAGGTGCGCGCGGAATCATCAACGATACGGTCCCCCAGATGGAGGCGGCGGCTGGCTTTCTTTTGAAAGGGAAAAACCCCTACCGGGAAAACTACCATGGGACTGTGCTCGATACCTGGGATGACGGCCGGCTCAACGGAAAGCCGAATCCCATCTATGAACATCTTGTTATGCCGCCCGGCCACGTGTTGGCCAGCACAGCCCTGGCGGCTGTGGCGAACCGCCTGTTCGGCTTTTACGATGAACGAACGCTCACCCTCGTCGCCTACCTGCTCGTCGTTGCCCTGGCTGCCCGACTGGGGTACACCATCGCTGATCGTCTCCGGAGCGTGGCCCTCCTCGGTCTGAATCCTTTGTTCCTGCCGTTCGTCCTCTCCGGGACAAGCGACGCGCCCGTGCTGGCGGCATTACTGGCAACCGGCCTAGCCTTGCAGCGACGCCGCTGGTATTTGGCCGCGGCCCTCGCCGGACTCGCTGTCAGTCTCAAGGCATTCGCCTGGGTCTTCCTTCCCGCCATCGCCATCGTACTGGTGGTGCAAGCATCAGGCGCGAATTGGACAGCGAGAATCCGTACCAGCGTCAAACCGCTGCTCCTTGGCTTTGGCATCGCCCTCGGCCTGTTCCTTACCTTTCTCCTCTGGGACGCCCCGGCTCTCTATGACGACCTGATCCGCTATGTCACAGGCTATGCGACGATCAGCTACCCAATCATGGGCATCGGCTTTAGCGGACAACTCCGGCAACTCGGCGTCGTTGGCAGCGACGCGCATTTCCCCTTCTGGGTCTTCCAGTTGTCCGCGGTCTCCGTCTTCCTCGGCTTGATGTTGCCGATCCTGGTCCGGCGGCCGACTATCAGCCGTTTATTTCTTGTCGGTACGGGCGGCCTCTTCCTCACCCTCTACTTCGGTCGATACTTCCATACGAGCCACGCCGCCATACTCCTTTTCCTTCTCACGGTCGCGTTTGCTTGGTGGCTGGCGTACGAGCGAACGACACCCCCGGGCGCCTTTCAATTGACGAATGGCCAGGCCGACCGTCGAGGGGTAGAATAAAGACGCATGTCGCGCTCACGCCCCGCCGTTACCCCTTCGTCCCTCCGCTCGGCCATTCGCCGACTGACGACGGCGACTCACCTACGAAAAATACTTACGCGCACACGCAACGCCGAGGTTTTTCTCGTCGGCGGCGCGGTTCGCGATCTCCTCCTCAAACGACGGCTCGGCGACCTCGATTTTGTCGTTCGCGGCGTCCCGCTCACCAAACTGCAGCGACTGCTCAAGCAGCACGGGAAGGTCAATCTCGTCGGCAAAAACTTTGGCGTCCTTAAATTCCAACCCAAAGAATCAAAACAGGAAATCGACATCGCCCTGCCGCGCACGGAGCATGCGTTTAACACCGGCGGCACCCGTGACTTCAAAATCGCCTATAACCCAAAACTCCCGATTACGGAAGACCTTTTCCGGCGCGACTTCACCGTCAACGCCCTGGCAATCAACTTGGAAACCGGCGAACTCATTGATCCGAGCGGCGGTCTCTCCGACCTGGCCAGCCGTCGGCTCCGGACTGTGGGACGCCCGTCAGATCGTTTCACCGAAGACTTCAGCCGACTCGCCCGCGGGTTGCGGTTCGCGGTGGAACTCGGCTTCAACTTTGAAGATCAGACCTGGCGCAGTCTCAAAAAACTCATGCCGAACCTCGGTTCGCAGGTCGTACCGCGAGAGCTCATCGCAAAAGAATTCCTCAAAGCCTTCGCGGCCGATGCGCCAAAAACCGTTGACCTCTGGGATATCGCCGGCGCCTTCCGCGCCGTCCTGCCCGAGGTACTCCTAATGAAACACTGCCCGCAGCATCCGGCCTTCCACAGCGAGGGCGACGTCTGGACGCACGCCCGACTGGCCCTCGAGATGCCGAACCGGAAAGAGTACCGCCGTTGGTTTTCGAAACCGCCAACCCTCGAAACGATGATCGCCATTTTCCTCCATGACCTGGGAAAACCACTGACGACGCAAACACCGAGCTCGCACGGCACCGACAGAATCCGTTCGAACAACCACGACGTAGTCGGTGCCCGACTCGCGCGGGCCATCCTCGAGCGGCTCCGTATTTCCAGTTACGAAGGGAAAGTCGATCCCGCGGCCGTGGCCTGGCTCATTGAAAAACACATGATCGGACTGGCGGCGAACAACATGCGACCCTCAACCCTTGAGCGATATTTCCTCACCGATTCAGGGCGTGGCGAAGCTCTGCTCCAACTGATCTGGTCCGACGGCATGGCAACCGTATCCGACAAAGGTCGTCCCACCATCAACGCCTTTCTCGTTCTCCAGCGACGGCTGAAACCACTCATCGGACGAACGCGAAAACCGGTCAAGCCGCTTCTCCACGGCGACGAACTCATGGCCGCGTTTGACCTAAAATCAGGCCCAATCATCGGCCAGCTTCTCGACGCCATCCGCGATGCCCAGCTGGAGCGGAAAGTGAAGACGAAGCACCAAGCGCTGGCCCTGGCCCATAAGCTTGTCTCCAGGCGGAGAAACAGTTGACATTTGACCATTGACATTTGAGAGCGGGTGGCTCTCAATATACGTGTGGCTGCACAGGAGTATTTTCTTGTCAGCCAGCCTCGAGAAAAAATTTCGATTCAGGCGTTTCCAGGTCTATCGTGACGCCCGGGAGTATGATCGGTGCGTCCGCGGACTTGTGCAAGACTCCTTCCCTCTCGATGAAAAATTCCGTCTTTCCTCACAGTTGATCAAAGCCGCGGACTCAATCATGCTCAATATAGCGGAAGGTGCGGAACGAAGCACGGACAAAGATTTCGCGAACTTTCTCGCAACCTCTTTGGCGTCACTGAATGAAGTCGTCGCCTGTCTCGATATTGCACTTGACCATCACTATCTATCCGCCCCGCTTCATCAACAGCTCCTTCACCAAGCAGCGCTGCTCGGCAATCAACTGAGCGCGTTTAGAAAAAAGCTCTTGGAGTACCCCGCATTTCATCGCGAGCGTCAAAGGTCAAATGTCAAAGGTTAAAGGTTCCTTACATACTATCCCTCCGGATGCATCAGGCCAGCGGCTTGACCAATTTTTGGCCGGAACACTCGGACGCACCCGCGGCGAAGTGCAACGGAAGATTGCGCAGGGTGAGATCCTCTTCGATGGACGATCCGTCGAGAGAGATCGGCGAATGCAAGCCGGTGAAACAGTCGAGGTCTTACCCGATGCCTCGACACCGCCGGCAAACGTCCCGGAACCAATAATCATCGCGGAGGATGGTGCCATTCTTGTTCTCAACAAACCAGGTGGCCTCGTTATGCACGGCGCGCCGGGCGTGCGTGAGTCAACGCTTGCCGACTGGATCTTGAAAAATCGTCCGACGATTGTCGGTGTTGGCGAAAACCCAGCTCGACCAGGGATTGTCCACCGTCTCGACCGCGAAGCCTCGGGTCTGGTGATTATTGCCAAGACACAACCGGCCTACGACTTTCTGAAAAAAGCTTTTCAGAAACACCGGGTAGAAAAACACTACCTCGCGCTTGTCCATGGATCCGTCCCACAAGAGACCGATACCATCACCTTCCCCATTGAACGCTCCGAGCGTGATGGGAAAATGATCGCCAAGGCGGTCGGTGGTTCGGGACGCGACGCCGAAACGGCCTTCACTATTCTCGAACGCATTCCGCCATTCACACTCCTCGATGTGGTGACGAAAACCGGCCGCACCCACCAAGTCCGCGTGCACCTCCAGGCCTACGGCCATCCGATTGCCGGCGACCCTTTGTATCACTCGCGGCACCGTGAAACCAAAAAAATACCGCCCCGACTCTTCCTCCACGCCAGCCGCCTCATGTTCCCGCACCCCGATGGCACGCCCCGCCAGTTCGAAGTGCCGCTGCCAGCCGAGCTCGTTGCCTGGCTCGAGGGGCTGCGCCACGCTTGACTGGGGACAGCCCCACAGGTATGCTGCGACAGTCTATGGCTAAGGCTTCCGCCAAAAAAACTGAACGCGCGACCAAACCGCGCGCCGCCGGTCCGGCCCAGGACCGCCGCGAAGTGCTCACGCGCCTCCGCACCGGCATGCGCGTCCGCGTCCACCAGAAAATTCGTGAGGGCGAAAAAGAGCGCATCCAGATTTTCGAAGGGCTCGTCATCGCCCGCCACCGAAAAAACGAGCCAGGCGGCACGTTCACGGTCCGCAAGATCTCTGAAGGCGTGGGCGTTGAGCGCATCTTCCCGGTCTGGTCGCCGGTGATCGAGCGGATCGATCTCGTCAGTCAAGCGAATGTCCGGCGGGCAAAACTCTACTACCTGCGCGGGGGCGAACGGAAACTGAAGGAAACGCCCGTTGAGAAACACTTGACCCCTAACGCCTGACCACTGACTACGAGACTGTCAATGGTCGGGTGTCAATGGTCGGGTGTTCGATACATGCGGCCGTGGTGCAACTGGTAGACACGCCAGCTTGAGGTGCTGGTGGGCGCAAGCCCTTGGAGGTTCGAGTCCTCTCGGCCGCACCAGAACTAACTTTGTCGGAATTGATTGCTCCGCTCGCCGTCCGCGCGGCG
>CAYWEH010000008.1:0-27076 GCA_964457305.1 uncultured Gammaproteobacteria bacterium
CCAGATCGAACGTCAGATCGAAGCGCTGGACGGTCACGGGGGCTTCGGGATGCTGCTTGGCCAGTGGGGACAGTGTCATCGGGTGGTCGGTGAGAAACGTCGGACGGATGAGCGTTGGCAGGACAAGGGTCTTCAGGCACTCGTCAAGGAGTTTCCCCCGGTCGGCTTTGGCGGGAACGTCGAGATGTTTCGTTTTCATGAAGGCGCGCAGATCGGCCAGGGTCGCATCGGTCGGCACATCAGCATCACGGAGGGCCGTCTCATAGCGCAGGCGTGGGTAGGGCGGTGTAAAATCGACCATCTTTTTCTCGTACGATATTACCAGACCGCCGGCGACCGCTGGCACGATGGTGCTGATACAGGCTTCGGTAAAGTCCATGAGCCACCGGTAGTCGGCGTAGGCCACGTAGAATTCAGCCATGGTAAATTCCGGATTGTGCGTGTGATCGATACCTTCGTTGCGAAAACATCGCCCAATCTCATAGACACGTTCCACCCCGCCAACGACCAGCCGTTTGAGGTAGAGCTCGGGGGCAATGCGGAGAGAGAAATCTTGGTTCAGCGCTTCATGGTGGGTGACGAACGGACGGGCGATTGTGCCGCCGGCGACCGCTTGCAGGATGGGCGTTTCGACCTCGAGGAAGCCGTGGTCATCGAGGAAGCGGCGGAGGGTGCGGATGAGTGTTGCTCGGCGTTCAAAGAGACGTCGGACCGAGGGGTTGGCAATGAGGTCGAGTTCGCGGTGGCGGTACCGCAGTTCCACATCAGAGACGCCGTGCCATTTTTCCGGAAGCGGCCGAAGCGATTTGGCGAGGAGACGAATGCGGTGGACCAGCACCGTGGGTTCGCCGCGGTTCGTGCGCATGGGTGGGCCGTGGAGCGCCAGAAAATCGCCGACATCAAGACGGGCGATCCAGTCGTCATACGCTTGGCCGAGTTGGTCACGCTTCAGAAAAAATTGTATCGCCCCGGAACCATCGGCCAGGTGGCCAAAACAGGACCCGCCATGTAAACGAAGCGCCCGAATGCGTCCCACCACGGAGACGGGGGTCGCCGCCCCGGCCGCCTCCGGAAACGCTGCCAGCAGCTCGCCAATGGTGGTCGAGCGGTCGGCCGCAGCCGGATACGGATCAATCCCCTGCTTCTGGAGAGCCGCCAGTTTTTTTTTCCGAATGCGAATCTGATCGAGGTCGCTCGTGTCGGTCATGACATGCATTGTACGCAAAAAAGGCCTGGTTCGCAAGGCGAACGTGACGGCCGCGCGATCTAGCGGATGGTTTGAATGGTGTAGGAGGATTTGCCCGCTGGCGTCGTCACGGTGATGGCATCCCCGGCCCGCTTGCCAATGAAGGCTTTGCCGAGCGGCGATTCGTTGGAGATTTTTCCGGCGGTTGGGTCGGCCTCGTTTGAACCGACGATCGTATAGGTCGCCTCGGTACTTTTTCCCTTCACGGTGACGGTTGAGCCGACCCGCACGACGGTTGAATCGGTGGGTGAATCGATGACGACCGCCGTCTTGATCAGGTTCTCGAGTTCAACAATTCTTCCTTCCGTGAAGGATTGCTCGTTCTTCGCTTCGGCGTATTCGGCATTTTCCGATAAATCGCCAAGCTCTTTCGCATCTTGGATTCGGCCAGCGATTTCCTTGCGCTTGACGTGCTTGAGTTCCTCGAGCTCTTGCTTGGCTCGCTGGTATCCTTCCGGCGTGAGGACGGTTTGCTCCGTAAACATAAGGTGTGGACAAGGTTATGGCTGACGCCGGGTAAAATACCAGGAAAGCATTGTCTGGGCAACTGGGAGGGCGGCCAAGTGCCCCTCTCCCCCACCCTCGACGATGACCGCGAGGGCGATGGTGGGTTGGTCATAGGGGGCAAAGGCGGTAAACCACGAGTGCGTTTTTCCGGCTGATCCGAATTCGGCGGTACCGGTTTTTCCGGCGGCCGGTACCGGGAGGTTCGCCAGGGCTCGGACGCTGCCGGAAACGACCGCTTCCCGCATGCCCTGCCGGATCGTGGCGAGGTTTTGTCCACTTGCCACAGTCCGCTCTACGACCTCGGGGGCGACGGCCTGAAGAACCGTGTGCGCTGCGTCGGAAACAGCCAGGACCAGGTGGGGGCGGTAGAGCGTGCCACCGTTGGCGATAGCCGCGACCCCATTCGCGAGCTGCAGGGGCGTCACCAGCAGGTCGCCCTGACCGATGGCGAAATGGTAGGTGTCGCCGATATACCAGCGCTCACCCTTGGTTCGTTCTTTCCAGTCTTTTGAGGGAAGGAATCCGCTTTTTTCTCCGGGGAGATCAACCTGCGTTGTCTGCCCGAAACCGAAACGGCGGACACCCGCGGTCATTCGTTCAATGCCTAGGCCGCGAAAACTGTCGGTGCCCCCGCCGATGGTGTAAAAGAAGGTGTTGACGGATTCCGCGATCGCTTGGGTGACGTTCACTGATCCGTGCCCACCCGCTTTCCAGTCGGGGAAAAACCACTGGCCGACCGTTATCCCTCCCGTCGAGAGAATGTTCGTTTGGGCGGAAAGAATTTTTTCTTCCAGGGCAGTGGCGGCTACGAAAGGCTTGATGGTTGAGCCGGAGGGGAATTCGCCGGCGATCGCCCGGTTGAAGAGTGGCAGGTGGGGATCGGAAATAAGGGCTTCATAGGCCGCCGGACTCAGTCCCCGAGTCAGGGCGTTCGTATCGAATCCTGGCGCGGAGACGAGGGCGAGGATCTCGCCATTGCGCGGGTCAATGGCCACCGCCGCGCCGCCGGGTGAACGGGTTTGTTGTACCATCCGATCGAGGGCGTCGGAGAGCTGGGCTTGCAGCTGGGCATCAATCGTCAGTTTAATGTTTTTCCCTGGCCGGGGCCGTTCGGTCGCGATCACGCGCTGTTCCCGATTCGTGCTATCGCGCTCGATCTCACGGACGCCGTTGACGCCCGCGAGCGTGGTCTGGTATTGCAATTCCAACCCGGTGCGGCCGACGCTGTCGATGGCCGGGGTACCAGCGCGAACCTCATCGCTCGTCGGTTTACTCGTATAGCCAATCAGGTGCGCGGCGGCGACCCCCAGTGGGTAGCTCCGTCGGCCACCGAGGGAAACCAGCACCCCGGGCGTGCGAGCAAATCGGACAAGAAGACGGATGGCCTGATCATGGATGATGTCCGTTTCCAGCACGCGGCGACCGTGCGCATCAAGCTGGCGGAGCTGGTCGTCAAGACTGGCCCGGGGTAGCGATAGCTCGCCACTGATAGCGTTGAGCAGTTGCTCGCGTCGGTCCGGGTCGGCCGGCAGTTCATTGGGGGTGAGCGTGACGTAGAACGCCGGCTCGTTCGTCGTGAGCGGTTGGTTGAAACGATCGGTGAGAACGCCGCGCGGCGCCAGAATGACTTCGCGCTTGACGCGATTATTTTCGGCCTGGTCACGGTACCAAGCCCCCGAGACAATCTGCAGCTGGAACAGCCGAAGCGCGAACGCACTCGCGACGAGCGAGGCGACGAGGGCGAACGTCCGGAGGCGAGGGAAGGCGAAGCGATGGCGCATGGCCGCTCGATCAGGCGCATCAAGAAAATCATCAACCGTCGCGGACGGGTTGGTGACCATGACCTGTCGATCGCGGATGTCCTCATGCTGAAGAAAGGGGACAAACGGATCAGTTGGACGCATAGGGGAGGACAAAGCGCCGACCGAGCACCCGCGTGATTTGGCGGGTAAAAAGTATCGCCAGCGTCGCCAGGGTCGTATTCCACGCGAGCAGCTGCCCGGCGGAGGAGAGCAGCCCCCGATCAACGGCGAACGACCACGGGGCCAATCGGGCGGCAACAGCCAGCGCGGTCAGTGCGAAGAGCGTGAGAAAAAAGAATAGACTGCCGCCGGCGACGAGCGCGAGGTGAAAGAGCCGGTGTTCTCGAATCGGAAATCGTTTGACGATCAGACTGGTTATTCCGGCGAGCGCCGTCAGGCTCAGCAGGTAGCTGCCGAACGGGAGCGCCGACGTGTAGTCCAGCGGAAGCGCGGATCCGAGTACGGCCAGGCCCAGGTGCATTCGAGTGAGATAGGGCGCCCAGAGGAGAAAGAGTGTCAGGGGAAGACTCACGGTCGCGGTGACTGACAGAAGATTGAGCCAATGGATTTGGACCAGGCTCAGGCAGAAAAAAAACAAGAAAATAGTGGCCCTACGACGCATGATTGAAGGAGAGAATGGTGATGACCGTCAAGTTCCGGAGATCGGCCGTCGGGGTAACAGCGGCTGATTGAAAGAGTTCACCGGGCGGGTTTTCGACGTCGGCAACCCGACCGATAATGAGACCGGGTGGAACGCCGTCTTCGATGCCCGACGTGACGACCGTTTGGCCGACTTCGACCGGATCACTCTTGATGAGTAAATCCATGCGCAATGATAAACCAAGCTCCCCGGTCACGATCCCCTGCGACCGCAGTTCATTCTCGACGACGCCGGCGGTGGTGGCGTGGGAGTCGGTCATCAGAATGATCTTGGCCGTATCGGCATCGCTTTCCAGTACGTTTCCGATAAAGAACCCGTTCCCGACCATGACGGCCGCTCCGGCGCGAACCCCTTGCCGCGTACCGCGATTGATCAGGTAGACGCGAAACGTCGGGTCAGCCGAGCGACCAATCACCCGGGCGATGACCCCGTCCCAGGCGCGCTGACCGAGGACCGTTTGTGCCGCTTGCACGAGTCTGGCTTCCGCGCGGTCGAGCCGCTGTTGTTCAGCCGCCAAGAGGAGCGCCGCGTTTTCTTCACGCAAGCGACGGTTTTCCGCGGCCAGGTCGTGCCCGCGACCGAAGCTCGGGAATAGCGAGTTGAACCAGGCGGCATTGGTTGAGAGAAGCCCGGCGACCGGGCGAAGCGCTTTGGCCCCAAGCGCTTCGAGTGGTCGTAAAACGGTCAAGCGATGAAGGATGAGTCCAGCCAGGCCAATGAACGCGATGGCAATAACGACAGCGCGCGGTGTACGAAACCAGGGTCTGGCCACGGTTATTTCGTTAACTGATCAGCGTTTGTCGGGACGAGGACTTCGCGGAGTGATTCGAGATCATCGAGAACGATCCCCGTGCCGCGCACCACGCAGGTCAGGGGGTCATCGGCGACGTGGACCGGGATCTGGGTCTCGCGACTGATGTAACGGTCAAGGCCGCGGAGGAGTGCTCCGCCGCCAGTCAGGACAAGACCGCGTCGGTAGATATCGGCCACCAGTTCCGGCGGGGTATCCTCGATGGTCGCCTTGATGTTCTCGACGATGAGTTTCGCCGACCGGTGCAGCGCTTCGCGGGTGTGCGTGCTGGTGATCGTCACTTCTTTCGGCAAACCGGAAATGAGATCGCGGCCGCGCACCTGCATTTCCCGTGGCGGTTCTTCGTCAACAACGGAGCCAATGTGGATTTTTGCCTCCTCGGCGGTCCGCTCGCCGATGAGGAGGTTAAACTGGTCCCGGGCATACTGAACGATGTTGTCATTGAGTTCGTCCCCGGCCACCCGCAACGAGCGCCAGCTGACGACCCCGCCAAGGGAAATGACCGCGATTTCCGTCGTGCCACCGCCCAGATCAACGACCATCGTGCCGGAGGCGTCTTGGACGGGCAGCCGGATACCGATCGCGGCGGCCATCGGCTCCTCGATAAGAAAGACCTCGCGGGCACCGGCCCGGAGCGTCGCATCCTCGACCGCCTTTCGCTCCACTTCTGTGACGCCGAGCGGGATGCCGATGACGATGCGCGGCCGGGGCATGATGGCAAGTGATTCGCGATGCACTTTTTCGATAAAGTGTTTCAGCATCCGTTCCGTTACTTCGAAATCGGAAATGACGCCGTGGACGAGCGGCCGGGTAGCCATGATATGCCCCGGGGTTTTTCCGACCATCTGGCGGGCATCTTCGCCGACCGCGAGTATTTCGTTCGTCCGGGTATTCACCGCGACGACGGACGGTTCATTGATGACAATCCCCTTCTCTTTGACGTAGACTAACGTATTGGCCGTGCCGAGGTCAATGCCCATGTCGTGGGAAAATCGTCCGAAGAGTTTGCCGAACATGCGAAGTCTTACGTCACCAGCGCCCGCAGTCGCTTGATTGCCTCGGTGGTGGTCACGAGTTCCGGGGGACCGGTTCGCTCTTTCCACTCGACCGCGTCCCCGGTTTTCGCTGAAAAGACGATGCGAACCGGAAAGCCGAGCAGGTCGGCCGTGGCGAATTTCTCGCCCGGGCTGCCCGGGCGGTCTGCATACAGTACTGGAAGCCCCTGTTTTTGGCAAGTCTCGTAGAAGGCCGTGCTTTTTGCCACCGCCGTTTCGCCGATCGGGATGATGGTCGCCAGGAACGGCGTGACCGCGACTGGCCAGATGATGCCCTTATCATCATGGTGCACTTCCACAATCGTCCCGAGGACGCGTCCGGGTCCGATCCCGTACGAGGCCATGATGATCGGGTGGGCGCGTCCCTGCGTATCGCGGAACGTGGCCCGGAGCGATGCAGAAAACCTGGTCCCCAGCTTGAAGATGTTTCCCACCTCGACCGCCTTCGCTTCTTTGAGGACCCCGTCGCCATTCGGGCAACGATCCCCGGCTCGGACTGTGGCGATCTCGCGATTTTGGGCGAAGGAGCAGGCCGAACAGAAGAGCACGTGGTCTTCACCGGCGTCAGTCAGGACGCTGAACTCATGCGAGTGCGTCTGGGTGAAGTCGCCGCCCGATGCTTCAATCACCAATGTCTTGAGTCCGCAGCGGCGAAAGATGGTTTGGTAGGCGCCGCTGACTTTTTCGTAGAAGGCGTCCAGGTCGGACTCGGTCGCGTGAAAACTGTAGAGGTCCTTCATGATGAATTCACGCAGGCGGATAAGCCCGGATTTGGCGCGCGGTTCGTCCCGGTACTTTGTCTGAATTTGGTAGAGCGCGAGCGGCAAATCGCGGTAGGAAGCCACGTGATGCCGGAGGAAATCCGTAATGACGTCTTCATGCGTTGGCGCGAGCCCGATCTCGTGCCCGGCGTGATCTTTAAATTGATGCATGATCGACGCCAGGGTTGACCAGCGGCCGGTGGCGTCCCAGATGGCGCGGGGCGTCAGGGCCGGCAGGAGCAGCTCCTGCGCACCAAGGGCGTTCATGGCCTCGCGGATGATGCGTTCAATGTTCCGCAGAACCATCAATCCGAGTGGCCAGAGCGTGTAGACGCCGGCCATGAGCTTTTCCACGTAGCCGGCACGCAGCAACCACATCGCGTTGGCGCTCACGTCATCGCGGGAGACGGTCTTTCGGGTGGGGGCAAAAAGGCGTGATTCGAGCATATCACCGGAAGGCGGACTGGAGGGCCTGACCGATTCGTTCGCCGACATGAAAACGCTGGACGTCTTGGACTGAAATGGTGAGGATGAGAACGAGTAAGAGAGCAAAGCCAACGTTGTGGATAATGGCCTCGGTTCGCTGATTCAAGGCACGACCCCGGACCCGTTCGATGAGGAGGAACAAGAGCCGCCCGCCGTCAAGGCCGGGGAACGGGAGCAGGTTGATGACGCCGAGGGAAAGCGAGAGCAGGGCGACGAATTGGAGAACCGCCAGAACGCCGAGGCGCGCGACTTGGCCGGTTAAGATGGCGATACCGACCGGTCCGGCCACCTCCGCGCTTACCTTCTGGTGAACGACGAGGTCTTTGATTAATCCACCGAAGGCCACCACGACTTGCCCGGAGAGTTCAAAGGTCGTCCGGAAGGCGTTGACAAACGCCCAGTGGACAGGATAGGTCGAGACACCGAGCGTCTCCAAATCGACGCCGATCTTCTTTTGCTTTGGCGTATCGAGCACCGTTGGGACAACGGAGACGGTTTCCCGTTTACCGTCCCGTTCGATCACCAGGGTGGTCGTCTCGCCGCTCTGACTGATGGCGGATTGGACGGCGCTGACGGTCGAGACGGGTTGGCCTTGAATTTCCCGTAGGGTATCGCCACGGCGCACCCCGGCCGCGGCGGCGGGACTGGGCTCGAGAACGCCGGTAATCACCACCCGTTGATCGCGAATGGTCGCACCCGGGAGTGTGTCAGAGACCAGCGCCGGAATACCGACCTGGTACCCGACGAAGAAGAGCACAACGGTCAGGAGGAGGTTCATCACGACGCCGCTGCCGACGATGATCGCTCGCTTCGTCAGCGGGGCGTTGACGAAGCTCGTTTGATCCGTCGGATCAGCCGCCCCTTGCTCCCCCTTCAGTCGAACGAAGCCACCGAAGGGAATTGCGTTGAGTGAGTAGATAATGCCGCTCCGCCGGCGCAGGCCGAAAAGCCGAGGCGGGAAGCCGAAGCCGAATTCCTCGACACCGACGCCGAGTTTCCGCGCGGTAAAGAAATGACCGAACTCGTGGATGAAGATGAGCGAACTCAAGACGACAATGAAGAGGAGGATGGTCAGCATATGGTCAGACGGTCATGAGTTCGGTTTCTTTGTCTTGAAGCAGTTGGTCGATGGATCGACTGGCGTTTTTTACCTCATCCTCGATCGCTTTCTTCTCTCGCGCCGCCGCGTCTTCAGACAGTGAAGCCGCTCGTTCGGCATCCCGCAGCTGGCGGAGAAGGTCATCACGGACCTGCCGCAGGCTGATGCGCGCGTGTTCCCCCTTGGCCCGAGCCAGTTTTAAGTATTCCTGACGGCGCTCTTCGGTGAGCGAGGGCAGGGTCAATCGGATATGGTCGCCTTCGATAATCGGCTGGAGGTCCAGTTTCGCATTCGTCATCCCCCGCTCGATCTCTTTGAGCAATCCTTTGTCCCACGGCTGGATGACGAGCGTGCGTGGCTCGGGAGCAGAAATGCTGGCCAGCTCCACCAGCCGCATCGTTGACTGATACGCCGTGACCGGCACGCCCTCGATGAGTGAGGGATTGGCCCGGCCAGAGCGGATCGTTTGGAGCTCACCGTTCAAGTGGTCGATGATCGGGGTGAAGGACTGGGTGTGGGTGGCCATACGATTATTTTTTTGGTGGGAAATGTGCGCCGAGGTAGAAGATGTTCGGATCGACCGGATCGATGCGGAGAAACGCGAGTGGCCGGTTCGTTGGCAGGGCGATGACGTTCCAGCTCTGGCCGCCGTCATTCGTTCGGTGGAGTTTGTTGCCAACGTAGAGGGTGATGATCCGATCGTCGTTCGGATCAACCACCGCACCGTGAATTGGGGTGGGCGGCGGCAGGAGGGTGCGAATCCTTTCCCACTGGCTGCCGCCATTCCGCGAACGGAGAAACCCGTAGTCTGACGTTAGGTAGACCACCGAGCGATTTGGTCCGGCAAACGCCATGGTCGGGTTGCTCGATGCTCCCGCGTAGGCGGCCAGCGTTTCCTTGAGTGAACTCCACGTTTTTCCCCCGTCGCTAGTTTTCCACAGACCCTCATTGACGCCGACGGCGAATATGACCCGACTGTCAGACGGACTCGCGTGGAGGGCGCTCAACTGATCCGGTAACGCCGCGAGGACGGTCCAGGTCTGGCCGCTGTCTTGCGAGAGGTAGAGCACGCCGGTGTTCGTCGCTGCGACGACGCGTTTCGGGTTGAAAGAATCGGCCAGGACGTTCGTGACTAATTCGCCGGCCTTGGTGACCGTGAAGACGGTCTGCCAGTTTTGCCCGCGGTCGGCCGTTTTCCAAATCGCGTTGCCGGAACTGGCATACCAGACACGTTCATCGAGCGGATCCAAACTGAACGAAACGGCGACGGTTGGGTAGGTCGTTCGCGACCACTGCTCGCCGCGATTCGTGGACAGGTATAATCCACTTGGGCTCGTCGAGAGGACAGCGAGTTCATTGTTTGCCCGGCTGAATTGGAGATCGGTCGCAGCGAGACCGGTGATGCTCACCGTCACCTGTTTCCGGCCGCTTTTTTCCAGACGTACGAAGTCCTTTGCGGTCCAGCTGTTGCCATGGTCGTCGCTCCGTAGGACCGTCGGACCGGCGGCTTTGGGCGACGAAAAACGCACGCAGGATTGTCCGCTTATGAGCAGGCAGAGCGCCAGCAGGGGAAGAATTTTGCGGGGTTTACCCATACGTGGCGAATCGGTTGGTGAATGCGTCAAAGGCAGTTTTCGGTGAGACATTTGCCGCCACGCGCTCGCTCAAGCGGAGCGTTTCGGCGGCGGCGTGCTGTGCGCCCGTGAGTCCGAGCGCCCCGGCCAAAGCCTCGATGGCCGGCCGAAAGCGCGGCAACTGGTAACGCTCGGGGAGTCCCAGCGTCGCCTGAATGCAGTCGCTCACGATCCGCTGCAAGAGTTCAATGGTCAGGGCGATGGTCTCCCGGGTCACGCTGCTTGGTTTGGCGAACAGCGCGTTCGTGAGGCCGAAAGGGTTGCGCCGACAGTCGCGGAGGTGCTGAATGAGTGTTTCCACTCGGTCGAGTTCAACGAGCAATGCTTCTGGATCCGCCAGGAATCGGAAAGCCCGACCGGGCGAACCGTCCGCCAGGGCAACGATCGTCTTCCGCCGTTGGGCATCCGTGACGCCTCGATTTTTTAGGGCATGGTTGAGGTCGGCCGCGGGAACGCGATTGAACTGGACGGGTGTGCAGCGGGAGACGACGGTGCGGGGGAGGTTCTCGGCGTTCGAAGCGATGAGGATAAGGACGGTCTTCGCTGTCGGCTCTTCCAGCGTTTTCAGTAAGGCATTGGCGGCCGCCCCGTGGAGCTGATCAGCATCAGGAATAATGACGACCTGACGTCGTCCGAGGACTGGGCGAAGTTGCAGACGGTGCTGAATTGTCTCTTCCGGCGGGACGTCGCTGTTCTGAGTCGGACGGATTTGCTCCAGGAGGATGGCGGATCGGTCGGTCCGTTGTTCCACCACCAACGTGTCGGGATGGAGACCCGTGGTCCAGGCCCGGCAGCTGCCACATGAACCGCAAGGCGCGTGCCCAGGCACGCCGGTACATTGCAGCGCCTGGGCGAACGCGAGCGCGGTCAGCCGTTTGCCCACGCTGGTCGGACCGACAAAGAGAAAGCTCCCTCGTGCCGAAACGCGGTCAACGAGCAGGCGCAAATACCGCCGGACAGATTCGTTGCCGATGAGTTCGGGGGCAAGCGGTGGCATACGGAACGATGCGACTGTACCACAATCACGACGTTGGAGCAACGTGTTTGGCGACGGATTCAAGGACCGTCCACGTCTGTCGAGCCGCTTCGGACCAGGTGAAGGCGGCGACCCGTTTGTGACCGGCCGCGATGAGGCGGCGTCGGGTTTCCGTATCGGTCAGCACGCGTTGCAGGGCGGCCGTCCAGCCAGCCAGGTTATTCGGATCGACGAGCAACGCGGCTTCACCGGCAACTTCTGGCAGCGCCCCGGCGGTCGAGGCCACCACCGGGACCCCAGCGGCGAACGCCTCTAAGAGCGGCAAGCCGAAACCCTCGTAGTGCGAAGGAAAGGCGAAGGCGGCGGCCGCTCGGTAGAGCGCCTGGACGTCTGCTGCGGGGAGCCAGGGCAACTGATGAACCCGTCCCGCGAGGGGCACGGTTTCTATTGCGGCGGCGATCTCATCATAGCCGACGCCCGGCGGCCCGACCAAGACGAGATCTGGAGCAGCTGGCCAGTGCCGAAGGAGCGCCTGGTACGCCCGGACCAGACCGGCGACATTTTTTTTCCTCTCCAGGCGTCCGAGGGACAAGACGAAGGGGCGACGCAACTGGTACCGTTCGCGAATCGTCGCCTCGGGCAGAGGATTCGTTTCGCCTTGAGCAAACCCTAAGGGGATGGCCGTGACTCGGTTCGGATCGACATCGGTCAAGACCGTGAGCTCGTGTCTTGAGAACGCAGAAATGGTAATGAGGTGAGCGGCCTGGCGGAGGGCGAAGCGAAGACTCCAGCGATGATAGTCCAATTCGCTGTTGCCGAAACGCCCGAGCGACAGGAGGCGAATCAGACCGGAAACAAGCAGCCGCGGCCAAAAATTCTTGGGCCCAATCGGGCGTTTCCCGTAGAGTTCGGGAAAACGTTCAAAGCCGACATCGTGACAGGTGACGACGGTCGCTTTGGGGTGAATAACGGGCATCGTGTGCGCCGGGATGAACAAGATATCCGTTGGGCGGCGGAGCATCTCCCAGGCGAGGCGGAGCTGGCTCCACATAAACCAAGGCCACGCCAGCACACGGTTTTCGACGTTCCGACCTAGCCACGTAGTCAACGGCGGTCGGAGGGGTTCGCGCGTGTACAAGACGAAATGCGCGTCCGGGTGCTGTCGGATGAGCTCGTCAATGATATGGACCGAATACCATTCGGTGCCGGTGCGCTCCACGACGTTGGCGCGGGAAGCGTCAATGCCGATGGTCATGATTTGGTGGAGAGGATGCTCCGTTTGTAGGATTCCAAGTTCTCCAGGGCGATGCCAGTGCCGCGCGCCACACAGAGCAACGCATCATCGGCGACGTAGGCCGGTACGCCGGTCGCTTGGGCAATGAGCCGATCAATGTTCCGGAGAAGGGCCGACCCGCCGGACAAGACCATCCCCTTGTCGATGACGTCGGCCGACAACTCGGGCGGCGTTTCCTGCAGGACGGATTTCACCGCTTGGACGATGCCGGCCAGCGCTTCTTGGATGGCTTCCGTCACGTCGTCCGAGGTCACGGTGATTGTTTTGGGGAGGCCGGAAATCACGTCTCGACCGCGGACTTCCATCGAGAGTTTTTCTTCCAGCGGCAGGGCGGAACCAATGGTGATCTTGATGGTTTCGGCCGTCCGCTCCCCGATCGCCAGACCGTACTTTTTTCGGATGAACTCCTGGAGGGCCGCATCGAGTTTGGTACCACCGATGCGAACGGACGTGTTCGCGACGATGCCGCCCAGCGAAATAATGGCAATCTCCGTCGTGCCGCCGCCAATGTCAATGATCATGTGTCCCGAAGCCGACCCGATCGGGATATTCGCCCCAATGGCTGCCGCCACCGGTTCCTTGATGATGTACGCCGCCTTCGCTCCAGCCGCGAGCGTCGCGTCAATGACGGCCCGGCGTTCCGTCGACGTGATCCCTCCGGGCACGGCAATCATGACCTCTGGCTGGAAAAAGCGGAGACCGCCGATGGCCTTGTTAATGAAGTAGCGGATCATCGCTTCGGTCGTCCGGTAGTCGGCAATGACCCCGTCTTTTAACGGACGGCGGGCGACAATCGTATCGGGTGTGCGGCCGAGCATTTCCTTGGCCTCATCGCCGACGGCCAACACTTTTTTATCGACCAGGGACACGGCGACGACCGACGGCTCATTAATGACAATCCCCTTGCCGGGAATGTGAACCAGGGTGTTCGTTGTACCGAGGTCAATGCCGATGCGCTTGGTAAACATTAGCGGAAGTATACGGTCAGGTCGCGATCGTGGCGTAGGTCAGTTTCTTGCGACAGGGTAGTATGGGGATTCGCGGGCGGGTTGTCAACCCCGTCGATGGCGCGAATGTCGTTGACAAATGCGAGCCTTAAGCGCAGCGCATGCGCGTCCGTCCCCGGCTGTTTTTGCACGAACAGCGCATACTGCCCGGCGCGCACTGGCAGCATGAGTCGGTCGGGTAACGCGTAGGTAAAGGATAGGGTTTCCGTGGTCCCGGGCTCGATGGATTTGAAGGCTTCGAAGACAGTCTTGCCGAGCTCGTCTTTCGTCAGGACTTTCCCCGGTCGGTCCGAACGGTCGGTCTGATCAGCCCCCTGACTGGCCATGAGGCTAGAGCCGGCGGGAACGTAGAGCCGGGCGTAGGTACGGTACCGGGTCGTTTTTTTATCGAACTGCCCCTCATGTCGGTAGGTAATGGTGGCGGTCGCCGTGAGCTTGCCGTCCGCTTCCTGCAGGGCGTAGTCAATCGTTCGCTTCACGACCGGATCGGTTTTCAGACTAGCCAGGTTGGCATCGACGAGATAGAGGTAGTCGCCATCGGTTGTTTCCAGGCGGCCAGCCCAACGCTGTGTTTCGGCAAAAGACTGGAGCGCTTGGTCGTTGAAATTCACCAGGATCTGCTTTTCCAAAAACTCCGTCAGCATGATCTGCCAGAAATCGCCCCACTGGTTCTGCGGCAGTGCATACAGGCGTTCCATGAGTTCTTGACCCATCGTGCCGATGACCTCTTTTCGTTCTGACTGGGCTAAGCCCTGTCGGTAGAAGCCGAAGGTGACCTGCTCTTGTAAGGTGTCGTGGAAATTGTCCTTGGTGAACGTGATGCCGTTCACGCTGATGTCACCGGTTAGTCCGAGGAGTGATTCGATGAACGTCGGGGTGACGGCCAAAACGCCATCAAGTCTTTCCCGGCCCCCTTCCTTGGCATAGAAGCTTTTCGTTTCGGCCGCGGCCGTCGGGAAGTCGGGCGACCAATTCGCGTCGCGGAAAAACCAGGCATCGGCACTGTTGTACAACCGCAGTGGTTCCGGCGGCGCGATAAAGAGTTTTCCTTTCACCCGATCATCAAGGTTGTACGCGTTGTCCGTTGTGAACGTCGTAATGTCCCCATTCTGAACTTTGATGATGCCAAAGGTGCCGATGAAGCCGCCGGTGGGCCGCAGTTCGGCATTGTTCTGAAGCAGGAAGAGGTACGTCTGCGGCACGTTGTACCCGAGCAAGGTCGGGAGCATCCGGGCAATCGGCGCGGCCCGGGCGAGCGCCTCTTCAATCAGGATGAGGTTGTCGCGAACCGGTGCCAATTCCCGGTCAATCCGTCGCTTGACGTAGGATTTCGGCAGTTGGTCCAAGGTCTCAATGATGGATTGCACATCGTCGTGTACCGCGTTCAGGGTCGGCTCGGCCTGACCGAGTTTTTCTAATAACTGGCGGCGTTCCTCGACGGTTAAGCTACCGAGGGTGAGTGTCTTTCCTTTTTTTGCAAAGGGCCCGAGCAAATCTTCGGCGAACGTATTCGTCCGGTCGGCGACGCGAAGGACGACCGCGCCAATGTCCAGCAGCCCGTCCAGAGCGCGAATGTTGGATCCCAGGAGGGGGGCGAAGCGCCACCAGCGGAGACGGCGGTACGAGCGAGTGGCCTGGTTTAAGGACGTTTTGGCATTGGCAAATTGCGTCCGGGCGTCACTGAAGCGTTGCGCCGCCATGAGCTGCTGCCCCTTGATGAGGCGATGTTGGAAACTTTTCGCCGCGCGAATGGTCCCGAGCACCGGCGGCAGGATGAGCAGGGTCAACAAGACCACCACCCCAACGGCGACGCCGCTGGCGATCAGCCAACGCTGCCGCCGGCGCCGTCGATCGCGGGAAACGCTCAGGAAATTAAGTTGAGGGAACGTGGCGCGTTTGAAGAGCTTCATGGTTTTTCGGTTGACCGCGGAATCCGTATTTCAAAAAGTAGCTGAAGCCGCTGGCAATGTGGACCCGGGTGGTGGCGCTGAACACGCCGCGCAATCCCGGGTTCTCCGCCGAGAGACGCTGGTGGTAGTGTATCATACGAGCTGCGGGATGATAGAAAACGGAGTAGCCGGCTTGCCAAAAACGACGGCACCAATCAACGTCCTCAAAGTACATGAAGAACCGTTCATCCATCAGGCCGACCGCATTGATCGCCGAATTTCGAACCAGCATGCAGGCTCCCAAAACCCAGTCGACCGCGCGCGTTTGATCGTGTGGCCAATCGAGCATGAGGTAGGCGCGGAGATGCCGTTGCGCAGCGCCAAAACGCCCGAGCGGCGTCCGCCGCAGCATGGGGACAAGCCAATCGGGAAAGCGGAAACACGACATCTGGGTGGATCCGTCGGGATTTGCCAGCCGGGGCGCAACGAGGGCCGCGTCGGGATGCCTATCCAGGAACCGGATGAGTTCCTCGATGGCGCCCGGGAAAACGGCAATGTCAGGGTTGAGCACTAACACGAATTCACCCCGGGCAGCCAGAAGACCGAGGTTGTTCCCAAACGCGCAGCCGCCGTTCACCGGCGAACTGATCAGGCGAACGTCCGGAAACCTGGTTGACACCATCGTTGGCGTGCCATCTCCGGAATTATTATCAACCACGATGACCTCATGCGCACTGGCCAGCTGGGCCGCCTGGATGCCCAGTAAGCATTGCTTCAAGAGTTCTCGGTTTTGGTAATTAAGGATGACGATGGAAAGTTTCATGGCGAGAAGCGTGGCGTTGACGGAGAATGAGTCGCCGTTTCTTCAGTAACGTCGGAACGAGTTTCACTATCTGGGGGATGGCGCGGAGCGTGGCCGGTTCCCTACACAAAAGATAGAGGAATTTTCCGAGTTCCTGAGGTGCGGTCCAGGGAAGACGGCGGAGGATTTCTCCGGCCGACTGATTCTTGAGGTGGGTGAGGAAATGGTTGCGATAGGAAAGCCATCGGATGCGGGGCGAGCGTTGTTCGCGAAATGTCCGTTGTTGCCGCGGACTGCGGACGTTGACTGGACCTTGCACCGCCCGCCGATGGTAGACAACCGCAGCGGGAGCCGTCCGGACGCGCCAGCCGCGGTGATGCAAGCGCCAGCAGAGGTCGACATCTTCTTTATAGGCAAAGAAATCCGCATCAAAAAACTCGTCAACCATCCGGACGTCTTCCAAGGCTGAACGCCGGAGCAAGATGCAGGCGCCGCTCACGGCAAAACACTCGGCCGGCGTCTCGTACTGACCGTTGTCCATTTCGTTGGCACCGCGCTCAAGGAATGAGCCATTCCGGAGCTGGGTAATGCCAACCGAGTCGATCAGCCGAGTGGTCTGGATGGGATTGATCTCATCTCCGCCCAGCGAGAAACGGAGAAGTTTGGGCCCGACGGCGCCAATCGCCCCCCCGGCTTCTATCGCCGCAACGAGTCGCGCCAGCGCATCGGGCGTGAGGAGCGTGTCCGGGTTTAAGCACAGCACGAACGGGGAGCGTGACAGGAGAATGGTTTGGTTATGGCCGACACCGAAACCGACGTTCAGCCTTTTTCGAATAACGGCGGCTTTCGGGTACACCTCGCGCACCAGGCTGACGGTATCATCAATCGATGCGTTATCAACGATGGTCAAGGAGAAATCGCGGAAGGTTTGGGTTTGCAGGCTTTCCAGGCAGGCGCGGATATCCCGCCCGCTGTTCCACGTGACGATGCTGACCGTGACGTGCGCGCTCATACGGTTTTGCTGGGCAGGGCACGCAACAGGGCGGCGCTCAAGAGCACAATGCCGATCCCCAACGGATGGTTAAGATACGGGCTGAAGATGTGCGTAAACCCGAGCGCCACGAGGGCAACGAGCAAGCCAAAGCTCACCGCCGCCGTCTCCTCGTCTCGCGCCCGAAGGCGCAGGAGGCAATCTTGCCAGAGGCGCTTGAGGAAGACGAGATAGATGAGGACGCCGCTGATACCCATCTTGACGGCCATATCAAGCCACCCCCATTCAAACGCCGTGGTCGTGTACTTCGCCGGCCGGCCGCCTTTGGTGAGGCGTGGATCAGAGGAGGTGTAGGTTATCGCCGTGCCGAAGCCGGTACCGATCACCGGGTGGGCACCAATGTGGCGGACGAGAACGGGCAGGAGGGCCGAGCGGGACGAGACGGCCGGCTGATCTCGACGAAAGCGTTCACGGACAAGCGCCTCTCCCCCGCCCGTTCTTCCCGGGACCGGAAAGGGCAGCGGAAAATATAAACTCCAGGCCACCAAAAGCGTCCCGAGCACCGGCAGAGAGGCGAGGAGTCCGGAGACGATGAGTCCTTTGCGCCAACCGAGACGGAGGCGGATGAGGAGCAGGGCACCAACCCCGGCACTGGCGATCGCGCCAACCCAAAAACTGCGAGACAGACTGACCAACATCGCCACCATGCCGGCCAGTGAGACGAGATAGAGTCCGCCCCGGTCGTCATGACGGTTCCGTAACAGGCGCATGGTCAGAATGCCGAAGGCAATACAAAATCCGACTAAGCCGAAAATTTGGCTTTGGAAGAAGACGCGGTAGAAATTCGCGAAGATGTGGGCGACTTCTCCGACACCGCTATCGCGCACCCATCGGTAGACCGGGAGAATGGCGGTCAGGCCGAAGTGAGTGAATAAGCCGAGGATGACCAAGCTCTTGACAGCGATGACGATCACGCCGGCAAAGAAGACGTTGTACAGTCGCTTCCGCTGGATTGGTTTTTCCAGGCTGGTGAAGATGACTGGGGCCAGGAGGAAGTACAGATAGGCATTGACGTCGAAGAAGATGCGGGAAAACGGGTACCCTCGAATGAGGGCATTGGCGAAACCGATAATCACAATAACCGCCAGGGCAATCAGATACGCCGTGTAGGGCTGGACCGAGGTAAAGAACGATTGTTTTTTGTACCGTCTTTTGGCCAACCAGACCAGGAGGAGAATAATGAAGAAGGTCAGGCGAATAGAAATGTCAATTGCCCCTAAGGGAAAGTGGTACAGGTATCCCTTTCCCCCGACGACCAGCTCGGCGACGACAATCAGCAAAGCGAATTCCGTGGAGAGGGTGGCGATGAGCAAGAAAAGCGCCGCCATGAGGAAAAACGCGGTGAGTTGGGCGGCATCGGAGCGGGACACGGCAAAGGAGAGAAGTTCGTTTGCCAGCAGGACAAGGCTCATGCCGAGAATGAAACGGCGGTCAATCATGGGGAAGAAAAAGTCAGTCGATGGAGCGTCAAGGTTTTGAGATCAGCCGGAAACTGGATTCGCACGCCAGTGACCGCTCCCGACACCAGCCAGGGGACGTACGTACACAGGGCAACGGTGACCTGTTCACGCTGTCCCGTGGCCGGGACCGGGAAGAGGATGTGACGCTGGTATTCGTCATACGATCCGTTCTCCGTCTTCCAGTAGAGACTGACGGGGAGGCGGGTTCGCTGGGCGGTGGCGGTGAGGTCGAATTGCAGCTCGGGCAGGGTCTGGGAAGTGAGTTCGGGAACTGCCGTCATCAGAGACAGTGCTGTCGGGGAGGCAAAGACGACGCCGCGGTCGTTGTCCGCCAGGGCGTTTGGCTTGATGGTCCAGGTGTCAACTCCCTCCGGCAACGTTCTTGATCTGACCCAATCTTTTCGCACTTGCTCATTGTGCCCAGTTTCGTCAGTTCCAGCAAGTCGTTGCTGCAGCCGCGCCGTTTCGTCGACGAAGGTGGCCGACGATCGTTGCCAGCGGAGGATGACAAAACGGGTGAGCTCATTCCGGGCGCTGGCGCAGGTGGTAAATCGTGGCGCATACGTCCGATTGAGCACCGCTCGGTCGGGAAACCGATGGGGAAACGCCGTGTCGAGAAATTCGCCAAACCCGCGGCGGAAAACATACGCGCCGAAACGGTTGTCCGGAATATCCTGAAATACCAGGAAGGCATCGGGGTTCATCGTTGGTGCGACCGCGGTAAATTGCTCCCGAATGCGCCGGGCTGCTTCCCCGGCCAACTGCCAAGGACGAGTATTGACGACGAACATGGCTCCCAGGGCGATGACCGCGACGGTACTCAAAACCAGGGCTTGTTTTTTTCCTTGGCCGAGAATGAGGATGGCGACTGCGGTCAGGAGCGCGGCTGACGGCGCATACCAAAAACGGGAACTCTCAAGCGAACGGGAAACAAAACGGAGAAGCGGAATGACCGGGATGAGCAACAGGTAGGTTGCGGCGAGGAACCCGAGGGCGGTTTTTCGTTGCCGACGTTCACAGCCAATTGTCAGAGCGGCGACAAAAACGAGCCACCCAAGCGAGGGCCACGGACTGTTGAAAACCTCGCGGAGAAAAGGAAATCGCACCGCGGCGAAGATGCTGTTAATACTCTTCGCGACCATGGCCAACGGCGTCAGCAGAAAGGTTTTCGCATCAGTCACGGTGAGCGTTTTGACAAGAGATTCGCCAAAGACTCGATAGCCGCCGAGCGGATCGCCGAGGACGTAGGCGCGAACCCCGATGGCCAACAGGACGGCGATGAGCGGGGGGAAAAGGTTGCGGAAGAAAGTGCGGCGGAATGTTCCTTGGGCGGCTTGTAGGAGCGCGAAGATGAGCGGCAGGATGAAGGAAGGTTCTTTGGTCAGACAGGCGGCGAAAACCACTGGTGCGGCGAGCCAGCGCCAACGGTCCGGGCGCGCAAAGAGGCCCAGGGCCAGCAAACCAAGGGTCAGGGCGAGGACATCAAATCGGCCAGAAATCCAGGTGACGGCTTCGTGATTGGCCGGATACAGAAGGAAGAGGCCGCCCGCCAACCAGCCAGCCGAACGGCGTTTCGTCCACCGAAGAACAAACCAGGCGAGCAGCATGGCATTGACCCCGTGGAGGACAATGGACGTAAGGTGAAAGCCGACTGCCCGATCTCCCCAGGCTGCGTGGTCGAGGAGGAGCGACATAAAACCAACGGGTCGGTAGACGTTCCCGCCGATCGCCCGTTGCCAAACCTCGAGCCAGGCGTGCGGCTGGCTGGCCAATGAGCGTACCTCGAAGTCGTCCGAGACAAAGCCCGAGTTGACAATCGGGAGCCGGATGACTATCGACCCGACGATGAGGAGGCTAAACCACCACGGGGATTTCATGGGACGCGCGCCACCACGTTCCAGTGCCAGGCCAGCCGACGGACGAGCGGCAGGCGTTCCAGGATTCGATCAATCGGGGTGAGTATGGTGATAAGGAGACTCGGCGTTTCCCAGGTTCGTCGCGTGAGTTTCCCCACGAGTCGCGTCGTTTGGTCGGCGAATTCACTCAAGAGTTTTACCGGCTGCAGCTCGAGGAGGACAAGACCTTCGTTACGGAAGAGCGCGGTCAACTGCGGCGCGGTGAAACCATCGGTCGAATCATCCCCAATGGAGTGGTGGACTCCCGTTTCGCGTGAACGGATAGCCGTTCGGACCGGGCGTAACCAACGGAAGAGGGTGCGGTACGGCCAGCGCTGTGGCTCAAGTTCCAAGACAATGAGCCCGCCGGGACGAACGACGCGCCGCAGCTCATGGAGGGCGCGTTGCGGATGCGGAAAGTGGTGGAACGAAGCGGCGGTGAGAACCGCATCGAACGCGTGGTCATTGAACGGCAGGTGCTCGGCATCGGCGACAGCGAAACGGATGGGCGGGAGGCCGAGCTGACTGGCCGCAGCTTGCGCCTTCGCCACTCGGTCAGCGGCGATATCCGTCACGGTCACGGCGAAACCAGCGCGGGCTAATTCAAACGAATCCGGTCGGGTACCGCCCGCGACTTCTAAAAGACGGCTGCCGCTTGGTAGTTGGCGGAGTCGAGCCTTCGCTTGCCGATGGTAGTAACGGTCTCGCCGCGGCATGGCATTAGTGCCTAACGATTCATTGTGGGCGGCCGATTCAAGACGTTTGAATTCATCAACCAACTCCGGGTGAAGGAGTTGTGGGATTCCCCGCTGCGCCAGGAAGGCTGTGCGGCACGTGGTGCAGGTGGTTGGGAACGATTGGGCGATGGCCGTGAGACAGCGCGGACAGACGAAATCGGCGGACACCTGGGGTTTTGTCAACGGATGTTTTTCGCGGACGATGGCCTCAGCTTCGCGGAGGGTCAGACCGGCCCCGCGCGAGAGCCAATCGGCTACGGCGGGAAACCGATAGAGGAATTTGGGAAACCAAGGGCCGCTCATCGTCCGTGTCCCTTTCGTTTGCTGTTGATAGAGAACGCGATCGACCCAGACGCCGCGGCTCCCCTGGTCGCTCATGGTCAGCCAAAGGTCCCAATCTTGAAGACGTTTTAAGGACTCATCAAACCCGGGAAAGGCGTTCCGCCGAATGAGCGCTCGGGTGGAGATGTAATTTCGCTCGCGCAATGCCCAAGGGTCGAATGGTCGCAGACGAAAGATCTTCCACCCAAGGCGGAAGGAGGCATAAGCAAAGTTGGCCTCGGGATGGCATTGCAGGGCGCGCACCAGCGTATGGATTGCGTCGGGCTCGTGGCGGCAGTCGGCATCGGAAAAGTACAGGAGATCACCGGTCGCATGTTTGGCCGCCAGATTCCGGGCGGCAGCCGCTCCGCGGTGCGGGCCCCGAATCAAACGGACGCGCGGATCGCGGGTGGCGATCGCCGGCGTGGCGTCGGTCGAACCGTCATCCACGACAATCCACTCGAGGTTCTGATACGTTTGCGCGAACAGCGTTTGCAAGCAGGTGCCGAGCGTCGCGGCTGTATTGTAGGCCGGGATGCAGATGGAAACCTTTGGCTGGTCGGCTGGCTCTTGAATCAGCGAAGCCCAGCGTTGGAGAAATCGGGTTGGCGAAAATTCTCGGATGGCCCGCTCATGCGCCCGCTTTCCCATTGCTTCAAGTAATGGCCGATTCGTCAGGAGGCGAGCGATCGCGTCGGCCAGGGCGATCGGATCGTCGGGGGGGACGAGCTGGCCGGTCTCCCCTTCGATCACCGCCTCCGGGACACCGCCGACGTGGGTGGCCACGGCTGGTCGCCCAGCTGCCGCAGCCTCGATCGCCCCCAGTCCGAAGCTTTCCTCTTGGATGAACGTCTCGTGGGTAATCGAGCGACTCGGTTGGATGAATAACTGGGCGCCGGGCATGTCGGTTCGCCACGCGTCGCTGGCTTCGCTGCGTTTCAGTATGACGGACCCCTCCAGCCGATGGTGGCTGATGAGCGCGCGGTACCGTTGCTCCTCCGGCCCGGCGCCGACAATCACATATCGCAGCGACGGGAAAAGGGGTTTGAGACGAGCCACCGCTTCGATTGCAACGTCGAAACCTTTGATCGGGTGCCAACGACCAATGGAGATGAGGCTCGGTGATTGTGGTAAGGGGAGGAGCGGTTCGGCCGCAGCCGGCAACGGGGGGTAGATGGTGGTCGTTTTCTCGAGCGGGAGGTAGCGCTGCAGCTGTCGCGCCGTCCAGTCGCTGTTCGTTGCCACGCCCGCGGCCTGGCGAAGTATGCGTGCCAGCAGCCAACGGTGAGCGGCGGTTCGGGTATAACTTAACGCGTCGAGCCCATGACAGTAGACCGCGTAGGGAATACCGTGCTGGCGCGCGATGTGTCGTCCCACGATCGCGTATGGCGCGTAGTGCCCAAAGAGGATACGCTCCGCCTTGATCTTCAGCGCCGCCGCTTCAATTGTTCGAAGGAGGGGCAGCCAATGCGGATATTGCCATCGGGTAAAGAACGGTCGTCGAACGATTGCGTAGGCTTGCCGCTGGTCAAAATGCTGTGCCTGTGCTTGCGGCACGGTTAAAACTGTCGCGCGTGTGCCGTAGGCGGCAGCGAATCGAGCGAGTGTTTGCTCGATTCCCCCGAGCGCCGGGGGAAAAAAAGCCGTCACGATGAGTACCTGTTTCATGCCGGTCCCCTCCGAAAAACACGAAGGACGCTCAGCAACTCCTGGCCGGAAAATGTTTTTGTCCCCACCAGGGTAACCACGAAGGTGAGGCCAGTCAGTGGGAGAGCGAGCAGGAAGTGGACTTGGCTGGCCAGGCTCAAGCCAACGGCGGTGGTGACGGCACAGGTGAGGAAGAGACGGAGGGTAAACCGCCCGGTATCCGCGGTGAGGTGGATGAACGCTTTCCCGAACCAGGCCAGGCTCAAGGAATAGACGGTGGTGGCCGCCAGAGCGGCCAGGCTGGCACCGACGTGCTGCCAGCGAGGGATGAAAGCGAGGTTGAATCCGACACTCGCGGTGGCGACCAGAAATAAAGACAGCGTCATACGCGACTGTCGGTTCGTGGCGTTTAAGAGCGAGGCGAAAAGAAAATTGAGAAAAAGAAACGGCGCGCTGGCCAGGGAAATTTGCAGCGCGAGCGTCGCGTCACGGTACTGCGGAAAAAGCAAAGTCAGGAGCGGACGGGCGAGCACACCGAGAACGACCGCGACGGCCGAGCCAAGCGTGAGGAGAACGCGAAACGAGCGCTCGACGAGCGACTGCAGCGTGGCCAGTGACTCGTGAAAGGCCTGACTCAAGGCGGGGTAGAGGCTCGTATTGAAGGCGATCGGCAGGAATTGCGTGGCATAGGTGATGCGATAGGCGGCTCCATACAGACCGACGAAATGACCGCTGACAAGAATACCCATGAGCAGGAGGTCAATATATCCGTAAATACGCTGGAGAACGCCGGAGAAGAAGAAGGGACTGATGGTTTTGACCGACCAGGGGAATCCCCCGTCGCCGGCTGCCTGGGTGGCCGTGACCCGGCGGATGTGCCACGCGGCGTAGACGAGATTGGTCGTCGCCGAAGCGACTATGGCCACGCCGAGCCAGAGTGGGTTGCGGGTGAGCCAGAGACCGAGGCTGCCAATGACGAAGGGAACCGCTTGCGCAAGCGTCGAACCGATGGCCTCGAAACGAAGGCGTTGCAGTCCGCGCAACACCCCGTAGGCACTCAAGGAAAAGGATTCGAGCACAGCGAAAACCGCAGCGAAGGCAAGCAATTCAAGATGAAGTCTTTCCTGGACGAACAGCGGCGTGGTCAGGGCCATGAGCGCCAGCGTCCCCAGGCCGAGCCGGAGCTTGAGTTTGACGGTGGCGCGGAATAACGCTCTGGCGCGCTGCGGCGCACGAGCGACTTCGCGAATAAGGATGGGCGAAATCCCGAGATCGACGAGGATGCTGAAAAGATTGGCAATCGAAACGGCGAAGAGAAAAGCCCCGGTCGTCTCCGGCCCCAGGAGGTTTGCGTAGACGAAAAAAGACGCCGCGGACAGCAGTTTCTGTCCGATGAACGCCGCGGTTAAATAGGCGGTATTTTTCGTCAGTCGTTCGCGATGCTCGTCGAGGGTGGCCATGCGGTTTACCGGAGGGCGGTGCCTCACAATCGGCTACCCCAGTCTACCGTTTCTGCCATTGCGGCGCCCGGCGGGCGCGCTTCAAACCATACTTCTTTCGTTCTTTAACCCGCGGATCGCGGGTTAAGTAGCCAGCATGTTTAATTGGTGCCCGGAGGTCCGCTTGCGCCAAAACGAGCGTTCGGGCGATGCCGAGCCGGATCGCTTCTGCCTGGCCATGCTTGCCGCCGCCCTGCGTTTGGACGGAAAGAATTCCCGTCACGGATCGGGCAATCGCGTCGAGTGGCTGTTGGACGATCGTCTGGAGTTCTGGCTGCGGAAAATATTCAGCCAACGTCTTTTCGTTGATCGTAATGGATTCTGCGGCACCGGGAGTCAGTCGGACGCGAGCAATCGCCGATTTACGGCGGCCAACGGCAAACAGATATGATCGTTTCACGCCCCGGGAAGCTTTTGCAACCGCACTGGGGATCGGCTCGGGTGGACGGACTGGCTTGGCGATAATCGTTTTCGCTTTGGCCCTTTTCGTCGCGCGAGGTTTCCGTGTCTTGGCCGACGTTTTCCGCTTCGGTTCTTTACCGTCTTTCGTCGTCATACTTATACCTCAAGATTCAAGAAACGGAGGAGCCGCTTTCGCGAACGATTGTCGGGGAGCATCCGACGGACGACGTTGCGGAAAACAACCACTGGGTCTCGCGCAAAGGCCTGGGAAAAATCCTCTTTTTTTAAGCCGCCGGGGTAGCCGGAAAAGCGGTAGATCGACTGGATCCCTCGCCGAGCCGACACGTGCGCTTTCCCAAGGTTGACCACGTGAACACGAACCTGGGGAAGAACGTTGGGCGTGTACGTGGCCGTATGCTTGCCCCGGAGGTACGTCGCCACCGCCGACGCCAACCGTCCGATGGGGCGATGCGTCGCATCAAGAACAATCGTTTTGGCTGGCAACGTCAGACTCATGGAACGAATTCGATGCGGGCCATCGGCGCTCGGTCTCCGGCGCGCTGGTTCAGGCGGATGATGCGCAGGTACCCGCCCGGGCGGGTGTGGTATTTCGGTCCGATGGTCGCGAGAAGTTTCTCGGCCAGACGCGCATCATTCAGGCGTCGGATAAGCAGCCGCCGGTGGTGGAGTGAGGGGTGTTTGGCCAAGGTCACGAGCCGCTCGACCGCCGACCGGAGAGACTTCGCTTTCACCAAGGTGGTGGAAATCGATCCGTGTTTCAGCAGCGCCCGCGACAGTTCGCTCATCAGTGCTTTGCGCGGGCCGCGCTCCCGACCATGTTTTTTTATTCTTCGACGATGCCGCATGGGTTAGGGTTCCTTCTTCGCTCGCTTCTTCCCCTCCTTGCTGGGCGGCGCTTGGTCTGTGTCTTTCCCTGGCGCCGTTTGGGAGAGTAACGCATCGGTCACAAAGCGGAAGTGATCAACCAGGATGACTCCCGCTGCCTGCACCGCCTCGACTGGACTGACCGTGCCGTCCGTGCGGATGTCCAGCATGAGCCGATCGTAGTTGGTCATTTGCTCGACGCGCACGTGCTCAACGTCGAAATTGACGTTCCGGACTGGTGTATAGACAGCATCTACGGCAACGGTTCCGATATCGAGTTTTTCCTTTTCTCGATTTTCGACTGGGACAAAGCCTCGCCCCGGGCCGACGGTGAATTCTGCTTCGAAGGTCGCCGACTTATCGGTCAACGTGACGATAATTTGCTCCGGAGTGAACAAGGCAAGATTCGTCGGCAGTTTGAGATCGCGGCCGGTAATGACTTTTTCCCCTTTTGCCTTCACCGTCGCGACGAGCGGCTCGTCGCCAATGAGTTTGAACCGGAGACGCTTGATGTTCAAGAGGATGGCGACCACGTCTTCTTTTACGTTGGGGAGGGTCGAAAACTCATGCGAGACGTTCTCAATTTTCACCGACGTCACGGCCGCGCCCGGCAACGAGGACAGCAGGACGCGCCGCAAGGCGTTGCCGAGGGTCGTGCCATAACCAGGGAACAGCGGTTCAATGACGACGGTCGCGTGATCCGGGCCGACGTCGTTTACCAAACACTTAGACGGAAGCGGTATGGTTTGCATACTAGTTACGAAAACGTTAGCGAGAGTAGAACTCCACGATGAGTTGGGGGTTGATTGTTTGACGCAGCTCGTCAATCGGCGGGAGTTCGACCACCGTCGCCGTCAGCGCTTTTCGGTCCAGGGCAAGCCAGGTGGGAATCTGTCGTTGCTCGAGTTCTTTCGGGAGATCAACGAAAAGCTTTTTTGCCTGCTTTGAAGACTGAATACCAATGAGATCAGGCACCTGTACCTGGTAGGATGGGATGTCGACGCGTTGAGCGTTGACCGTAATGTGTCCATGGCGAACGATCTGCCGCGCCATGGGGCGGGATTTAGCGAATCCCAGGCGGTAGACGACGTTATCGAGCCGCTGTTCGAGAAAACGGAGTAGCAGCTCACCGGTATTTCCCGTTTTGCC
>CAYWEH010000008.1:27086-32398 GCA_964457305.1 uncultured Gammaproteobacteria bacterium
AATTGGCGCTCCATGAGACCGTACATTTTTTTTGCCTTTTGCTTCTCACGAAGTTGGAGGCCGAAGTTCGACAGGCGGGCGGTCGCGTTTTGCCCGTGGATGCCTGGCGGGTAGGCCCGTCGGACGACCGGACATTTCGGCGTAAAACATTTCTCTCCTTTCAAGAAGAGCTTTTCGCCGACGCGGCGGCATTGTTTGCAAGCGGGCGCCAGATTGCGGGCCATAGCGTTAGACGCGGCGCGGCTTCGGTGGCCGCGGTCCATTGTGCGGAATTGGCGTAATATCTTTAATGCTGGAAATATTGAAGCCGTTGGCGGTTAACGCCCGGATGGCCGCCTCGCGTCCGCTGCCGACCCCTTTCACGAAAACATCCAGGGTCTTGAGGCCCAGATCGCGAACCTTTTCGGCGACGTTGCGTACGATGATGCCGGCCGCGTAAGGCGTGGATTTTTTCGGCCCGCGAAAGCCGACCTGGCCAGCCGACGACCAGCCGAGGACGTTGCCATTTTGATCAGTCAGCGTCACCAGGGTGTTGTTGTACGTCGCCAGGATATGCGCCTGACCGGAGCTGACGAATTTGCGTTTCTTCTTCCCGCGAGACGTTGGCCGCGGGGCGGCCGGCGCGGTGGACGCGGGGGTGGCTGGGTGAGATTCGCTCATAGGTTAGGTCTTTTCGGCAGCGGCGCGACGGCCCGAACCCATGGTCCGTCGCACATTTCCGCGAACCGTCCGAGAATTCGTCTTCGTCCGCTGGCCGCGGGCTGGTAAACTCCGGCTATGGCGGAGCCCGCGGTACGCCCCGATCTCCTTCAATCGCTTGATGTTACCGAAAATTTCTCGGCGCAACTCCCCTTCCACCCGGTATTGTTTCTCAATCGTTTCCCGGAGCAGGCTCACTTCTTTCTCAGTCAACGATTCGGTCTTCCGACCAAGTTCGATGTTCGCCTCGCGGGCAATCTTCATCGCCCGGATCCGTCCAATGCCGAAGATTGAGGTGAGGGCGAACTCAATGCGTTTATTGGGCAGGGTGATACCGGCGATGCGGACGGCCATAGTTATCCTTGACGTTGCTTGTGCTTGGGATTTGAGCAGATGACATAGACACGCTTCCGGCGTCGGATAACGCGGCAGTTCGCACACATGGGTTTGACGGACGCTCGAACTTTCATTGAGGTTAGTGGCGGTAGACAATTCGTCCTTTGGTGAGGTCGTAGGGGGTCATCTCAACCGTAACGCGGTCGCCGGTGAGCAAGCGGATCTTGAACATCCGCATTTTTCCAGACAAGTGGGCCAGCACCGTGTATCCGTTATCGAGTTGCACTCGGAACATCGTGGCTGGCAGAAGCTCGCTGACCGTGCCGCGGATTTCAATGAATCCCTTGGCGTTCTGAACCGGCCCGGTTGGTGCGGATGGCGATGGCGGTTGTAACGGTGGCCGCCGGCGCCTCATGGTGATTGGAAAAGTCCGAAAAATCGTACGCCGAAGCGCACAGTCCCTCCCTGTGGATAACGATTGAGGTCAGGCATCACGAAAGCTTGCGCTTCATCAGACTCCGCTAGTCTACCGAGAACAGTCTCCCATGTCAAGCGTCTAGGAAACAACGGCTTTGATGCGCCGCAGGCCGGCCGCGATCGATTTTTCCGAGACGATGCGAAAAGAACCGACCTCCGCCGTATGGGCGACGTGGGGCCCGCCGCACAGCTCTTTTGAAAACGCGCCCATCGAGTAGACTTTGACGGTTGGCTCGTATTTTTCCTTGAAAAACGCCAGGGCGCCCTGTTTGATTGCTTCTTCATAGGGAAGTATTTCCCAACGAACCGGAAGGTCCTCGCGAATTTTCTCATTCACGAGATCGGTCACGCGCTTTTTTTCCTCGTCGGTCAGTTTTCGCGGAAAGGAAAAATCAAAGCGCAAACGCTCGGGGGTGATGTCCGAGCCGTTCTGACGCACGTGATCACCCAGGACCGTACGCAAGGCCGCATGGAGCAGGTGCGTGGCCGAATGAAGGCGGGTAATTTTCGCGATATCGTCTGGACTGCGTCCGGCCGTGGCTATGCCGTGCGCCAACCCATGGCCACCGAATTTTTTTTCCGCCCCATCGCGCGAACGGGCCTGGTGTCTGGTGGCTCGTTCGGCGAAGGCCTCACGATCGAAGGTATAGCCTTCTCGCGCAAGCTGCTGCGGTGAAATCCCATGCGTCGCATAGAGCGTGAATGTTTCTTCGGGCGACAGCACCTTCGTTGCCAGGACCGACTGGCCGCGAATTTTCGCCAGCAGTCGACCGACATCTTGGTGAACCACGCGCGCGTAGGTCTGCTGTTCCCCGGTCAAGACGGTGGTGATGAACGACTGTTGGCGGTGGAGCTCCGGGGAGGTTTGGGAGCATGTCTCAACCACCGCTTGCACGATTGGCGCCAGGTCGACGTCGGGTTGGGGGCAATGGTCGAGGGCACGGCGGACAATCCGTCGCAAAACGTATCCTTGGTCTCGGTTGCTAAAAGTAACACCGTCAGCGATGAGAAAAACTGCGGCCCGCAGGTGATCGGCAATGATCCGCCGGCTCTGGATCCGATCATCGCTTCCGGTAGCAGACGCAGCCGGGAAGTGCGCGGTCGCAGCGACGATTGAGGACAGGAGATCCGTATCGAATATGGTCGGGACGTTCTGGACGACGAGCGCGAGACGTTCTAACCCCATACCAGTATCAATGTTTTTCCTGGCCAGCGGAACGAAGGTTTTATCGGCCTGTTTTTCCCACTCGGTAAAGACGAGGTTCCAGAGTTCCATGAATCGCCCGCAGGTACAGTTGGGGGCGCAGTCGTCGCCGCGCTGGCAGGGTCGGCCAGTCCGGTCAAAGTGGAGCTCGGAAGACGGCCCACAGGGGCCAGCGTCACCTGATGGCCCCCAGAAATTATCATCCCGGCCATGGGCGCGAATGCGTTCGGGCGTGAGCCAGGCGCGCCAAAGTTGATCGGCTTCATGGTCGCGGGGCGTCAGCGCATCGCCGGCAAAGATGGTTGCCCAGAGCCTATCCGCCGGGAGGCGCAGACGCTGGGTGAGGAAGGTCCAGGCGTAGTCGATCGCTTCCTTTTTGAAATAGTCTCCGATGGAGAAATTTCCGAGCATTTCAAAAAAAGTGTTATGGGAAGCATCGCCGACCGCGTCGATATCCGATGTGCGAAAGCACCGTTGGACACTCGCCAATCGCCGGGCGCCGAAGCGGGCCACCGGGTCTTGCGTGCCGAAAAAGTATGGCTTGAGTTGCTGCATGCCAGCGGTGGTGAGCAAAACGCTTGGGTCATTGTCCGGCACGAGCGAGGACGAAGGAATCGTGTGGTGCCCGCGTGCTTCGAAGAATTCGAGGAAGGTTTTTCGAATCTCGTTGGCCGTCATACGATGGTCGCTGAACCGATGACCGTACCGCCTTGGTAGATCACAGCGATTTGCCCTGGCGTAACGGCCGGCTGCGGCTGGGAGAATACTAAGGTCGCCCGTTCAGCCTGGAGCGTAAAACGGACGAGCGGTTGGTCGGGCTGACGGTACCGGAGTTTTGCCGTCAGCGCAGTCTGTCCCACTGCCCGGCCCTGCGCTATCCAACCGGCGCACGGAACGATGGCGGTGGCCCCATCGGCCGGACTATCAGCGACAACGAGTGTGTTCGTTCTTCGGTTTTTGCCGACTACATACTGCGGCCGACCAACGGCGGCATGGAAGCCGTGTCGCTGACCCAGGGTATAGTTCGATAACCCGGTGTGGCGACCGAGTATCCGACCAGCGCGATCGAGCACCGGCCCGGGCGGAGCCGTGAAGAAATGCTGCAAAAATTCGGGCAACGCGATTTTCCCAACGAAGCAGAGTCCTTGGCTGTCTTTTTTCGTAGCGTTCGGCAGATGAAAATCGCGCGCTAACTTCCGGACTTCAGTTTTGTGGAGATGGCCAATGGGAAAAAGAACGTGCCTAAATCGGTTTGGTTTCACTCGGGCGAGAAAATAGGACTGGTCTTTTTCTGAATCAACGGCTCGGTGCAGGGACGGGCCAAGCGCTCGGTCAATGAGCCGAGCATAATGCCCAGTTGCGATACGGTCGGCACCGGCCGCTAAGCTCGCGTCGAGGAAAACGCGAAATTTGATCTCGGCATTGCACCGTGCGTCGGGATTCGGCGTCCGACCCTGCTGTATCTCCTCAAGAAAGTACTGCAACACACGCTCTCGGTACCGGTCGGCGCAGGGCAGGACGAGAAACGGAATCCCGAGGTGCGCGGCCACGCGAGCCGCATCACGGCGATCAGACGCCTGGTGACATTGGGATGGGCCAAAGGCAGTCGACCAGCTTTCCAGAAAGATCCCGACACATCGGTACCCCCGCCGTTTCAGGAGAGCGGCGGACACGGCCGAGTCGACGCCGCCCGATAATCCGATAAAAACGGTCTGTCTCATGAGTCCGAAATTGCGCGGAACCTGTGGCGATTGGAAAAAATCCGCGCCGTGAGTATACGGGGTCGGACCGATGAGCGTCAATGCGTCTAGTCTTCGTCAATATGGATAACGACGCCGGGTTCAAGCGGTTTCGGCTCCTGGTTTGGTGGCGGGGATATCGAGGGATTTGGCGCCGGGCGCGGCGGTGGCGCTGGTTGTCGATGGAATGTCGGACGCGTCGGTTTCGGTCCGGAGCGTGAACGCTCGGGTGGCGAAGGGCGTCCGCCGGACACGCCCCCTCTGGCAAAAGTCGTGGGCTTTCTCGTCAACGCTTCTGATAACGAGATAGCCGGCTCTTGGGGAATGACGACTACCGGTTCGAGTGCCTTCGGTGGCGGGAAATTCGGCGGTCTGGGCTGTTCTGATTCTGCGCGACGGAAGCCGGCGCCAGGGCGATTCCCACTCTCGCGATCATCACTGGGGCGAGAACTGGCCGCCCAGCGGTAGATTTTTTCTTCAATCGCCGCGCGCGGCGACGCGTACCGCTCACGCGAAACGTTAATCACTTTCTCTCCGTGATTCTCCGGCAGCGCCAGTGGGGGCAGCGTGGTGGCGGAAAACGGATCAGACGCCACCCCGTCAATCATGAGTTTCAAGTAGATATCCCATTTGGTAAGGTTCACCAGGTCCGTCTCGGTAAAAATTGGGTCAAACTCCTTGGCCAGAAATTCGGCATCGCCCGCACCGACGCGGAAACAAACAATGGTCCCGACGTTGCCGAACACGGCCGCTTGCACCGTCTCGTCAAGTTGCTCGATGTACTGGTGGGCGATAATAAGATCGAGCCGGTATTTGCGCGCCTCCGAAAGAATGCCGGCGAATGATTCGGTTGCGAA
>CAYWEH010000009.1:0-32021 GCA_964457305.1 uncultured Gammaproteobacteria bacterium
ACACAGCCGGCAATTAGGTTCAGCCCTCCTCAAACCAGCCCTCGACTGGCTCCGGAAGCAAGGACTTAAGGCCGCCCAGGTAACGACGACCTCCGGCCTCGACGACTACGACCCCGTTGTCTACCTCTACGTCCTCGTCGGCGGCGCCCAGATCAAGGGCGAGTTTCTCATCCTCCGGAAGACGTTCTCCTAAAGAGCGGACAATAACAAGGCGGCCGGGAAGAGCGAGGTGAAACTTCTTCTGGATCAGCGAACGGAAATGGTGTATCGTAGACGTACTCTATGTCGTTTTCGGCTATTCTGCAATAAGCAAACATGAAAAGTCTCATGAGACAATTGGTGACGATCGGCGTGAGTGAGTACCTCCTCATCTTTGTTTTGCTGGTAGCCGTGTCCGGCGTCATCGCCTTGAGTTCCAGCGTTTCCTTCCAGCAGGTGATTATGCCGCCCCCGCCGCCGCAGATAACGACCATTCTCGGGGACGAACGCTCGCGCGCCATTCTCGTCATCGGGAAGTCCGAGCTGGCGAACGCGGACATCCGTGTCTACGCCTTCAGCGATCCGATTTTCGTCGAGACCACCGCGGACGGCGAGGGCGTGTTCTACGCGGCTTTCACCGAAGACATCCTCCCGCCCGGCGTGCACGAATTCACCGCGACGACTATCCTGAACGCGCAGCAGACGACCGATCCCGCGCCCCGGATTGCGATCTTGGTTAACGACAATTTCACGGTCGCAGCAGTACCCGACCGCACGGCGCCGGACGTCAAGATCGGGAACGCCGATGAGGCGACGAGCGAGCTCCTCCGGACCATCATCCGCAACCAGGAGGCCATCCAAACCGTGGCGGAGCGAGACGTCCCGCGAGAACGGCGGCAGATGAACCGCGCGCTCGTCTTTCAAATCGGGCTGATCGTCCTCGTGATTTTTGAAACCAGCCTCCTGCTCGTCCAGCGCGCCCGCCGGAAAGCAGCCGCGCATCTCCCCTTCGCCCATCTCGGGACCGGCTTTTACCGTTTGCCGCCGAACAACCTCAATACCGCGCGTCCGCCCGCTCGATGAGTCCGGGCGGGAGCGTCAGGCCGATCGCCGCGGCCGTCGTTTCATTGATGGCGAGAAACGTCTGGTCCGGGAACCGGCTGCTCATACTTGCGGGCAGCGCGCCGCGGAGGAGACGATCGGCCATTCTCCCCAGTTGCTCTCCAACGCTGTCCAAGTCGGCGTAGAGGGACAGCAACGCGCCGGCTTCAGCATTCTTCGGACTGTTGCCGATCAGCGCGATCGTGCGCGCCGCGGCTTCCCGCGCCACGAGGTCGAGCCGGGAGTCCGTCAGCGCGCTCGGCGCGAAGTAGGCGGCCCGCAGACCGGCCGCCGCGAAGGCGTCAAAGGCGCGGGGGATGTCGGCGGGAGTCGCAATCGTTTCCCGGCGGATGCGGATACCTTGCTCCGGCGCGACCCGTTCCAAAGCCTCGACGAAGCGCTGGTTTGTCGGATCGTCCGGAACCGCCATGACGCCGACCGCATCAAGCTCCGGCAGGATTTCCTTCAAGAGTTTGATTTGCCGGTCAATGAGCGCGGCATTTCCGACCCCGACGAGGTTGTTGCCGGAGTTACTGTAGCTCTCGATGAGTCCCTGGCTGACCGGGTCGAAGGAGGCGAGGAAGATGATCGGAATGTTGATGGTCCGCGTCGCCCGCTGCGCCGCCAGCGCCGCCGCTTCCCCGATGGCGAGGATCGCGTCGTGCCGTTGGGCGACGAACTCTTGGGCTGCCACGGTGAGCTGATCCTCGCTGCTTCCCAGGCGCTCGTCGTATCGGATCGCGCCTCCTTCGGGAAAACCGAGGTCGTTCAGTGTCGTTTTGAAACGGACGATCAAGGGGTCGGCGGTGACGCGATTGAGGATGCCGACGACGAATGGCCGATCCGTGATGGCATCTCTCGGCGGTTGCTGGCTGCGGAGCAGCATGACCGAACCGGCGGCCAACGCGGCGGCCACGATGGTGACAAAAACAACCCCGAGCGTGAACTGAAACTGCCGCGTGAAGCGCGAGTACGACTCGACATACGTCTGACCGTGCCGCACGCCGTAGCGCTGGAACGCCTGCTGGGGCGGCGCCGTCAGGTAGATTGGTAAACTGACGATGTTCAAGAGAATGGTCAGCAGCGACACCGCCGCCCTGAGCGCGACGATCAACACCAGCCGTAGCCCGAACGGCTCCTGCTGGGCCAGGCTGATGTCCTGCCGGAGCCGCTGGCTGGCTGCGACCAGCGGCCAGCGGAGACGGCGGAGCGCTGATGGGCGTGCGTGCTCGTTTTCCACGGTCGGTTTTCCCTCCTGGCCGCTCACGTCGCCACGACGGACACGGTCAAATTGATATCGTAGTCGCTCGCGGCGGGCTGCTCTTCGGGAATTGTCTGCGAGATGCTGACGCCGGTCAAGTCCCAGTAGCAGTTCGTGCCAGCGGATGCTCCCGCCGTGATGAGCGTGATGGAGTTCGTCACGCCCTCGTTGAAGGCGGTGGACGAGCCGAGGGTCAGGCCGGTCGTCGAGCAGCCGGTTTGCGGGGCAATGGTCCCGGCCGTGGGATTGAGCGTCATTTGGCCGCCGACCGTGTCTGTATCCCCCCCATCCCCCGCATTCGCCGTCGGGTCGTTGAAATCATAGTCCGTGCCCACGGAATCCCAGATCGCCGTGCTGACTGCTGAGACGCTCAAGGTCCAGGTTGCCGTGGCCGTCGTGTTCGTCACGCGAACACGTTGGCTCGCCACGCCGAACGTGCCGGTCGCAGTTTGTACGGCGAAGGAGAGTGAGAGCGCATTCATGACGACGGACGGACTGGCGACCGGAGCGCCGCCGCTGTCCACAATGTCCACGGTCAGGGAGCCGCCGCCTCCAATGGTGGACTCGCTCCACTCGAAAGCGAACCGAAATTGCAGGAGTCCGTCGCCGGCCGTCGCTTCCTGGTACAGGGCCAGGCCTTCGCCGGGCTTGAGAATGAGCTCGTCCTGGTAGACGATCGCGTGTTCGTACTGCCCGATCACCTCATTCACGACACCCGGGACCGTCACGCCGAGCAGCCGGGAGTCGGTGACGCCGGCGAACGTCGCTGTCACGTTCGTGTGCCGGATTTCCGCAGTCGTATCGGCTGTCCCCGTATGCTTCTTGGGGATAGTGGTGGCCGCAACGAGTGTCCCGGCTGATGCGGCGGTGACTCGCCGGATGGTGGCCGGAATGTACCCGGGAGCGACGAGCGTGCCGGTGCGGTTCACCCTGATTTCCACGCGCTTGACGACGTAGTTCTTGCTCGAGCCGGCGGGATTGAAGAACGTGCCGTAGACGTAGCCGGAGGTCGTTGAGCCGGCCACCGGCCCCGACGACATCAGGAACTCGCCCAGAGACGCCGGTGTGCTCCCCGACGCGACCTCGTCCCACTCGATGAGGACTTTGACGCGGAAGTCCGCATCGCCGGCCGCCTCCTGATAGACGGCCATCCCTTGGCCCGGCTGCAGGATGATCTGTTCGTCGTTGGTAAAGAGGAATTCTTTATGACCGCTCAACGACGGGGCGATGGCGCTGCCGACCGCGCCGGGCGTGTGGACGCTCGTCAGCCGAGAATCCGCGGCGCCGGCCAGCGTCACCGTGACGCCAGTGCGCCGAACGTCCATGGCCGAGTTGGCCGTGCCCGTGTGTTTTTTGGGGATATTCGCCGCCGTGATTTGCGTGCCAGCCGAGGCGGCCGTGGTGCGGCGCAGCGTCGCGGGGATGTAAACGGCTGCGGCGACGGTGTCAATCCGCAGACTGACGCGTTTGACAACGGCGGTCATGCCCGAGGCGGCCGGGTTGAAAAACGACGCGTAGACGTAGTTGGCGCTCGTGCTGCCGGCCACCGGGCCGATGTCGATCAAGTACTCACCCTGCGCGGCCGGCGCGGAGGCTTCCTCGTCCCACTCAATGAGAACTTTGACGTACTGGTCCACGTCGCCAGCCAGAACGTCGATGTAGAGCCCGACCCCCTCTCCGGGCTGGAGCACCAGCTTTTCATTGTCCCCGAAACTGATCTCTCGCTGCCCGATGACCTGCCCGACGGCTCCCGGCCCGTTGACCTGCAGCAAGTCCGAGTCGGTCGTGCCGGCATAGGTGGCGGTAATCGCGGTTCCGCACGCCGCGCCGCACCAGCGAACCTCGGTCACCGCATTGGCCGTGCCCGTGTGTTTTTTTGGCAGATCGGCGGCCGTGATGAGCGTTCCTCCCGAGGCAGCCGTAATTCTGCGCAGGTTGAACGCGGAGTAGGTGGCGAGTGCGTCGGCGTTGTTTCTGATGACCAGCCGTTTGACGACCGCCGTTCTCCCGGAGCCCGAGGGGTTGAAGAACGTATAAAAATTGGTGTTCAGAGCGGCCGCAACTTCGATTCTCGGCGACGCCCAGACATACTCACCCTGGGAGGCAGGCGTGCTGGCCGACGCGACCTCTTGCCACTCAATGACCATGCGGACGAGCTGGTCGATATCGCCGGTGGCATCGGACATCAGCGCAATTCCCTGGCCGGGCTGGAGGATGAGTTTCTCATCGCTCGCATGGAAGTTGATTTCCATACGGCCGTGCGGCTGTCCGGCGGCCCCGCACGGCGTGACATGGCCGAGCCGGGCGTCGGTCCCGCCGACGGCCGTGACGGTAACGCCGGTATGGCGAAAGTCCATGACGCTGTTTGGACTTCCCGTGTGTTTCTTCGGAACGTCCGATGCAGTGATCGCCGTGCCGGCGGACGCCGCCGATGTTCTTCGGATGACAACGTTGTTCGTGTAGACAGCCGTGGTGTCACAGGTTTCCGCGCCGAACCAGATACGTTTCACAATGGCCGTCTTGCCGGAGGCGGCGGGATTGAAAAAAGAATTGTAGACGTAGTTGGCGGCCGCCGCATTTTCCACGCGCGGAAAGGCAAAGAGAAATTCCGTCTGGGCTGACGGCGCGCTCGTCACCTCCTCCCATTCCGCGTAGAGACGGATGCGCTGATCCGCGTCGCCAGCCGCTTCCTGGTACAGGGCGATGCCTTCACCGGGCTGGAGCACAATTTTTTCATCATTGGCAAAGGCGATGTCCCGATAGCTATGGAATTCCCCGGCCGCGCCCGGCAGCGCCTGGGACAGAAGGCGGGAGTTCGTGGTGCCGGCGAGCGTGACCGTGACTCCGGTGTGGCGGACGTCCAGAACTGGGTTGGTCGAATCGTTATGTTTCTTCGGAATGTTCGCCGCGGTCACCTGCGTGCCAGCCGAGGCCGCCGTCGTTCGTCGGAGCGTCAGATTGACGTAGTTGGCCACTGCCACGGCGTTCGCTCGGATGGCGATCCGTTTCACCACGGCGGTCCTCCCCGATCCCGATGGGTTGAAAAACGACGCGTAGACGTAGTTGGCGGTTGCGCTGCCGCTGACCGGGCCGAGGTCGATGGCGTATTCCAATTCGTTCGGGTCGAGCGCCGCCTGCGCACCGCGGACGCCGAACCCGAAGTTGTCGACCACGTTGCGATTCTGTTTGGCCAGGTAGATTTTGTCGACGACGTTTCCCGCCGGCGGTCGGAGGAACTGGTCCGCCACCGCCAGGAACGCGGCCGGGTTGAAGCCGGTCGTCAGAAAAACCGCCACGAGCAGCGTGACCAGCAACGTCCTACTTCGCCCCGGCCACATAGGTGTAGATTGCTTTGGAAATCTCCTCAAAGAGTTTTTCTACGTCACCCGCTTCAACAGGCGCGGTTCCATCTTTTTTCTGCAGCATGACGGTGAGCAAGTATGGCCGTTCAGGAAGGTAGACGATGCCCGCATCCGCCCAGACCGCCTCATCGGTCCGAACCCCCGTTTTGTGGACAAAGAGGAGGTCTGCGGGGAGCCCACGGCTCACGTATTCGCGCGGCGAGTCTTTGAGGATATCCAAAAAGCGTTGCGAGTATTCGGGCGTCAGGTAGGTGGCATTGTAGAGCGAGCGGAAGAAAATGGAGTAGCGCTTGGCCGTAATCCGGTTGTCCGTTTCCTCCTCTTTGGGCGCCCGCTTGAGGGCATCGATGATGTCATCGAGGCCGAGGCGGTTGTAGACGTCCTCAAGTTCCGCAGCGTCCAGATTGCGCAGCAGGACGAAGTGCGCGGTGTTGTCCGAGTTTGCCAGCGATTCTCCCAGGAGTCGCTCGATCGTGAGGGTTGTCCCCGTCGGTTGCTGGTAGAGCGTCCCGAACTCGCTGTCTTTATCTTCATCGAGGATGACCAACTCGTTCGTGAGCTGCCACTTCCCCGCCTCCACTTTTTTCATGGCGGCCATGGCGACGGGGATTTTGATGAGGCTCGCCGGCCATATGCGCTCGTCTTTGTTGAGGGAAATATTCGCTCCGGTCGGCAGGTATTCAAAATAGAGTGAGATGAGATAGTCGTCTCGCTGTTGGTAGGTGCTCGACAACAGATCGCGGAGCGACTGGAAATTGACGAGGAGATCATCCTTTTCCACGAGCGCCGCGCTCGGATTGAGGAATGGGTACCGGGACGAGAAACGCTGCCGCACATCACGCACATTCGGCAGGTACACGGCGTACGTGTAGACGAGGGCCAGCACCGTCAGCATGAGCACAACGACCGGGACGAAAACCCACTTGCTGTTGCCCCGATGGTGCTGCTGAAATTGTGTATTCATCCTTCCCGGTCCATTGTTTCGCGGAAGCTAGCGGGAATTGGTCGGCGGAACGCGAAGCGTGCTGCCGGCTGGCACGTCATAGGGCGGTCGCAAACGGTTTGCCGCGGCCAAGACGCGCCACGAGACTCGGAATCGTTCGGCGAGACTGCGGATCGTATCACCAGGCTGCACGTGATACGAGACCCAGGTCTGCGCGATCAGCCGTCGGCGTCGGCGGGCCAGTAGGACAAGACTGATCAGCAGGGCGACCAAGAGCAGCAGCGCGGCGATGATCAGGAGTGCTTGGACCGACGGCCAGAGGAAGAACCGGACCGTTGGTCCAGTGAGCGTTTTCGAGCGCTCGCCGTCCGCGCCGAGTTCCGCGCTCGGATCTGGATCGTAGGCGACCGTGAGCGAGGCCGCGTACCAGCCGCCCCAGAACGTCTGTGGGAATTCGAAGTTCCATGCGTTCGTCTGCCCGCGGAGGATCGCGTACTGGCCGCCGTGGCGCATGGCGACCTGGCCGAACAGGTTTTTCGTGACAACGGATACATCGGCGTCCACCGAAACGTTCCCCTCGTTGCGGACGCTGGGCCGGAGGATTTTTCCGCCCCGCGCTCGCGGTTGGATCTCGAGTCCGCTAATGGCCAGTTGACGGACGATGTCGCCGGGTACGGTTACGGCCACGCGCAGCCCGGTCCGCGTCGAGATGAGCACGCCCTCGCCGTTTTCGACCGGCGGCTTCTTCTCTTGGACCAAGAGGCAGCCGTCATGCTCCCCGACGTCGGCAGTTTCCGGAATAGACAGCGTGAAGGGCACGAGCATCTTCGTTTGGGATTCGAGCGTGAGGACGATCGGCTGGAGCGGGTCGTAGCCGCCGTCGATTTCCTGTTTATCGGTGAATCCATCGCTGTCCGTGTCAGCGTTGGACGGGTCGGTCGAGCGTTCCCGCTCTGTTTGCGCCGGCAGTCCATCGCCGTCAACGTCTGACGTCGCCTCCGCTTCGGTTAGGGTGGGCGTCACCGTCGGCGGAGCGAAACTGACGGCCGTGGCGTCGGCGGGTAGTGCGGCTTCGGCTGGTAGCGCCGGCTGCGGTCGCCCGAGGATGATCCACGCCCCAGCGTCTTTCTTGGTTGCGGACGCGCCCTGATTCGAGGCGGAAAGTTGTTCGCAGGCGAAGCCGCCGTCGCTCGAGGGGGTCGAGTCGGCCGAGTAGACGAAAACCGTCTTGGTCGTCTCGGTCGTGTTGATGACGAACAGGCCGTCAGCCGCCGATGTTCCGGGTTCCAGCGTGTAGACGAAGATGTTTTCCGTGCGCGGGTTGTCGGGCCGCGGGAAGGCCGGCCGGCCGCCGAGCCCGCCGTAGGTAATTGCTAACGTCCCTGACGGTAGAATCAGGGACAGGCTGATCAACAGCAGCGCGGCCACGGCGAACCGCCCATCGTTCAGCCTGGTCTGGTGTTTGCGGAGAGACATACGAAGAGTATAGCAAAAAAAAATCGCGCGGACGAACCGCGCACCGCGTTCTCGTGGCGTCCGTTACGACGCCACGACCGACAGGACCATGTTGACGTCGTAGTCGCTGGCCGGCGGCTGCTCTTCGGGAATCGTCTGGCTGATGGAAACGCCGGTCAGTTTCCAGTCGCCGATGTCGTTCGAGGCAGCCGCGGCGGTCAGGACCGTGACGGAATTCGTCACACCTTCGTTGTAGCCGGTCGATGAGCCCAGGGTGATGCTCGTCGTTGCGCAGGCGTTGCACTGGCCGATGACCAGCGTGCCGGTCGCTGGGTTGACGGTCATCTGGCCAGCCAGCGCGTCGGTGTCGGCCCCATCGGCGCAGCCCGACGTCGTGGGGTCGTTGAAGTCGTAGTCCACCACTGCAGCGGCGTCCCAAACCGCGGTCGTGGCCGATGCCGCCAGAGAGGCGGTCCAGCCGTTGTTGGCCGCGTTCGGATTTTGGACGTAGATGCTTTGCGAGGCGGAGCCGAACGTGCCGGTCGCGGTCTGACAGGCGAAGCTGAACGTGCGGGCGCCCATGGCGACAACCGGGCTAGCGACCGAGGCGTAGGTCGTGCCGTCGACAATGTCGATCGCCAGCGTGCCGGCGTTGATGGTCTGCTGGAAGTTCGACGTGCTGCTCGCATACACGTATGCGCCGACGAGCAACATCGCCACCACCACAACGGCCGTGGTGGCAGCGCGGATATTCAACTTCCAGAGGAGGACTTCTTGGATGCGACGCATTTTTTTGTTCTCAGGAAAATCTAGCTGCACCACCCCTAGTATAGCACAATAAACATCAATCGTCAACACCTTTTTGTGTGGTGAGGTGGCCGAACGGGACGAGGATGGTTTTACCCTCCTCAAGTCGGTAGGGCGGCCGGATGCGGTTGACTCGGACGAGCAGGCGCCAGGATACCCCGAATCGTCGGGCGAGAGCATCCAGATCGTCATCGACCTGAATGACGTACGGTCGCCAGTCTTCTCGTCGTCGCTGACGTCGCCGACGCGCCCGGACCAAGAGCCAGAGCGTCACGGCTATACCCACCGCTCCCAGAATGCCGATGACCGCTGCCCACGGGATGACCCAGAGCACGACCGGAACGCTTCGAATCTCACGTGGGCCTTGAGCGCCGTCATAGGTCGCGATGGCTTGGAATCGAAGGACGCCGATAATCGGAGGGCGCCAGGCGAAATTCGTCGTCAATTCGTCCTCGCGAAGCACCTGTTGTTGACGCTCGATGGCTGGCTGGGGCCGCCGAAACAGCCGGTCATCAACGTGAACGCGAAGGGTGTGCCGCACGCTGACATTTCCTTCATTGCGCAGGCCCACGGTGATGGTGTATTCGCGAAGGCGCCCGTTCCGGGTAATCGAGAAGCGCGTGAAGCGCAGCTCGCGACGAATCTCGCCGGGCAGGGTTTCGTAGATGCGGACGCCGACGCGCGTGGTGAGAATGAGCGCACTTCCCTCCGTCGCCTGCGTTTCGGCTTGCCGTTTCTGCAAGACGATGCCGCCGGTATGTTCCCCCGCGTTGAGGCTGTCAGGAATGGTGATGACGAACCCGACGCGATGTGTGCTATTCGGCGCCAAGGTCAGCTCGATGGCTGTGGTGCCGGTACACCAGGCAGCCATTTCGGCCGGCAGGGGTTGGCGGGTTGCTGGAGGCGTCTTGAAGCCGCAGAGCGTCAGGACACCATCGTTTCGGTTGGCGGGCGCCGGCGGGTCACTCGGGTAAAACCGTACCCAACTGCCGACGCCGATCATCGCCTCGCTGTACTGTTTTAAAGCGAAGCCGCCGTCGGAACTAGGTGTGGAGTCGGCGGCGTAGACCAGGACGTCCTGGGGGTCGCTGGTCGTGTTCTGGAGCTCGACAGCGTCTTCGTGAATGGCGCCTGGCGGCAGGGAGTAGACGAACCAACTGTCGCCGTTTGGCTGCGAGGGGTCTGGGACGGCCGGCCGCGCGCCAATCCCGCCGTATTCAGCCGCGGAGACGAACAGCACCAGCGCACTGAACGCGGCGGCGACGAATCCGACGCGGCGGAGAATTGAAAACATGCACTTGTATGATACCAAAAAATCACGCTGCTCGCCCTGCCTGGCGCCCGCGTCATCAGGCGACTGTCACAGTCATGGTCAGCGTGTAGGTGCCGGGCGACTGCGTCGCCGGAACGTCTTGCGTCAGCGTTACGGCCGTGAAGTCCCAGCGGCCTGGCCGGTCGGCGGTGGCGCCGGCCGTCAGGAGCGTAACGCTGTCCACCGTGCCCTGCGCGAACGCGGTGGATGAGCCGCGCGTCAGGCCGGTCGTCGTGTAGGCGTTCGTCGGTGCGATGGTGCCGGCAGACGGATCGACGGTCAGCCGTCCCTGCGTCGCCGATCCGTTGAAATCCATCGTAATCGAACCGGTCGTCCAGAGGGCGGTCGGGCCGGAGGTCGCGGCCATCGCCAAGTTCCAGGTCGCGGTTGACGTGCCGTTGCTCACGCGAATGCGCTGGGATGAGGTGCCGAGCGTCGCGGTGGTCGTCTGCGGATCGAAACTGAATGTGGCCGTGCTGAAGGCCGCGGACGGGCTGCCGACCGAAACGCCGCCCGCGTCGACGACATCGACGCCGAGCGTACCGTTGTTGATCGTTTGGGAGAGTTGCGTTTGGTTCAATGCCAACGCGACCTCGCTCGACGGCAGTGAGACGAGGCTGACACTGACGACGAGTGCGAGCAGCAGCACCCGCAATCGCAGACTTTTCGCAATCATGTGTTTCTTAGCTTTGTTTTTCGATTTCCTCTTTATTATAGAGGTTTTTTTCGTATCTGTCAACATGATTGATCTTGGGTTCAAACCACTAGCGCAAGGGGAATGGAACCTGGCGGAAATAATAGACCTGCAGCGGCCCGCCGACCTTGACGTTGGAATAGTCGACCGGATTAATCCAGAGGAAATTGCCGAGTTCATCTTTTTTCCTACCAGCCGTACTGGCAATGGTGGAAGGAAATCGGCAACGAGCAGCCGGTTGGGCGAGCCGAGTACCCGACCGAGGTACCATCGGATGTGCGGGAGCAGCAGCGGGCGGCGAATGGGGGGAGGGTGCTCGAGAAGCTGAAGCTTTCAACACGACCGTTGCGCAGCGCATGGTGATCGCACGCCGGTCAGGGAAGATCGTCGGGCTGTGCGACGTCAAAGCCGACGCCGACGACTCGATGGACTGGGGGGTGCTCATCTCTCGCGATGTCGGTGGCTGGCAGATCGGCTCGGCGTTGCTCGGTCCGGCGCTGACGTGGCTCCTGGATCAAGGACTCAAAACCGCCCAGGTGACGACCACATCCGGACTCGATGACTACGACCCGACGGTCTACCTCTACGTACTATCTGGGGGCGCGCAGATCCGCGGGGAGTTCCTTATTCTTCGGAAAACGCTTTCCTAATCGCTCATTCTCTCGTTCGCGCGAACGAGAGAATGAGCACGCGTACACATCTGACGTACGTTTTTAAATTTCCCCAAAGGGCGTTTAATGACAAAGTGGCCGGGAGGAGCGAGGTGCTTCTCCTGGCCGGTTGCGCTCCGCGTCATCAGTGGCGCGGCGCAGCTGCGTCGACACACATGGGAGCAATCTCATGACCCGCGCGAGTCCTCGTTCGTTCACGTCGATCCGGAAGACGAGTCAGATCTAGGCGTCAAGAACCGCCTGGATCCCCTACGGGGGTGAAATATCTGGCGTGGGGCCCTGCTCGTGAGGGCCCCTTCGCTTATACTTGCTCTATCGGCCCTAGCGCCGTATAGTTTGTCTACTATGCCCTTCAATATCAAAGACCTTCCCTTCGGCAAAGACGCTCTGAAGGGCATCAGCGCCAAGACGAACGAGATCCACCACGACAAGCTCTACGCGGGCTACGTGAACAAGCGCAACGAGATTGAGGAAGCGCTCTTGACTGCCGACCGGGCGAAAGCGGCCGCGACGTATTCTCCGTACCGTGCGCTGAAGCTCGAGGAGACGTTCAACGCCGACGGGCAGGTGCTCCACGAACTCTATTTTTCTTCGCTCGGCGGCGATGGAAAACCACAAGGGCCGGTCGTCGACAAAATCAAGGAGGATTTCGGTTCCTGGGAAGCCTTCATGGAAGATGCCGTGGCCTGCTCAATGGCCGCGCGCGGCTGGATGGTGACGGCCTGGGACCCGTCCGACGGAAAAATTCACAATTACTTGGCGGACGCTCACAACCACGGCGGCGTCTGGGGGTCAGTGCCGCTGTGGACCATCGACTGCTACGAACACGCGTATTTCATCGATTACGGATCGGACCGGAAGGCGTACATCCAGGCGGTGCTCAACAACGTGAACTGGGACGCGGTCAACGCGCGGTTCGCGGCTGCCGCAAAGTAATATCCTCCTCCCAACACCTTGCTCTCTCCGCGGTGGTTCATTATAGTTGCCATGCCAATGAGCCGAGGTGGCGGAACTGGTATACGCGCGACACTTAAAATGTCGTGCCCACAAGGCATGCGGGTTCGATTCCCGCCCTCGGCAAAAGGGTTTCCGGCCTGAAGGCCGGACCCAGCACCCGAGTAATGCGAGTAATGCGAGTGGTGCTGTACGATTCTCGAAGCGCAGCGAAGATCCCGCACCATTTTGGTGCGGGACGACCGGCGGCATGGAAAATGAAAACCAAACGGACGGCTCGGCACCGCCCGTTTCAAAGATGTGATAGGAGATCAGACCGTGCCTTCGTTTCCTTCTTCCATCGCCGTGTCTGCCTGGTCCGTTTTTTCCTCATCTTCAGCCATGGCTTCTAGCGACGCGTCTCCCGGGGCTTCATCCTCGGTGTCTTCATCTGGTCCAAAGAAGAGCGCCATTCGACTCACCCCCTTTCTAAAAATCGCCACGCGCAATTCGTCCGACGCCTGGTGAAATTCCGGGTGACGATGAAGCTTTTTGTCGGCATAGTTGTGGGCGAGCGCTAGCGTCGTCGCCGTCCGCGGGGGCGGCGCTTTTTCTTCGCTTTCAGTTCCGGTTGTTCCCAGGGTGTGTTCGGGCTGAGCACCGGACACTCAGTCGTCGGATGATTCCCGACACAGAGCGAGCAGAGAGGCACTGTGTCTTCGGCTGATGATTTGCACGACTCGTGCGGAAAATGGTGCGCCTGGCACTTCGGGCAGACCGGGATTTCCCCGGTCTCCTGCAGGATCGGTCCAGTCATCGGAAAATGATGACCAGGATAATCAGGACGACCACAATGGCCGCCAGAATAATTAGCTGTCGTGAAAGGTTATTCCCTGCAGGCAACAGCGGTTCGCTTGGCCGGCCAGTCAGTTCTGGTTCTTGCCGCTCGATCGGTTCCAGCAATTCGGGCTGCTCCAACCCTTGCGGCAGTTCCGTCGGCGGTGGTTGCTTCGTATTCGAGGTTGTGGACACGGGGCTCATAGGGGAATGATAGCATTTTCCAGGCGGCTGGGAATAGTCGAGAGATGTCGGTGGCCGCGGGCAGTAATGAGGTACATATCTTCGATACGGATACCGCCCCAGCCCTTGCGGTACACTCCGGGTTCAACCGTGACCACGTCACCGGCCCGAAGGACACCGTGTTTTTTCGGGGAGAGCCAGGGCGGCTCGTGAATCTTATAGCCGACGCCGTGGCCGGTGGCGTGGAGGAAGTATTTTTCATATCCCGCGCGCTTGAGGATTCCCCGGGCGATAGCGTCAATGCGGTGGCCCTCAATGCGTGGTCGAAGGGCCGCGGCGGCGCGCTGCTGGGCCTGGCGCACGGTTCGGTAGACGCGGGCGAGCCGTCGCGAAGGATTCCCGAGGATGAACGTCCGCGTCATGTCCGAGGCCGTGTCGCGGATCCGCAGCCCGAAATCGCAGACGACCATGTCTCCTTTTCGAAGTCGGCGATGGCCGGGCGGATGGTGCGGATTGGCCGCCGCGGGGCCAGCCGCAATGATGAAGGAGAAGGCCCAGCGCCTGAACCCGCGGGATCGAAAAAACGCGCGGAGCCGGTTCGCGACTTGGCGTTCGGTGAGGCCGGGCCGTAGGGCGGTCTTGAGAAACGCCACGCCCGCGCGTAGCTCTCGGCACGCCTCCTCAACCGCGGCGAGTTGTTTTCGGTTGGCCATGGCCTGACAGGCTGCGGTTCGCGGCGACGATATCGGCTTTGATTGTTTTCAGCATGGTCGGCACGTTCGGGAATTGCTTGACCAACCGGATGCGGCGAATGAGCCTGGCGTGCATCATGCGACCGACGAGGCGGCCGGAAAATCGGAGCAGGTGCAGTTCGAGTTTTGTCCGCTTCGGCTGCCAGGTGAAGGGGACACCAATGATGGCAATGGCGCGGTAGTGGCGCTTCCCAACCGTCACGAAGGCCGCGTAGACGCCCGGTGGTATCGGGTGGAAACGGAAGTAGTCGTGATCGAGGTTGGCCGTTGGGTAGCCGAGCTTCCGGCCCCAGCCCTCGCCGCGGATGACGCGGCCGCGAAGTTCATATGTTCTCATGCGAGTTTGCGGAGCAAGGCGCGGTGGAGGTGGAAGTTTGATGCCAGCAGGGCAGTCGACTGCCAGGTGAACGGCTGACCGTCGAGGTCGGAGATCTGCCCGCCAGCCTCGCGGACGATGACCACGCCAGCGGCTGCGTCCCAGGGGTGGACCCGTCCGGCCATGATCGTTGCATCGAGGCGACCGGCCGCCACGTAGGCGAGGTCGAGAGCGGCTGACCCGTTGTGCCGGAGATGGTGGGAGGCAAAGCGCAAACGGCGCGTGATCTCGACGGCTCGGGTGATGGCCGTCCGTGAATTGCCATAGCTCACGGCGACCATGCTGTTTTTCAGCGCCGACACTTGGGAGGTATGAATAGCGTGTCCATTCAAACGCGCCCCCTGCCCGACGATCGCCGTGAAGCACTCGTTCGTTTCGGGTGCATTCACGACGCCGAGGATCGGACTCCCGTTCACGGTCAGGGCAATGGAAACGCTGAAGTACGGGATGTGGGTGACGTAGTTCGTGGTGCCGTCTAAGGGATCAATGATCCAGCGGTATCCCGACGGTGCGGGACGGTTCCCGCCCTCTTCCGCGAGAATACCATGGTCTGGGTATTTTCCGAGCAGCCGGCGGATAATCAAACGATTCACCTGCCGGTCGATGTCGGTGACGAGCTCGGCTTTTGCTTTCGTGTGAATCTGCCTGCGGTGCAACGTAGTAAAGTGCCGTTGCAGGAGCCGGCCGGCTTCGCGGGCGACACGTTCTGCAGTTTGGAGTGCGGCGGTGAGCATAGCTGTAGGGTACCGCGAACGAAGAAAATGGAAAAGCGAGTAGGGAGTAGACGAATGCAACGGCTACTCGCTACTCCCTAGGCACTACTCACTTTTTCTTAGTATTTTTAGTGTTTTCAGATCATTCGCCATGCCATCCGGCGGTGTTTCGAGCACCAGCCCCAGTTTTTTCAGTTTGGGGTGATTCACGATCGCGCGGAAGCCCTCACGGCCGATGCGTCCTTGGCCGATGTGCTCGTGGCGGTCGCGGTGCTCGCCGAGACCAAATTTTGAATCATTCCCGTGAATGAATTTTAATCGCTGCAGACCGATGATCCGGTCGAACTCCTTGAGCGTTTTTTCTACTGCCATGCTTGACCGGAGGTCGTAGCCAGCCGCGAACGTGTGGCAGGTGTCCAAACAGATGTGGGCTTTGTTTTTATAGGCCGCATTCGCCTCCACGTTTTTGAGGAGGGCGGCGAGTTCTTCAAACGATCCGCCAACCAAGTCGCCGGCGCCAGCGGAGATTTCGAGGAGGAGTTGCGTTGTCCCCTTGTACCCATCAAGAATGCGTTGGATTGCGCGCCAAGTCTTGTGAATGCCGAGTTCCTTGCCGGCGTCTTTCGTTGAGCCAAGGTGGGTGACGACGTAGGCGGCGTCGAGCTTCGTCCCCCGTTCGAGTTCTTCGCGGACAATGCTCATGGAGCCGTAGCGGATGGACGGCGTGGTCGAGGCGAAGTTGATGAAGTACGGGGTGTGGATGACGAATTCGCGCAGGCCATACTGGGCCATCGCGGCCTGGAACTGTTTCAAGACGCTCGTCGTAATGACTGGCGGTTTGCCGCCGCGCGGGCTGCGCGAAAAAATTTGAAAGGTTTCGCAGCCGAGTTTTCCGGCATTGAGCGGACCATTCCAGAGTCCGCCGGCAATGGAAACGTGGGCGCCAAGGCGCATAGGTCAGTTGACGTGGTCAGTTTTCAGCTTCGTAATGACCTTGCGGTTGCTGATGACCGTGGCCAGGTAGCGGGTCACTTCGTCGTCGTCCAAGCGGGAGCGCGCCGCCGGATCCTCGGCATACCGCTCTTTCAGTTCAGCCCGTTCTTTCTCGAGTTCTTCCCGGCCGACCGAGACGTTCTGCGCCTGCCCCAGTTCGCGCAGGAGCAACGCACTCTTCACCCGCCGTTCCGCGCCCTTGGCAAACTCTTTCTTTAGTTCGTCACGGGTTTTTTTAATGCTGGCGAGGTAATCGTCCACTTTCATTCCGCGGTGTTCAATGTCGTGCTCCAGTTCGTCGAGCATTTTTTCCTCCTCTTGCTCGACCAGTTGGTCGGGAATTTCTTCGAACTGGGAAGCCGTGATGATGGTATCAAGCAGTTCACCCTCAACGCGCTGTTCTTCGCGGTCTTTTTTTTCCCGTTCGAGGTTCTCTTTGAGTTTCGCTTTCAGATCGGCCATGGTTTTCAGCTCGCCGAGTGATTGGGCAAAGGCATCATCGGCTTCGGGGATTGCGAGGTGGAACAGGTTCGTCACTTTGATCCGGAACTGTCCTGGTTTACCCGCTAAATGTTTTGCCCGGTAGTCTTTCGGGAACGTCAGCGTGAATTCTTTGGTGTCACCTGGCCGTAAGCCATACAGTTGATCCTCAAACCCCGGGATGTAGCTGCCGTCGCCGAGCACCAGCGGATGGTTTTTACTCTGGCCGCCGTCAACCGGGACGCCATCGCGGAACAGCTCCAAGTCAATTTCAATTTTGTCACCCCTTTTCGCCGGTTCCAAGCTGGCGGTTTCCGTCCGGCGGTAGTTGCGGAGGTCGTCGATCGCTTTTTGCATTTCTTCCTCGGTGACAGTGATCGGCTTCCGATTCATTTTTATCGAGTGGAGTTTCCCCAGCGTCACTTTGGGCAGGAGTGCGGCGCGCGCGCGGAAGTGGAAGGGGTTACCGCGCGCCAGTTTCAAAATTTCAATTTTTGGCGGACCGACGGTGGTGAGTTTGTTTTCACCAACCGCTTGACTGTAGGAATCCTTGGCGGCTTTTTCGGCCGCCTCTTCGAGAATGGTTTTTTCGCCAAGCTTTTGCCTGATGATATCCTCGGGCACGTTGCCTTTGCGGAATCCGGGAATGGTGACCGTTTCGCCTAAGCGACGGACGGCGCGCGTCAGGTATTTCTGGAACGCGTCAGCGTCGAGTTCGATGTCGAGTTCGACCGCGTTCTTCGGTTGCTTGGTGACGGTGACGTTCATAGATCGATGGGCAAAAGTATTTCATTTCTTGACGGCATTTCCCGCCCAGTGTACACTACGTTCACATCGTTGACAATTCGTATTATCCAGAGTGAGGTTATTTCGCCGAAGCCCTTGTGGCGGAGGCGGACCAAGAACTAGCTTGGGTTCTGTTTTCCGGAAAGATTCGCCTGTGTGCGAGTCTGTCCAGGGAGCAGAACACACCCTCCAGCAACCCGCCCTGAACCTGAGCGTACGCGAATGGTTTAGGGGCCGGGTGCTCCCTCTAGCCCTACCGGATCGGTGGGGAAAGATGATGCATGTGCGTTTGCTTTCCCCGGGACGATCGGCGGAAAGCTCTTTTTGGTATCACGTGCGTATCGCCTACACCACCCTGTGTTGAAGGAGGCGGGAGATGAATGACTTTTCGAGCCGGCAAGTCTACCACACGCTCCACCGGAAAGTCCGGGAGCAGGGGTTGGGAGATATGATCGCGCGGGTCGAGACGGGGAATTGCGTGATCGGCCGGTGCGTGTATCTCTACGCGGAGGTGTACGATCCGCAACTCGACCGCAAGGTCAAGCGGATCGTCCGCGTGCCGCCCGAGGATCTCGTGAATTACAGTCCGGACGCGACGGCCGAACGCCTCCGGGCCAAGTACCCCGAGTTCGCTCCGCCGAAGGAATACCCGGTGCTTGAAGGGCCGACGTTCCCGGATGCGGAACGGCTGGCCGCGGCGACGGCGTGACGGCGTGACGGGGTGTTGGTTCTTCGGAGCCGGCACCCCCTCGTTTTTTTCTGCACAAAAAAGGGTGAGGAGGGAGCGGGCCGCCTTGGTGCGACAGCATCCACTCCCTCCCTTCTTCAGGAACCTGGGCGCAGCTCAGTCTTCGAGAGAGCGTTCGTACGCGACGATGAGATCGTCCGACGTCTGCGAGAACTGGGTCTCACAGTCATTCGACGAGCACCGTCCGTTACGTCTCAGGGGCTGACCGCACCTGGGGCACTCACGACTCGCCACCTCCACGTCGATCGTGTACCGATCGACTTTCGGCGGCTGGTAACGCTGAGTGACCCGCTTCGTCCTCATCATCGTCCTCCTCATCAGGGTCCTGTCAGGCATCCCCCGCTGTTAGTTCTCGCGGCGTTCAACGTCGGGGAATGCCATGCAAAATCCAATGCGAAGACAGCGCCTTAGGATAGCCGATACCTCGGGTGATGTCAACCCCAGCGCTAGGTGATCGGCCGCTGGTCGATGATGCGCTTCTCTTTCAGCTCGGTTTCAATCCCGAGCCGCTCGATAAGCTGCTCGGTCGTGGCTTCTTCGACGCGGGCCGAGACCTGCATTTCGTCGCGCAGGCGTTTGTCGACGTCGGCTTTGACACCCTCGAAGTTTGCGCCGGTCTTCACGGAAACGGTCATCACGAGTTCATCCAGATCGTGCGGGTCGTTGTTCCGCTTGCCGAGCACGAGCTGCCACTCGTCCAAGCCCTTGATGGCGGACATGATCGGGAAGACATTGTTCAGGTTTACCAGCTCGCCTTTCACCTTCGTGAGCATGAATTCTTTCACGTCGGACTTGCGCTGGATGTCTGGTAAGATTCGCGGCACGGTTTTGCCGCAGTTTGGACACGGGCCGTACTCGATGCCTTGGGCCAGGTCGCCGGTCCGGTACCGGACGACAACCGTCGCGCGCCAGTCGAGCGCCGTGTAGACGACTTCGCCTGGGTCGCCTTCCTTGACCCGGCGTCCATCTTTGTCCACCAGCTCGACGAATTCGAGGTCAGGGTACAGATGATAGCCCGTGGATTCGCTGCACTGAAGCCAGGCGGTTTTGAATTCCGTCGAGGCGTAGGTAGCCAGGATTTTCACTTCATTGGCGCCAACCTGGGTCAGCAACTCGCGGACTTTTTCGCGGAAGGCAGGCGAGACGCGCTCGGCGCCGAAGATAAGGTACTGGAGATTGGAGAAGTCGCGCTTCTGTTTCACGGCCTCGCGGAGCAGGTGGTAGCAGTAGCCGGGGATGATTGCCATGATGTTGACTTTCAAGCGCTCCAGTGAATCCATGATTTTCTGCGTGCCCATGATTTTCCCGCCACCGGTCGCGAGCGCGGTCAGGCCGGCGGTGAGCAGGCCATAGTACGCGAGCCAGAAGCCGAGGTGTGGCGAGTACGGGAAGGCGTTCAAACCAACGGCCTTCGACGGGATGCCGGAGACTTCAAACAGCCGGCTCCCAGTTTCTTTCAGCAACTCCAGATCGTAGCGCGAGTACGTGAACGGGGTCGGCAGGGCGGTCCGGCCGGTGGTGAAGTGGATGTGCGCTGGCTTGTACTCCCACTCGAGCTTCGCATGGACATTCTGCTTCGTTGCCTTTCCCCAGAGCAGCTTGAGCAGCGTCTTTTTGCTCGCGTATTTCTTGAGGAGCTTTTCGTCGGGCTGGAGGATGAACTGGCGTGGCCGGGCGCGGTCGTCCTCGGTCGGTGCGATGTCAGCCTTAGAAGACAGCGGAATTTTTTGGAGGTCGTCAGTCGTCTGGATGTCGTTCCAGGAGAGGGTGGCGCGCTCAAACAGCCCTCGGTAGTACGGTGAGTAGGGGAGATAATGCCGGATGAAGTTTCGGAGCTTGCGGTTTTGGAGCGCCGTAAGCTCTTCGCGCGGCAGTCGGGAAAGTTGTTGCCAGTTCATACGGGAGTGAGTAGGGAGTAGTGCGTAGTGAGTAGGCGTGCGTGGCACATCTATTCTACTCTTTACTCGTTATCCGCTCAAGCCGGTTTTTTCCCGCACAGCGGCGCGATTCTTCGCATCAGTTCGTCGGTCAGACGGCGGCGGTCTTCGTGCGAGGGATTTGCCAAGTCGGGTAGCCGCATGGGTTCGCCGATGCGGACGGTCACCGACTTCGGCCGCCAGAGCAGGTGCCAAAGCGAGCCCAAAAAATAGGTGCTTGGGAGCGGACCCTGGATACCGATTGGCACGATGGGCACGCCCGCCGCCAGCGCCAGACGGACCGCACCAGTTTTACCTGGCAGAAGCGTCGGCGTGTGGTTCCGAGAACCCTCAACGAACAGGCACATCGTCTGCCCCCGGCGCAGGCGATCGAGTGCCCGGTCAAGGACGGCGGTCGGATCGTCGGGGTTCACCTGGATGGTCGCTCGTGTCCAGCCGTAGTTGTTCGTTTTGCTGATAAAGTACGGCGCCGGGTGTCGAGCGCCGACAAACGCGGCGGCGACCAGGAAGCCATCGAGAAAATCGACGTGATTGGCCGCGATGATGTAGGGCGGCGATGGAAGACGTTCGGTTCCTTCAACCGGTTTCAGGCGCGTCCGGGCGAGGGGAATGAAGAGCTGCTGGACAGCGGCGAGGGTCATCCGCGGTACTCCTTGCCGCAGAGCGGGCCGATCGCGTTCATGATGGTCGTGGTGACCTCGATGAGCTTCAATTTATCAACGTCAGGTGTTTTCGGGAAGCTGATTGACGGACCGATCTTGATGAAGGCCGGGTGGCGGCTCCAGAAGAAATTACGGATCGCTTGTCGGGTGGTGAGTCCGGGTGGTGCCATGACGCCGACGGGAACAACCGGTGCGCCAGTCGCCAGCGCCAGCCGCGCCGCACCAGTGCGACCGGGCAAGAGGATTGGTTGCCCAGTACGATTCCGCGTCCCTTCGGGAAAAATGACGACGCGTTCCCCGCGTTGGAGTTGTACCACCGCCAGATCCAGCACCCTGGCTTTCTCGCTCGTGACGAGCGGCAGCAGGCCCAGCCAGGCGATGCCCCGTTGGCCGAAGTATTTCCGCAAGCCGCGCCAGACGTACTCGTTCGTGACGAACCAGAGTTTCTCTTTCAAAAACGGCACCAGTGCCAACCAGACGATCGGTGGATCGAGGTAGCTTTGGTGGTTCGGTGCGATGATGAACGGTCCGTGCGCTGGCAAATGCTCCAAACCCTCCACCCGGACGCGTCGGCGCAACAGGGGGACGAGCGTACGGCGGAGGAGTGGGTACGCAGCCATGCTATTGCGGTGAGAACGGCTTATCGCAGAGTCCGCTGATCGTTTCCATCATAACGTTCGAGGTTTCCGTCAGGCGCTTTTTCGTGATGGCGTTTGCCGGCAGTTTCGGGAAGGTGAGGGGCGGCCCAATGTGAATGGTAATCCTTCGAAACCAAAGAAGGAAGCAGAGGATGGAAAAGGGGGCGGAGATGCCGAACGTCCCGCGAATGCCGACCGGGACAACTGGCACGCCCGAGAGGTGGGCGAGTCGTGCCAGGCCGGTCTTCGGGCGATCGAGTGTCCGTCGTGAGTTGCTCCGGCCTTCGGGGAAGACGACCACCGGGTGACCGCGCCGGAGGTAGTCGAGACTCACCTCGATGACGCCGTTCGGGTGTTCGGGGTCAATAGTGATCGCACCGAGCGAGGCGTAGTGGCGTGACCGGGCGATGAAGAAGATTTTTTCATCCAAGGACCGGTAGAGGGCGCCGGCGAGGAGCGGCGTGTCCACCCAGGCGTTGTGGTTCGCGGCAATCAAGAACCCGCCCGCGTGCCGGGGCAGGTTGTCGAGGCCAACGACCAAGATGCGCCGTCGAATGAAGGGGAGGAGCCAGTAGCGGAGGTGTCCGTACGGCATCGCGGGTGAGTTAGACGAACAACGGGGCGAGGACGAGCGTCAACGTAGCCAAAAGCTTGATGAGGACGTGGAGTGACGGTCCAGCCGTGTCTTTGAGCGGATCGCCGACCGTATCGCCGACAACCGCGGCCGCGTGCACCGGGGTTTTCTTCCCCTGCTTCACGCCGTTTGCGTCAATGTACCGGCCGGATTCGATGTATTTTTTCGCGTTATCCCAGGCGCCGCCGGTGTTGTTCATGAAGAGTGCGGTGATGACGCCGACAATCGTACCGACCATCAAGAGGCCGGCGACCGCCTCGGCGCGGAAAATGAGGCCAACGGCGATGGGAACGACGACGGCGATGACGCCGGGAAGGATCATTTCCCGCAACGCCGAGCGGGTCGAAATATCAACGGCCGCAGCATAATTGGGTTGTTCGGAACCGTCCATGATCCCCGGGTGTTCGCGGAACTGGCGGCGTACCTCGTCAATGATGGTGCCGGCCGCCTTGCCGACTGCCCGAATCGCGAAGGACGAGAACAGGAAGACGAGCATCGCGCCCATCATCGCGCCGATGAAGACCGGCACTTTCGACAGATCAACGGCGGTGAGTTTCGCCTCGGTCAGATAGGCGGAGAAGAGGAGGAAGGCGGCGAGGGCAGCCGAGCCGACGGCGTAGCCCTTCGTCAGCGCTTTTGTCGTGTTGCCGACTGCGTCGAGCCGGTCGGTAATGGCGCGGGTCTCTTCCGAAGCGCCGGACATCTCGACGATACCGCCGGCGTTGTCCGTGATCGGGCCGAACGTATCCATGGTCAGGATGTAGGCGGCGGAGGCGAGCATGCCCATGGTGGCAATGGCCGTGCCGTAGATGCCGCCGTGGGTAATGCCCGAGGCCTCACCGAGCGCGAAAGATCCCCATAAGGCGGCAGCGATGGCGACGACCGGCAGCGCGACGTTCTCGAAGCCGACGGCTAAACCCGCGATGATGTTCGTCGCCGGCCCAGTTTCTGAAGCTTTGGCGATTGAGCGCACGGGCCGGAATTTATTATCCGTGTAGTAGCGGGTCAGCTGGAGAATGATGAGGTTCAAGACAATGCCGATGAGTCCAGCCCCGAAGAACCACAGCGCCTTGTCTCCGAGGAGCCATTGCGCGACACCGTAGAAACCGATGGCGACGAGCCCGCTGGTCAAGTAGTAGCCGCGGTTGAGGGCATGCATCGGATCCTCGTCGTTCGACTTCGCCCGGACGCTCATGATGCCGATCGCCGAAGCGACGAGTCCCATGGCGAGCACGACGAGCGGGAAGAGGATGCCGTTCAGGCCGAACGCTTGGTATAGCACGACGCCGAGGATCATGGCGCCGATGTTCTCCGCGGCAATGGATTCGAACAGGTCGGCGCCGCGGCCGGCACAGTCGCCGACGTTGTCGCCGACGAGGTCAGCGATGACCGCCGGGTTCCGCTTGTCGTCTTCGGGAATACCCGCCTCGACTTTCCCGACGAGGTCGGCGCCGACGTCAGCCGCTTTCGTGTAGATGCCGCCGCCGAGCTGGGCGAAGAGCGCGACGATGGAAGCGCCGAAGCCGAAGCCGATGATGAGCGAGGGGATCTCCCGCGGGTCGAAGTGGAAGAACTTTTCGTAGGTGAGGAAGAGGGCCGCGATGCCGAGGAGCGACAGGGAGACGACGAGGATGCCCTCGACGGCGCCAGCGCGGAGCGCGATGCGGATGGACTGGTTCAAATCCCGACGGTCTGCGGCCGCGGCGGTCTTGAGGTTAGCGCGCACGGCAATGGCCATGCCCACATAACCGGCTACGCCGGAGCACAGCGCGCCGAAGAGGAAGGCAACGGCAGTCTTCAGGCCGAAGTCCACTTTCCCCGTCACGGCATAGATACCGAAGATCAAGGCAGCGAGGACGACGCCAATGATGGCAATGGTCCGGTACTGGCGACGGAGGAAGGCGTACGCCCCCTCTTTGATCGCCGTGGCGATGCCTTTCATTGCATCGGTGCCGTCCGAGTAGGTGCGGACGTGGCGCAGGAGCCAGGCAGCGAAACCAAGACCGAGGAGAGAAACAATGAGTGGGATCCAGAGCGTATTCATAGAAATTAGTGTTGAGACGAGTCTGTTGAAGGTTGGTTAGGCGGCGGAGCTTCGGTTTTTGTTCCCTTCGGTTCTGGTTTTTCGGCTGGTGGAGCTTCGGTGGCCGGTGCGTCGGGAGTGGGTTCAGTGGCGGTCGGTTCCTCGTCTGACGTAGCCGGTACCACTTCGGCTGCATCAGTCTTTTTCTCCCCAGCTTCTTGCTTCCCGTCCCCGGCTTCCGCTGTTCGGTCAGGCGCCGTTCGGACCGTTCCCTCTTCACTCGTGATATCGATTTTCCAGCCAGTGAGTTACGCGGCCAGACGGACATTCTGCCCGCCCTTGCCAATGGCCAGGGAAACCTGGTCCTCTTTCACCTCGACCGTGGCAATTTTATTCTCTTCATCGAGTTTCAGAGAGAGGACTTTGGCGGGCGATAGGGCATTGGTAATAAACTTGACGTTATCATCGGACCATTCGATGATATCGATTTTCTCTCCGCCGAGTTCGCCGATGACCGTTTGGACGCGTGTGCCGCGCTGGCCGACGCACGAACCGACCGGGTCGATGTTCTTCTGGGTGCTCACAACCGCAACCTTTGTTCGCGAGCCGCCTTCGCGGGCGATGGAGCGGATTTGCACGGCGCCCGAGGCGATTTCCGGCACCTCGGTCTCGAAGAGCTTCTTCACCATCTCCGGGTGGGAGCGGGAAACGACGATTTCCGGCCCTTTTGGCGTTTTGTTTACGGCTACGACGTAGAATTTCAGGCGCGTGCCCGGCCGGTAGTACTCGCGGCCGATTTGTTCGCCCGGGGTCATGATGGCGGTTGCTTGCCCGAGGTCAACCAGAACGATCCGGCCCTCCACCCGCTGGATAGTGCCGTTCAAAAGCGTGCCCTCGCGGCCCGAGTACTCCTTGTAGATTGTCTCGCGTTCGGCTTCGCGGAGGCGCTGGATGATAACTTGCTTGGCGGTTTGGGCGGCCATGCGGCCATACGCGGTTGGCGGGAAGAGCTCGGTGCGGATTTCTTCGTCCACCCTTGTGTCTGGCTTCAGTTTCTTCGCTTCCGAGAGGGATAGGTGGAGCTTCGGGTCAAATCGTTCTTCGGCCTCGGCCTCGCCTTCGGCTGATGGTTCCACTGATTTGGCTTCATTGTCTTTCGGCGTTTCGGGGGCCGGCGCGGACGTCATTTCACCGGATGTTTCGGTTAATGCCTTCGCCGCTTCCGCTGCTTCGGCCGCGGCTTTCGCTTCCTCAAGCGCTTTCATCGCTTCTTCGTAGAACTCATCGGTGACAACTTTTTTCACGTCAAACACCCGTGCCGCTGCCGTTTCCGGATCGAATTCGACTTTAATATTTTCGTTCTTTTGGCCGAAATCCTTGCGGTAAGCAACGGCCAGCGCCGCTTCGATGGTCTCGATGACGGCATCGTAGGGGATCTTCTTCTCTTCGCAGATCTGCTTGATGGCGGCGGTGATGGGTGAGGGTTGGGCCATAATTGAGAGTGGGTGGTTTGTAGTTGGTAGTTTGTAGTGCGAGTAGTCTACAAATTACTTCACTACCCACTAGAAACTTGTTAAAACAACTGCCTAGTGTATCCACTAGCCAGTCTGTGATGATGCTAGCAGTGTTTGTTCAGAATGTCAACAAAGGGTTTAGGGGTTTAGGGTTTGGACAGTGACGCAAGAGCGACGGACCCTAAGACCCTAGATCCATCCTACCCTAAAAACCCTCCAGCCTGGCCTGTAATGGGAACCTTTTTTCTACTAGTATGATTCGACGTTCGGAAGTCTGCCGGACGACATTCCGGTGGCTGGACATCACAGCGAATCCCCGAGCTGTTCGGCGTACGGACGACCACAATGACAACCCATTTGCCGAGCGAGGGGCTCCAGCCCTTCGGTCAGCCCGCACGTTTCGTTCGCGAGGAGAAAATAGTGTACACTACGATTATGGATGACCAGCAACGACGAATCGTCATAAAAATTGGCACGAGTGTCCTGACGGCGAACAGTGTTTCGCTCAACCGGGATATTATGCGACAGGTGGTCGCACAGATCCTCACCCTCCGAGAGGCGGGGTGGGGGGTTGTGCTCGTCACCTCCGGCGCGGTTGCTGCGGGACGGGAGATGGTGAAGGCGCCTGCGTCCTCCGATCAGACCGTCCGGCGGCAAGTTTTCGCCGCGATCGGCCAAGCGCGGCTGATGCACGAATACGAGCTGCTCTTCCAGGAGCACGGCGTTCATGTCGGCCAAGCGCTGCTCACGCGTGATGATTTTATCGACCGGCGACGGTACGAGAACGCGCTCCATACGTTGACGGGTCTCCTCAAGCTCGGTGCCGTCCCGATCTTGAATGAGAACGACGTCGTCAGCGTCCACGAGCTTTCGTTCGGCGACAATGACATCCTGGCTGCGAACACCGCGGTGGCGCTTGAGGCCTCAACGCTTCTCCTCCTGACGAATCAGGCTGGGCTCATGACGAGAGACCCGAAGCGGCACCAGGACGCCACCCGCATCCCTTTCGTCGAAGACGTCGAGGCGACGTTGCTCGACCTCTGTACGAATTCGACGTCGGAACTCGGCGCCGGCGGAATGCTTTCGAAGGTCAAGGCTGCCCAACTCGCGACGAGCGCCGGCGTGGACGTCTGGATCGCGAACGGTCTGCGGCCGGAGAACATCGCCGCCATCATCGCCGGGGATGACCTCGGGACGAAGTTCCTTGCGAAAAAGCGGACGTTGACGAGCCGCGAGCGGTGGATACTTTGCGCGAAGCATTCAAACGCAGCGATTGTCATTGATCGCGGAGCAGCCGCCGCCCTGAAGAAGCGCAAGAGTTTGCTCATGGTCGGGGTGAGGAGGATCGTCGGTTCGTTCGATGCGCGGGACATTGTCGAGGTACTGAACGAGCAAGATGAGACGATTGCCTTCGGGGTCGTCGACTATGGGGCGTCAACGCTCAATCAGGCACTGGCCGATCCCAAACGAATCGAACGAGAGGTCATCCACGCGAATAATCTTCGAACCGTATGAATAAATCTCGTACCGTCGTCATCGGCTGCGGCACCATGGGCTCGATCATCATCGAACAGCTCCTCAAGCGACGCGTTGTCAGCCGTTCATCCCTCGTCGGTTGCGATCGCGAGCCGGTGCTCGAGAACATCGCCCGTCGCTTTCACATCCGGACCGTCGGTGAGGTATCACGAGCCGTGGCCGGCGCACAGGTGATCATCCTCGCGGTGAAGCCGCAGCAGTCGTCAGAGGTTTTTGACGGCGCACGCCAGGCGCTCGCTGGAGGTCAGCTGGTCCTCTCAATCATGGCGGGTGTCACGACGCGTGAGCTCCGGACCCACCTCCGACACCAGACCGTCATTCGTGCGATGCCGAACATCGCTGCGCGCGTCGGACGGAGCGTCACCGCCTGGTACGCTGCCCCACGAGTCGCGGCGCGTCACCGCCGTCGGATCGAGGTGTACCTGAATGCGTTCGGCACGACGGTGCGCGTGCGGAATGAACGCGTTCTCGATTTGGTGACTGCCGTCAGCGGCAGCGGCCCAGCCTACTGGTATTATACTGCCGAGCTCCTTGAGCGCGCGGCCGTCGTTGCGGGGATGCCGCGTCAGCTGGCGCAACAGCTCGTCCGCGAGACGTACCTCGGCGCCGCCGCGCTGGTCGAGAATGAACCACGCGACTTCGCTCAGCTCCGTGGCGCCGTCACCTCAAAGGGTGGTACGACCGCAGCCGCACTTCGAGTCCTCGACCAGCGACGCCTGGGGCGAATCTGGCGTGAGGCCGTGCAAGCGGCGTTTCAGCGGGCGCAATCTTTAGCCAAACACCATGACTAGTTTCCTGACAACCATTGGCCGACGGGCGCGGGCGGCAGCCGGTCTGCTGGCCCTCGCAACGACCGAACAGAAGAATACCTTCCTCGTGACACTGGCGTCGTCCCTGCAGCGTGCGCAGCGGCGCATTCTCCGGGCGAATGCGCGAGACGTCAATCGACAAGGTGCCGACCATCCGCTGGCGGATCGGCTCCGCCTCACGCCAACCCGTCTCGACGCAATGCGCAAAAGTCTCCTCGCAGTGAAGCGCATCCAAGACCCCGTTGGCGAGGTCATTGAGCAGTATCGGCGGCGGAATGGATTGAACATCTCGCGCGTTCGCGTTCCCATCGGCGTTCTGGGCGTTATTTATGAGTCGCGGCCCAACGTGACCGTGGAGGTATCAAGCCTCGCGCTCAAGGCGGGCAACGCGATCATCCTGAAGGGCGGCCGAGAAGCGGATGAGACGAACCGCGTGTTGGTCTCGCTCATTCAAGACGCACTCGAGCGACACCGTCTCCCGCGGCACGCCGTTCAGTTTCTCGATGCCTCGAAGCGACACCTCGTTCGACGGCTCCTCCGGTTGAATGAGTACGTTGATGTCATCGTCCCGCGCGGCGGTCGCGGCCTGATTCGTTTCGTGCGTGACCACGCGTCCGTTCCGGTGATCGAAACGGGGGCCGGCGTTTGCCACACCTACGTCGAACGGAGCGCAGACATCGACCGCGCGGTGACCATCATCGAGAATGCGAAGACGCAGCGTCCGACCGTCTGCAATGCCATCGATACCCTCATCCTTGATGCGCCGATCGCGACGCGGCTGCTTGCCGCACTGGCGGCGAGGCTGGCGTCGCACGGCGTCATCATCAAGGCCGACGCGGCGAGCGGGCGCATACTCCGACGGCACTACCCGGCTCGACTGCTCCGCCGCGCGCGCCCCTCGGATTACGGGAGGGAATTTCTCAGCCTGACGCTGTCAGTCAAAACCGTGCGCAATCTCACGGAGGCGATTGCTTTTATCCAGGCGAAAAGCTCCGGACACTCCGAGGCGATCCTCACGAATAATCGGCGGGCGGGGGAACGATTCCTGGCCGAGGTGGATGCGGCCGCGGTCTATCTCAACACCTCGACGCGGTTTACCGACGGGTATGAGTTCGGACTTGGCGCGGAGGTCGGTGTCTCGACGCAGAAGCTCCACGCGCGAGGACCGGTCGGCCTCCGAGAGCTCACCGGTTCGAAGTGGGTCATCCGCAGCTCCTGGAGAGTGCGGGCTTGACGAATCATCACGGTTCCAGTAGCGTATTGTGTAACTTAAGCGCGTACTTAAGTTCATTGTATATGGATGGTTCCCTGACAATTTTCCGTACGCGCGGAAGAACCATAAGGAGGCAGCCAACGTGCGTGTAAGTCGACTCTTTCTTCATACGAAGAAAGAAAAACCTCGAGAAGCGACCAGTGCGAGTCACCAACTGCTCGTGCGGGCCGGCTTTCTGCAATCGGTCGCCAGCGGCGTCTACAACTACCTGCCGCTGTTGTGGCGAGTCATCCGGAAGGTCGAGCAGATCGTCCGCGAGGAGATGGATCGGGCCGGAGCAATCGAGCTCAATCTGCCGATTCTCCAGCCGCGGACACTCTGGGACGAGACCGCTCGCTGGAACGTGTACCGGCAGGCGAGCATCCTGTTCCACCTGAGCGATCGGAAGAACGAAGAGTTCTGCCTTTCGCCGACAGCCGAGGAGGTCATCACCGACTCCGTCCGTCGCGAACTCCGGTCTCACAAAGAGCTTCCCGTGACGCTCTACCAGATCGGACCGAAATTCCGAGATGAGCTTCGCCCGCGGTTTGGCATCATTCGCGGTCGGGAGTTCATCATGAAGGACGCCTACTCGTTCGATCAGGACGAGGAGGGTATGCGTCACTCGTACGAGTTGATGCGTGCGGCCTATGAGCGCGTCTGTGAGCGCTGCAGCCTTCGTGTTCGAATGGTCGAAGCGGATTCCGGCGCGATCGGCGGCTCAGGTTCCGCGGAGTTCATGGTTCTCGCCGAGACTGGTGAGGACATGATCCTCGAGTGTGATTCGTGTCAGTACGGAGCGAACCTCGAGAAGGCCGACTCGGTACTCGATCAGGATCTGCTCGAGGAACCCAAGCCCATGGAGCGGCACGATACGCCGAACGTTCGTACAGTCGAGGAACTCACCGTCTTTTTCAACGGTCTTCCCGCGAAGAAGATGGTCAAGACGATCCTTTACCAGGCGGACGACACGGTCGTTGCGGTCTGCATTCGCGGCGACCTCGAGATCAACGAGCTGAAACTCGCGAATCACCTCGGCGCAACGCGCGTCGAGACCGCCGTCGCCGCGACCGTCGAACAGGTGACGGGTGCGGAGGTCGGCTTCGCGGGTCCGGTGGGGCTGAACGGTGTCCGGATCATCGCGGACCGGTCGGTTGAACCAATGAGGAACGTCCTCTGCGGCGTCAACACGACGAACGTCCATCTTCTGAATGCGAACTACGGACGGGACTTTCCGACTCCGGAGTTCACAGATCTGAAGAACGCCCGAGCCGGCGACCGCTGCCCACGCTGTCCGCAGGGGAGGTTGAAGGAGTGCCGCGGCATCGAGATGGGACACATCTTCCAGCTCGGGACGAAGTACTCCCAGGCGATGAAGCTGAGCTACCAGGACGATACCGGGCAGCAGCAGACCGTCTGGATGGGCTGCTACGGGATCGGTGTCTCACGCATCGCCGCCGCCGCAGTCGAGCAGCAGCACGACGAGCACGGTATCGTGTGGCCCGAGTCGATCGCGCCATACTCCGTGATCGTCATTCCGGTTCGTTGGGAGGACGAACAACTGCGCTCTCTCGCGGAACGGATCTACCGTTCCCTCACCGACGCCGGCGTCGAGGTTCTGCTCGACGACCGGAACGAAAGCGCCGGGTTCAAGTTCAAGGATGCAGACCTGATCGGCATCCCCTGGCGGGTGACAGTCGGGCGCGGCGCCGCGAACGACATCATCGAACTGCGTCAGCGGAAGACCGGTGTGGTCGAGCACGTCAGCGTCACGAAGCTTCTGGAGCGATTCGGAGCTGCGCCGAGGCGCAGCTAGATCACCACGGCAGCAAACGCGCTGCCACAACCGAGGCCGAGGCCTCAGACAGGAAGGTGGGTCATGCGACCTACAGAGTCAGTGCGTTCCGAACGTGCTGATGTCCTCGTGATTGGTGGGGGCGTGACTGGAGCTTTCACCACCTTTGAACTCGTGAAGCGCGGATACTCGGTCACGGTGCTGGAGAAAGCGAATCTTGGGAACGGCTCCTCGAGCCGTTCAGCAGCCTGCATTCGCGCCCAGTGGGATGACCGGGAAAACGTCATCGCAATGATGTACACCGAGGCGTTTTACAGCCGCTTCTACGACGTTCTGGAAGTGCCGGTTGACGATCGTCGCGAGACGATCTTCACCAAGAACGGCTACCTGTTCCTCTACGAGGATCCGGCTAGCGCGGAGCCAGGCAGCCAAGCGTCGTTGAGTAATTCCTGGGAGAAAGCCCGCGCTGCCGCCCGGATGCAGCAGCAACTGGGCCTGCCGGTGGAAATCCTCAAACCCGAGGAGGTCAATGCGCGCTGGCAGCACCTGAATCCGAGCCGCATCATCGGTGCGACGTGGTGTCCGGAGGACGGCTTCCTCAACCACGACCTGCTCTACCTCCTGGCCTTCAAACGCGCGCAAGCGCTCGGTGCCCAGGTGGTGACCGGAGCCGAGGTGACCGGCGAAAAGCACGCCAACGGCCGCATCGTTTCGCTGCAGACGTCCAAGGGCGAGTTCCACGCTGGCTGGATCGTGAACGCGACGTCCCAGTGGGCGCCGCGGGTGAGCAGGCTGCTCGGCGGCAGCGATCTCCCGATCGCGCCCTTGAAGCGGT
>CAYWEH010000010.1:0-31330 GCA_964457305.1 uncultured Gammaproteobacteria bacterium
CCGCGTGCCTCTCGTTCGATAGGAAAGTGGGCGTCCTTCCCCTGGGCCGCTCGGGCTGCGCGGACCCGGCCGCAGTTCCGTTCCTGCACCTCCCTCGACCTCAGAGACCAGGTCGTTCGCGCGGATGGCGGCAAGCAGCCGGTGCAGGGCGTGGTCTTCGGGGTCGAGGAAGTGGATGTCGAGGTCGGCGACGAGGGGGATGGCGAGGCGCTGGGAGGCCGCGGCCAGGCGGGGCTCGGAAGTACGCCCTCCCGGCCGGGGGCGCCGGAGCAGGCCACAGGGGGGGGGCGGGGGGCCCTATTCCCCCCCCCCCAGTGAGGGGTCTGGACCCCCACACCCCCTGGCAGGGACCTGGCTGGCGTCAGCGGCCAACCCCCTCACGGAGCGAGAAATCAAGATTGAATTGTAGTTCCTACAAACTTCCTGCCATCGAGCGCCGCTCGCAGATTCGCCAGATTTCTGCCATCAAGAATGACAACGGTCAACTTCGCTTTCGCAGCCCAGCGACTCGCCACCGGATCAAACGGGGTTTTCAACCCAGGGGTCGCCCGCCGTGGGATGAACTTCCAGTACTGACGCCACGTCAGTTGCTGCAACGGTTTCGCATCGCGGAACTTCCGCGGGTCCTTCGTGTAGACCTGTTTCACGTTCGTTACATTGAACAGACGATCGCAGTGAAAGTGCGTGGCTGATTTGACCGCCCCATAATCCGTGGTTTTCCCTGGCTTGGTTGGAATCACGAACGTCACGGGATAGCGGACGGTTCTCGGCAACACTTCATCTTGGTAGAGTTTTGGGTCGGCAATTGAGCCAAACGCTTCGCGAACGAAATGCGCGTTGTCCACGGCCGCTGCTATGCCAATGCGATGCAGCGCGTCCGCGTCCCGCACTCCGGCCCGTCGCGCCGCAGCCTGGCGTTCCCGGGCCAAGGCGCCGCCCCCGAGGCTGATGACAAACCGATCACCGCGACGAACGCCCGTCCGTAAAAACGCGGCCAATCGCCGCACGAGCGCCACATCAACCTGATCCGGTACAATAATGGATCCGCCGATCGAGAGGCAGAACAGCCGACGAGATTTCATCGCAGGTATTTCTCCTTGTTGGCCAGGTGCTCTTCAAAAGTCTTACCAAAATGCGTAGTGCCCTCTTTGTCTGTCAGGAAGTATAGATAATCGTTCGCGTCCGGTTCGGCCACCGCTTGGATGCTTTCGAGGCTCGGGTTCCCGATCGGCCCGGGCGGCAAGCCTTGGTTCCGATAGGTGTTGTAAGCCGACTGGACTTCCGTGTCGGCGAGACTCGGTGAAGCGAGTCCTTTGCCCGTGACATAGTTCACGGTCGCATCAGACTCGAGCGGCTTGCCGATCTCCAGCCGGCGCAAAAAAATATCCGCCACCATCCGCCGATCCTTCGGTGTTCGTACTTCCAGCTCAACGATGGATGCAAGCGTCAGCCCTTCGAAGAGCGTCTGCCCGCGCGAGCGCACTTTCGCGATGAGTTCGGGCGACACGCGCTTGCCGAACGTATCAAGCATCTTACCGATGACAGTTGCCGGCGATGAATTCGGAAGAAAGCGATAGGTGTCCGGGAAGAGATATCCCTCGAGCCCTTGGTCCGACGGTTTATCAGACAGGAACGAATATATTTTATCCGAAATGAGCGTCCGCGAGTCTTTCGTTTCCGTCGCGGTCAGAAACGCGCTCAATTCAATAATCCTCTTTTCTGCCAGCTTGGCGCCCATTTGCCGCGAGGTCCAGCCTTCGACGAGCAGAACCGCCGTATCATCCGGTGAGCCTTTTTCTAAAACGCGGATGGTGTCGAGCAAACTATCGCTTGGCGAGAGGGCGTAGGCGCCCGCTTTCAAATCCGCGTTCGACCCCCGCATGGCCACGAACTGCCGGAATAACCAGGCACTTCGGATGAGCTTCTTCTCGACGAGCTCCTTGGCAATGCTCTTCACGCCCTGCCCCTCATCAACGATGATGGTGATGGTTTCGGTCTTCTTATTCGCGTTCGGCGCTAGGGAAAAATTCCAGGCGGTCCCCAGCGCCAACAGCACGAGCAGACCAAGAAGTACGACCAGGGCAACGCGGACGGACATGGTTAGAGCACCTCCTTCCGCCCCTGCTCGGTGAGTTCTTCCACGACCTTTTTCACATCTTGATCGCGGTCTTTGCGGCAAACCAAAAGCGCATCGGGGGTGTCGACGATGACGAGGTCAGCGACGCCAATAGTGGCAATGACTTTTTTCGGCTGACCGACGATCAGACAGTCGTTCGTGTCCACGCTGACGTGGTCAGCACCTTCAATGACATTGTCTTGCGGGTTTTCTTGGCGCAGGTCTTTCAGGACGCTCCACAGTCCGACGTCGCTCCAATCGAACGGCGCTTTGAGGATGCGCACCGCCGCCGGGTCGAGTTTCTCCGTGACCGCGTAGTCAATCGAGATCTTTTCCAGCGTGGCATACGCGTTCGCCACTTCCCGCTTCTTCCCAGCGCGCCAGAGCGCTTGGATTCGGCGCAGTGTCGCATGGATTTCCGGCGCATGCTCGGCGTAGGCTTCAAGAAACTTCCGGGCTGTCCACATGTAGTAATTCGCGTGCCAGAGGTACTCGCCCGACGCGATGAACTGTTTGGCGCGATCCACCGGCGGCTTTTCCGCATGTCCGCGAAAAGCGAAAACGTCCACCCCATTCCGTTCGAACAGCCGCTCGCCGATATGCGTATACCCGAGGTTGGTGTTCGGCCACGTCGGCGTCACGCCAATATCCACCAAGCAGCCGGTCTCGCGAATGAGCTCCTCGCCAGTTTGGAGACAGGCGCGGAACCGTTCGTGATCGCGAATGTAATGGTCGGAGGGAATGAACGCCAGGGGCTCGTCCGGCTGTGTGAGTTCAAGCACCGCAGCCACAAAGCCCATGGCCGGTCCGGTATCGCGTTTCTCCGGCTCGACGATGATCTGGCGGGCGGGCGCGTTCGGCAGCACCTGCTTGAGGAGGGGCAGCGTTTCTTCCGTGACCGAATAGAACAACGCGTCGCTGGGAAATTGGTCGCCGAGGCGCAGCCGCGTCAGCTCAAGCAGCGTCCGATGCTCGAACAGTCGCTGAAACTGCTTCGGTTGTTGTTTCCGCGAAAGCGGCCACAGACGCGTCCCACTCCCGCCAGCGAGGATGACGGCCAGCATATCAGTCCAACCAAATCAAATAATGGCCGTATTTCTTGATGTCGGCGATCGGGTTCCACTTCGTCAGGTTGAACTTCAAGAGCATCCCGACTTTCCGTTCGACCGAACGACCCGTGTACTTCCGCGTCTTCGGATTCCACTCCTCCAACACGAGGGTGTCACCCTGGCGCAATTTGAAATCGGCCAGCCGGATCTCGACGTTCTTCCGCTTCGTCTGGAGCAGGCGGAAGAGGTCGGGCCAGACTTTTTTGTGGATGCGTCGTGGTTTCATACGTGGGGGTTCTCCTCGATCAGGGGGACGAACTGGAAACCAGGGAAACGAGATTCTTCGTACTCGGTCGCGGTCGTGCGACGGATGAAGAGTAGGTCTTGGACTTCCCGACCAACCGGGATGACGAGCCGGCCGCCGATCGCCAATTGGTCGCGCAGGGCGCTGGGAACGGCCCGGGCAGCGGCGGCCACGTGGATGCAGGCGTACGGCGCGTGCTCCGGCCATCCCTGCGCCCCATCTCGCCGCTCGAGCACGACGTTCGCGACGCCGGCTGCCTGGAGATTGTGGCGGGCCAGGGTGAGGAGTTCCGGTATCCGTTCCACGCCGTACACTCGCCCCCTCGGGCTGACGAGCCTGGCCAGGAGGGCAGCCGCCCAGCCCGACCCAACGCCGACATCGAGGACAGATTCGCCCGGTTGCGGCTTGATCAGATTCAGCATAAACGCCACCGTGAACGGTTGGGAAATCGTCTGCCCGTAGCCCACCGGCAAGGCAGCATTCACCTCGGCGGCCCTGCGAATCGTGGCCGGGAGGAACAGCCTTCGATCAACTGCCTGAAAAGCCTCCCGGATTCTCGGATCGCGGAGAACACCTTGCGCCGCGAGTTCGTCGAGAAGTGCTGCCATATTGCGCGGGTTCGATCAAACGCGTACCCTCTATGCTAGCATGCCTACGCCCCCTGGCAACCCACGGCAACAAACATGCCTGATTTCCCTCTTCGGCCTGCTCCTGTGGCTGGCGCTCGCCGAACCGGCCCAGGGGTTTGAGGCACCTGTGTTCCTGACGGAAATGAATGCCGCGCGGGCGAATGACGGTCAACGGACCTTGCGACTTGACCCAGAACTCTCGCGCCTGGCGCAGGAACGGCTGCCGACGCTCGCCGACCGTGACACCCCAAAACACCTCCCCGAGGATGCGGCCGCCCTGGGGCAACTGGCGACCGACTACAACTTTGCCGGATTTCTCGTGGCGGAGAATGTCAGCCTCGGACTCGATGATCCCAAGATGATCGTGAACGCGTGGCTCGGCTCCCCCAGCCACCGCCAGAACGTCCTCGACGCCCACTTCACCATCGCTGGGATTGCCAGCGCACCCATCGAACGGGATGGCCAACACCCACTCCTGGTCGTTGCCCTGTTCGCTGGCCCGCCAGCCGAATCACGCGAAACAACCCTGTCACCCCGCCTGCTCCTCGGACTGGCTGTCGCCGCACTGCTCGCTGTCTGGCTTATCGTCCGACTCCAAACCAGAGAAAAACGATAATCACCGCGGCGAGTACCAGTCGGTAGTAGGCGAAGGGCCGGAGTGTTCCTTTGACTAAAAACTTGAGGAGGAAACGGATGCTGAAGAACCCGGCGAACGCGGCGGCGGCCAGGCCGACCACGAGCGCTCCGAACTCGGCCGGGGCCGGGCTGGCGTGGAACAACGAAGCGCCTTGGGTGAGCGCCGCGCCGAAGATCACCGGAATCGAGATGAGGAACGAAAAACGGGCAGCCGCCTGGTGCCGAAGGCCGAGCAGCAACCCGCCGACGATCGTAATACCCGACCGCGAGACGCCGGGAATCAGGGCGATCGCTTGGCACGCTCCGATGGCCAAGGCCTCGCGCCAGGACAGTTGGTCGAGTTCGCGCTTCCCTTCCGGCCGCCGCTCCACCACCAAAAACACCACGGCGATGAACGCCAGCATGACGACCACCACCCCGGACGAGCGGACCGTTGCTTCAATCGTTGCCTCAAAAAGCAGGCCGAGAACAGCCGCGGGCAGACAGGCAAGCGCCACCCGCCCAACCGAAACCGTCATGGGATTCGCCCGACGTCGAAACCAATCAATGAACCCCCAGAACAGCCGCACGACATCAGACCACATCGCGACAACCACCGCCAGAAGCGTACCGAAGTGCAGCATGACGTCAAACGCGAGCGAGTCAACCGTGGCCGGAGGAAGGAACAGCCGCGCCAGAATCAAATGTCCCGAGGACGAGATGGGGAAAAACTCCGACATCCCCTGGATGACACCGAGCGCAAATGCCGCTACAATAGACATAGACCTATGATCACCGAGTTGAAACTCGTCCTGATTCCGCTCGTCGTTGCCCTCCTCACCCAGGCGGCGAAGTTCCTGGGCGCTTCGGTGCGGCACCGAAAATTCCACTTCCCGATGCTCCTCCAGTACGGCGGCATGCCTTCCGGCCACACGGCCTTCGTCGTCTCACTCCTCACGGTGATTGGCTTGGCGGAGGGGATCAACTCGGCCGTCTTTGCCATCGCCGCGGCGCTCGCCATCGTCGTCATCCGCGACGCCGTCAGCTTCCGCCAGTATCTGTCTCGGTACGGGCAGGCGCTGAACATCCTGCTCCGCGAACACCCGGAACGGTCACGAGCGGAAATTCCCCAAGGGTTGGAGGAACGGCTCGGCCATACTCCGGCCCAGGCCGTGGTGGGCGGTCTCATCGGTCTCGGCCTCTCGCTGCTGCTCTATAACCTGCTCCCCTAACGTCGCTCTGTCGCGCGGCGGGTTGGCAGTGCGGACAGTAGTGCGTCCCCCGCCCGCCCAGGCGAATTTTTTCAATTGTCGAACCGCAGCGACGACAGGGGTGTCCGGCCCGACCGTACACCTTCAGGTACGGCAACATACCGCCGGCGGTGCCTTCGGGACGACGGAAGAGATGGAAGGTCGTTCCACGCTTGGCCAGGGAAAAACGAAGAACCGAACGGATGGCCTGAAACAGCTGCCGCCGCTCGGCCACCGACAGCGAGCCGATCCGCCGTGTCGGACGAATCCGACTGGCGAAGAGCGCTTCGTCGGCATAGATGTTCCCGAGTCCGGCAATGAATCGCTGGTCAAGCAGGGTCGCCTTGACCCGCGCCCGGCGACGGGACCGCAGCCGAAGGACAAAGTCGGGAAACCGGAATGACGGGTCCAGCGCCTCCGGACCGATCCCCTGCGTTTCCAACCACCGGTCGAGGGCTACGGTCTTGACGGTCTTGAGAAAGCCGAACTGCCGCTGGTCATTGAAAAAGAGTCGGCCGCCGGAGAGGGTAAAAATGGCGTGCGAATAGCGGTTGGGCAACCGGTCGAGGCTGCCGGGGATGGGGTGACCACCTCCTTTCACGTGACCGTCCGACGATTGCCACAGGAGCTGACCGGACATCTTCAGGTGAACCGCCAACGTCCAGCCTGACGTCAGAGCAACGAGCAGGAGCTTGCCCCGCCTGTCCAGCGAGCGCACCCGGCTGCCGACGACCGCGCGCTGGAAAGCGCCGACCGACCCCTGGAGCAATTTCGACAGCCGAATGTCTACGGACCGAAAACGCCGGTGCAGCAAAACCGGCGCCAACTCCCGACGGACTGTTTCGACTTCAGGCAATTCCGGCACGGCAGGACGAACCTCGTTAGAACTTGAGTTCCTGCTTGAAGAGCGTCTGGTAAACATCGCGGCGCGTGACGATCCCCTTGAGCGCCCCATCTTCCATGACGAGAACGCGATGGATGCCGCGCGCGAGCATCATGGCCCCGACGCGAATCACCGATGTGTCCGGCGTCACGGCAATCACCTGGCTGACCATGACCTCATCGACGATCTTCGACCCGCCTTCGCGCGCCCGACCTAACAGCGCTTTCTCATCGATCCACATTTCCGGCGCCGAGATGAACTCATCCTCGGACGGGTACAGGGCGCGGAACAGATCCTTTTCCGAGACGACCCCGATCACCTGGGCCGAAGCGTCCACGACCGGCGCACCGCTCACCGCACGCTCAACTAAAAGCCGAGCCCCCTCCCGGACGGTCGTGCCCGATGGGATGGTGAAGACCTTTTTCGTCATGACCTTGCTCACCTTCATACCGTCTTAGGGTATAGCGTCTGGGGAGATTTCTATCCAGTCGCCGTTCGGGGACTGGCGATAGGCTTTGAAAATCGCCACCTGTTCCGTCGCCGAGTAAATCTTCTCGATATGCACAGTCGCGCCAATCCGTTTTGATACCATGCCTCGCTCGCCCAGCGTCCGCGGCTTCAGGATGCACTCGAGTTTCATCCTGCCGGCGGGCGTGGAAAACACGAGCGTTTCCAGTTGCCCCGGGCCGGTCTCGAGCGGCGCCGCCCGCTCCTCGACGCCAGGAAACGAATCTTTCACCCGCCCTTTGAGCTCCTGCCAGCGTTCCGGGGTCATCGCTGCCTCCACAGCCGCGGCACAAAGCCGGGCACGTTCCGCCGGTAGACGTGGTGCAAGGGCCCATGCCGACGGCTCAACCGCCAATCCTCCCGGTTCGCCTTGACCGACAAAATGAGCGCCAATCCCGGCGCAAAAATGCTGGTAAAGGACGGGGAATTCAACAGCAGCCCGTAGCCGAAGGCCAACGTGATGAACCCCAGGTACATGGGGTGGCGCATCAATCCGTAGACACCGGTCGTCACGAGTTCCTGTGACAAGCCGCCGAGGTGCGGATGATCCGGACTTCGCGTAATGAGGTGGGTGCTCAAGAGAATGAGAATCACACCGAACACGGCCAGCACCAGACCCAGCGCTTGGAGCCAGAGGGGCGCGAACGAGAAAAACCCAAGCCGCGTATCCAGCGTCAGGGCGAACATGCCGCCCAGCCAAAACACCGCTGCCCAAAAGAGGAGTCCGATCCAAACGGCCAGGAGATCGGTGGCTGGTTTCGGCGTGGTGTGCGGTCGCTTCGTCGATCGAGGCATACTCCCTGTCAGCGTACGGGAGCCCCGACGCGCTGGCAAGTCTAGCGGTCAAAACGCTTGAGAACGGCATTCCAGGGAATGCGCAACAACCCGTAGGTAAAGGCCACCAGGAACGCGAGTAGGCCAATTTGCCCGAGCAGACTCTCGAGCGTCAGCCGCTGCGGTTCAACCAGGGCACCGCTGACGTGTCCACCGTACGCGATGAACCAGCCGGCCATCAGCTTGCCAGCGAGCGCCGGGAGGAACAACTTCCACCAACCGTAGCGAATGATCCCGAGCGGAATGAACAACACATCGTCGGGGAGTGGGAGAAGCGAAAAGAGGAAAAGCATCAGCCAGACGATTTTTGGGCGACGGCCGACAATCCGTTGGACAATCTCGTACGCATCCGGATACCGGCGCAGCGCCGCCCCGGAGCCAAGTACGCCAAGGAGGTAGCCGGAATACTCGCCGAGCAGTGCGCCAAGACCGGAAGCGACACCAACGGCGATGGGATTTACGCCAGCCGCGGCCACCAAAAACGGCACGACCGTTGACGGCATGATGACCATGATCGTTAGGTTGCCCACGAGCATGGCGAGAAAAACTCCGATCAGGCCGTAGTCGATCGCCAAAACCCGCCATGATTGAAACAACGCATCAAGCCGTTCGATCAGTTCGGGCCGGAAGATGACCAAGACTCCCAGCGCCGCCACGAGTGCCAGCCCAACGACCAAGAACCACTCCGGTCCGGCAAAACGTCGCGCGCTTACCGCAGCCAGGTCTTCCGGTTGTGCCATAGACGGATCAGATGAAAAGCGACATCCGGATAATGCACGTGACCCTTGATCGCCAGCTCATAGGCCCGACGCAGCGAGAGGCGAACGGGGCGCGTCTTTTCCAGCGGATCAGCATCGCGTTTCGCCGGCGAAAGCTGCTGGGCCAGGTAGACGGTTTGACGCCAGCGGACAATGCCGCTCGCTTTCGTTTGCGCCCACACCTTTGTCCAGCGACTCGCCTGCAAATGCGCTTCCTCGGCCAGCTCCCGTTTGGCCGCGCGCAACGGCGACCGCTCTTGATCAACTCGACCGGTGACCGTATGCCAAATAAATTTTCTCGTGCCGAAACGCCGTTCTCGTAAGAGAATCACCTTTCCCTGCGCATCGACGGGAAAAACCATCACCGATCCCGGACGTTCCGCCTGTTCAAAGAGTTCTCGCTTTCCTCCGGGCAATGGCTGAAGCCACTGTTTGATGGTAAAAAATTTCCCGCGGAAAACAACTCGCTTCTTCATGGAGTCAGCATACGGGGAAACGCCATTGAACTCAAGGGAGAAGAAGCGTATGCTGACAGCAGCCCATGAACATCGCAGTCGCTTCCCCCTGGGGGCGGCGATCGCCATTAGGCACTCTCGCGTTGCGTGGGGGGCCAACCGCACCCGCTCGTTCTCCTCCCTAGGGGTGCAGGGCAACCGATCGTCCCTGATGGCAAAAAGAGCCGGCTTCTCTAGTCCCGTCGCCGGCTCTTCTCTTTGGCTTACCTTAGCAAAAAAATCATTCTTGTGATGAAATAATTGCCGTTTTTCCGAGGATTTGCTATTATTGCGGAGCAGAGAAATCATTAACTATCCACACCATGGCAACAGGCATGTCCAAATCGCAACTCCTCTCGCACCTCGCCGAAAAGTCGGGGCTCGCGAAGAAGCAAATCTCAGACCTCTGGGACCTCATCGTGAACACCGCCTACGAAGAGGCGAAGAAGGGGGAGATCACCCTGCCGGGCCTCGGCAAGCTCGTGAAGAAGAACCGCGCTGCCCGCCAGGGCCGCAACCCAGCCACCGGTGCGACGATCCAGATCCCGGCCAAGACGGTCGTGAAGTTCCGCGTCGCCAAGGCGGCCAAGGACTCGATCCTCAATTAAGAGGAACTACGGAAGAAACGAAAGACCTGTCTTCAAGAGGCGGGTCTTTTGATTGTGAGGGTTGAGGGTCTAGGGTAGAGGGTCCGGTGAACACGTGACCTTTGACAGTTGACGGTTGTCAGTTGACATAACGCGGCGATGGTCAGCCGAAACGCCATTCGCCATCCGCTATTCGCCATTCGCCATCCGCCCTACTCCCTACTCCCTCAAATACTTTCGCTGCGCCAGTGCGGACGGCAGGTTCTCATTGCCCTGCCCGTGCGCTTTCTTTTTTCCGTACCCTAACTCTTTCATCAGTTTCGTCGGCGCGTTGCGCAAGTGCATAGGTACGGGTTCGTTCAACGTTTCTTTCACGTCTCCTTCAACCTTCAGCATCGCCTCATACGCTGACCGATCCTTCCGCGCTTTGGCAAGATACACGACGACGTGCGCCAGGTTCTCACGGCACTCGGGGTACCCAATGAAATCACACGCCTGGAAACAGGCGACCGCCAAAGACAATGCCTGTGGATCGGCCAGCCCGACATCCTCGGACGCAAAAACCACCATCCGCCGCGCGATGAAGAGCGGGTCCTCCCCGGCCTCGACCATCCGCATCAGCCAGTAGAGCGCGGCATCCGGGTCGGATGCGCGCATGGATTTAATGAACGCGGAGATGATATTATAGTGCTCCTCCCCCGCTTTATCGTAGAGAAGTGCCTTCCGGTGGAGCGTATCAACGACCGTCTGTTTTGTAATGTGCCGACCGCCTTTCGCATTCGCCGCCGTCGCTTTGGCAGCGATTTCCAGAATATTCAGCGCTGACCGGGCATCACCGTTGGCCGCCAGCAGCAGTACCCGTCGCGCTTCCGGCTCCAGTACAATCGCCCACTCCCCTAATCCCCTCTCGCCATCTGCCAGCGCCCGATCAACCACTTTCCCCAATGCTTCTTCAGTCAGTTGCTCAAGGACGATTACGCGGCAACGGGAAAGTAGTGGCCCGATGATTTCGAAACTCGGATTCTCGGTCGTCGCGCCGATCAGCGTCACGATGCCCGGCTCGACAAACGGCAGCAAGGCATCCTGTTGGGCTTTGTTCCAACGATGAATCTCGTCAATAAAGAGAATCGTGCGTTGGCTGTGAAACTTGCGCCGCTCTTCCGCCTCTCGGACAATCCGCGTCAAATCCGCTTTTCCGCTCGTCACCGCGGAAAGTTGCACGAAAAACGATCGGGTCAAGCGAGCGATGATGCGGGCCAGCGTCGTCTTTCCAGTACCCGGCGGACCCCAGAACAAAATAGAAAACAGTTCGTCGTTCTCAATAGACCGACGGAGTATCGTCCCCTTTCCCACCGCCCGCTCCTGGCCGAAAAAATCCTCGAGCGTGGTCGGCCGCAACCGATCGGCCAACGGCGCCTCGTGCGCCAGGTCTTTCTCCAGTTTCGCAGAGAACAAATCGGCCATAGCGACCTCATGCTACCACACCCCCCGGCCCAGCCAACAGCAGTCTTTGACAGACCGAGACTGCTCTGCTACAACAAAAGGAGCAACGGGTGGCCCTTTTCACCAATCAATCGGTGAAGTAGGGCGTTTTGTGCACCTTCAAACACCTTCGAAGGGAGGTGAGTTTCATGTACATGGCAGCCACGGGCTGGCTCGAGTTTTCCGAGCCAGAGATGAAGAACATCCACGGGATGATGAAGCAGTACGACAAAACACACTTCACCATCCACAACCGTAGGCGTATCGTCTGCACCAAAACACGAGGGAATGAAATCTTCACGACCTCGATCGACGTCTGGGACGGTCGGCGAACATACCGCTGCCTGAACCCTTCTTGCAAGGCCACGTTGAGTGGCGCGATTCCCATCCTGCACAATGAGCGTCGCTGGAGCGTGTGAGGTGAGGAGGAACGATGGTCCCCCCTTCGGTTCCGTGTGTACGGCGAGGGACTCAACGTCAAAATGACGCACGAGTCCCTCCCCCAATTTTTTCCTACGGGGTTCCGATTCGGAGCCCGGTTTGGTAGTTCACCGGAAAGACTGGGAAGGATCCGAGACGGACGAACGATCCAGCCGTCGTGCGTTCAAAGACGAAGACATTTGGCGCACCCCGCCGGTTGCTGACGGTGAGGATTTCGGCTGTGCCGTCACCATCCACATCGAGCGTGGCCGGATACGCCCCCTCGCGGAATTTCGGACCAGCGGCCAAAAACTGGCCGACGAGATTCCCCGTGGGGCTGAAAATCCTGACGTGCGGGCTCCCACCCGGACCGGAGCTCGCGACGATTTCTGGCGTCCCGTCGCCGTCAACATCTCCAGCGGCAACAGACACACCTAATCGATGACCGTTGGAAAACGCGAGGAATGAACGCTTCAGGAAAAACCGCTTTTTCTGTACATCGTAATCGTAGATATACACCCGTGGCGCTGACCTCCCAGTCGCTGCTGCCAGCACCTCCGCCTGTCCGTCACCATCAACATCAGCCGTCGCCAGGCTTAAGCCACCGGCGTGCTTCGCCAGCACCCTGACGGATCCAGCCCCGGTAAACCAGGGCCGCTCCGCATCATACCGATACATGTTGACCATCGCTCCAGCCCGGCCGGCCGGCGCCGTCAACACTTCGGCCACGCCATCACCGTCGACGTCGCCAACGGCCACAGAAACGCCGACTCGAGATCGGGAATCATATGGGTGGAACTGGTGGAGGCGCTGCCCCGACTGGTCAAAGAGACGGAGCAACGGTCGCCAGCCAACCGGTGTGCCGGTGACAATGTCCGCCTTGCCGTCGCCATCGACATCGCCGACCGCCACGTGGGCGCCGCTCTTCTTCCGGAACTCTTCGCCGTACGCCAAGAATTCAGCGAGTCGTTCTCCCGATGGCAGGAAGGTCCGCACCTGCGGCGGCCGCCCGGCATTCGGAACAACCGCAATGAACGACTCCTTCGCCGCGCCTTGCCCGCCGGCGCCGCACGTTTGGGTCGTCGTCGGTTTCGTACTCGTGGTACCGCAGGCGTTCCGATCCGTGCAGGTGCGGGACTGGCGGCTTTCAGCGCACGCTGACCACGCGTCGCACCGCCAATCCTCTACACACGCTCGCTGGTCTGTGGCGGGACAGTCCTGCGTCAAGGCCGGACGGTTGGTCGTAGAGCCGCAGCTGCGGGCGTCAGTGCAGGTCCGCGTCTGCTGTCTGTTCTGACAGGCCGACCAGGCACTGCAGGACCAGAGCGGTACGCACTCGAGGGGCAACCCGCACTGGGCGTCCTCATCCGTCTGACCGTCACAGTCATTGTCAACGGTATCACAGGCTTCCGTCGCCCCGGGATAGGCGGTACTCTTGGTATCATCGCAATCTTGGCCGGCACGCGGGCAGGCGCTCGGCGAGTTTGCCCCGTACCCGTCGCCGTCGGCATCGATGCAGGCAGTGCAGATGAGCGGGTTATCGACCTGGCCGGAACAGCTGTTGTCGAATCCGTCGCCGCAGACCTCGGCCGCTTCGGGGTGGATCGTGTCGCTGCCTACCCGGCACGCGAGCGCCGTCAGGTTCGACAAGGTAAACGTGCCGTTGGCATTCCACACCATCCGCTTAAGGGTCAGGTCGGCACCCAAGGGGTTGCCGGCATAGTTGCTTTCGGAGAACAACCACGTGTCGTTGTTGAGGACGGTCACTTCGGGCGCATTCATCCCCGTTTCCCCAATCGATGATTGAAGAATCCAGTTCGTGCTCCCGCTGTTGTCCGCGGCTAACGTTGAGGATTTGGCGTACTTTATGTAGCCGGAGTTGTAATTCGTGAAGAACAGATAGTAGTTCCCGTTATAGTGGGTGACGAAAGGATTTTCCGCGATACCGCCGTGCGAAGCCTCAACGTACCCTTCGGAAGTCCAGGTCGTGAGGTTTGAGGACGTCGCCACCGTGACGACTTGATTCGCGTCACTTAACAGCCGGGTCGTCGCGAGCAGTTTCCAAACGCCGCCGTTCGGGTCGAAGATGACCATCGGATCGCGGCACTGGCGATCCCACTGTCCGCCGCGGCTCCAGGCGGTCCAGCTCGCCTCACAAGTGTAGACGCAGCCATTGCCGGTCGTGCCGGAACAATTGTTCACTGAAACCTTGGTCCAGGTGGTGAGATCTTGGGACGTCGCGACACCGATCCGCTGCTCACCGGTTGGACTGCTCCCTGGACCGGTGACCCCGGTGTAGAACATGTAGTACGTTCCGTCCTTGCGGATGACGTGCGGCGCCCACATGCCAGCACGATCGAAATCCGACGCGCCCGTGCCGCGGCTAAGCGCCGTACCAACCAAAGAAAACGAGGTGAAATTCGTCGTCGTGTAATGCTGGATTGACCACGGCTCAACATTGTCCTGGAAAAAGAGGTGGTAGGTTCCGTTATCATCCTGCACCCAAGCATGATCGGCGATCGGCAGGGTGAGATCAACGCTCGCCGGCGGCGCATTGGGGTTGCAGCCAGCCGCGACCGTGCTGTAGAGCGACGTCAGGGAATCCGAACAGTCGTTGCCACCGCGCGCCACCCCAATGTATCCATCACCATCGAGGTCGTTCGGATCCGCGGTGAAACCCACGGCCACCTGGTCGACGGCCGACTGGGTCGTGCCGGGAAACTGCGAGAATAACACCGCCCGCCAGCGCAGTGTTCCATTCTGGGGGAAAGGAGTGGTCGGCAGTAGAGCGTTGATTAGCCACGCCACCGAGGACTGGGCAAAGGTGCCATTCGAAGGCAACCAGGCGAGGGTGCCAAGATCGAGGTACTGCCACGTCGAGCCGTTGTCCGATGAGAGGATGAACCCGACGTCGTTGGGGTTCGCCCCGACCAGCGAAAAATTCGTCAGCGTGCCGTAGCGGAGCCCGCGGCCGGACTTAAGCTCGAGCGTCGGAGCGTCGGTAAAGTACTGCCCTTCCAAAAAGTTCGCCCCGGGAATCGTGATGGTCGCGCCAAGGTCTCGCCACACCTTGAAATCGTCCCACTCGACATCGGCCAGCGTCGTGCCGTTCTGGTAGACGTGGATGCCGGCGTAGGCATTGCCCGAGGCGAAGTTCGCGTTCGAATCGTTGACCGCGTTAAGAACTTGAACCCCATCCAGCCAGCCGCTGAACAGTCGGCTCGTCGGGCTGACGTAGTCGTACTTCATCGTCACCCGGTAGGTCGTGCCGGGGGTGACGGTGGCTGACGCTGGCATCGGAGCAAACGTATTCAGCTTGTTCCGTACGAAGAAGCTGTCGCTGACGTTATCGGCGATGCCCATCCAGTAGCCGTCGCCGTTCGGCGCGGCCAAGGTGTCCGCACTATCATGGAGGTGGAGACTGCCGACAACCGGCTGGGTTCCAGCATTGATGCGAATTTTCGACTCCACGTACCAATCGGTCGTCGCCGGCATGAGGAGCGGCTTGTAGGCGATACAATCGCTCGTCGTCGAGACCGAGTGGCGGAGCACGCCGCTGCTGGAGAACGGCGCGGTCTGGGCGCCGCAGTACACCTGCCAGGGAAACGGTTCGGAGAAGACATCCGCCGAGAAATCGCTGGAGTACTCGTAGACGAGGTTCAGGTCCGTGGGTGGTGCGCCAGCGGCTGCGTTCCCCATGTACAGGTAGTACTCACCGGTCGACGAACTGTTGGCCGGGAGGTCCGCCTGCACCGCGAAACGGGTGTCATCGTGCTGCACGTAGTCGCGGTTGAGCTCCTGGTTGGCCGTTCCGTCCCAGTAGACGATGCGGAGGTCGCGGCGGTCCGCGCGCAGCGCCCCGAAAGACGTGTAGAACCCCGTGCTGATCCGGTAGACAACGGTGTTCCCCGCGGTCAACGGCGTGTTACCGGTGGTGATGGTCAGCGGAATCCGAAAGCGGTAGTTGACGTCCCACCAGTGCGGGCGCGGCTGGAGCTCCGCCCGCGTGCTGGTAAAGGCAATCTTGTCTGCATCGTAGGTGAAGTCGGCCGGGGTGTTGACCTCCCAGATGGCGGTCTGCGTCGAGCCGGTGACCGCAATCGGACTCGGCGGCACGACCGCGAGAAACCGCCCGAAATACAGGCTCGTGCCAATGCCGACAATAGCAACAATACCCGTGATGGCAGGGAATAACCGGATGAAGGTCCGGACACCGGTCTGGCTTTGGATTTCGACGTCGACGGCGTTGCGCATGGTCTTCCGCCTCATAGTCTGAAGAGTCAGTATACTATTTTTCTGGTCGCCTGTCGAGCGAATGAGAGTTCACGCCGAATCATACCACAGAGGTGATGGAGGAACCGCTCGTCGTCGCGTCCGCCGCCCCAGGGCAAGACCGGCAAGTGATTCAGCTCGATGAGCACGGGAATTCCCAGGCGATTAAAACGAAAATCAACGCAGTAGTGCCGCGGCTGGACTTGTTGGAACGCCCGGTCAATGCAACGGAGAAACACTCGAGCGCGGGCGGGGAATGCCGCAACCGCCGTCCGGACGAGCTTTGCCCCACGGCGGAAATCCAGGAGCGGATGCGCATCAGGTCCGCGTTTCAACACGACGAGATCCAAACGACCATTGTGGATAAAACACCGAAGATCAACCACGCCCGGCCAGCCGCCAAGGGCGCGTCCGGAAATGACTTCTTGCAAAAGCATCGGTTGAGAAAAAATTCGAGGCACCGGCTGCCGTGGCCGCAGCAGCCGGACGCCGCGGGATTGGCGGCCAAAGCGCGGCTTCAGGACGAACGACTGGTCAGGGCGGGTTCGCTGGATCCGACGAACGGCATTCCCATTGTTGACTAACCACGTCCGCGGACTGAACCGAAGGAACCGTTGGTAGGTCAGCCACTTATCCGCACAGACCTGCCACACGTCGGGCGCATTCCAGTAGACGAGCGGCGGGGCATGACGGACGCGCAAATCCGCGCGCGGCAAAATCGCGTCAAAGCGAATATCCTTGACGATCTGCCACCGCCTATTGTCATGCGTGTAACCTCGACGGAGCACGAGTCGGGGCGCCAGCCAATCAGTCCGCCGCGCAATGACGAACGAGAGCCCGACCGCACGGCCAATGCGAATCAGGTGCCAAAACGCTGCGGCGTGCCCGCGAACCTGACCGACGAACGGCCGAGGACCGCGCTTCGCAACCGCATTCGCGATGACAGCGATGGTAGCCATTGAATGTTACGTACCGAACCGGCGCCGACGGCGGGCGTATTCTTTGAGTACCGCGTCAAGGTCCCGCTTGGTGAAGGCAGGCCAGTGTTTACGGACGAAGAGCAGCTCGCTGTACGCGCTCTGCCAGGTCAGGAAACCGGAGAGCCGTTGTTCGCCTGATGTCCGAAGGATGAGGTCTGGGTCAGGAACATCGGGTACATACAAATAGTTCCGGAAGAGCGACGGCGTCAGGCGACGCGGCTTTACGTTCCGGGCGACAATTCGTTTCACCGCGTCGAGAATCTCGGGCTGCCCGCCGTAGTTGATGGCCACGCAGAAGGTTGCCCGACGGTTCCGGGCGGTCAGTCGTTCGGCTTGACGGAGGGACGTGCGAAGCCGCGGCGCCAGTTCCTGGATCCGACCAAGAAACCGTAAGCGAATCCCCAACTCATGGTATTTGTGAAGGTCGTTGGTGAAGGCAAACAAAAACAAATCCATCAAGTATTGCACCTCGGCTTTGGACCGCTTCCAGTTCTCCGTCGAGAACGCGAAGACAGTTAAGTATTGAATGCCGCGGTCGAGCGCCCACTGTCCCACCTGCTTCATCTTCTCGTAGCCGCGCCGGTGCCCTTCGAACGTGGGTAAACCATGAGCCCGCGCCCAGCGGCGATTGCCGTCCATGATGATGCCGATATGTCGCGGAACTGCTGCTTTCGTTTTCATACGACTCTACTCTACTCCTTCTCTTTGAGAGTGCAAAAGTCATCCCTTTCCGGGAAACCAGCAGACCGCCCGCTTCGCAGTTTTACTTGAAAAACCAGGACAGGTCGGGGGGGTCGTTCCGTACGATTTTTTTCTTCTTAAAATTGTTGAGGATAAGACGCAGGGCAATGGTCGCGTCCACGAAGACTTCCGCGTTCCGGCCGCCACCGGCCTGCTTGCCCCAGGAAATCGGCTCGGTCATGACGCCGCAGCCGGAGAGCCCGCCCCATTGCGGAGAGTCCGTCGTGATCTGGAACGAATACTTATACGGAAAGACCTGGTCGTCGGGGTCGTTCGGGTCACGGCGGCGAATCCCAGCGCGGACCGGCCGGACGAGTGCTTGGGAAATGGCGACAAGCTGTGTGAAGTCTTTCGGTACTCCCCCGCCGATGTACCCGGCGGTCTTCTCGCGGCCGTTGTCGAGACCCCAGTCCGCGATGCGGAGCAAGTCTTCCGCGTCCCAAAATCCTTCGATGATGAGATTTCTTTTTTCTCGCGGCACGTCGTACAACGCCCAAACGTACGCCTCGCCGAAACCCGAGTCAACGAGCGCCGGACAGAACACAGGAATTTTTTGTTCCGCCGCGACTGCCAACAAGCTCGGTACTCCCTTCTTCGACAGCCACTGCCCAAATTCGTAGAGCAGTTTCCAAATTGGGTACACAGTTTTTTCCGGCAACGATTTATTCAACTCGGTCAAATAATCCACGATGAACACTTCCATGCGCCGGTAGTCGAGTTCATCGGCCGCGTGGTCGTAGAACCGGTCCATCTTGTACTTCAACAATTCCTCGTCGTTCGGGAACCACGGGTCCACTTTCCAGTAATTCTGCTTCATCGCTTCGAAGATATCTTCGGTGAGGTTGGCGCCGGTCGCAACCAGCACATCCACCATGCGGTTTTTGAGAAGCCAGCGAATGGCCGGCCAATACCCGGCGCTGCTCAACGACGCCGCATAGCCCAAAAAGTTGAGCATCTTCGGCTTGGTGATGACCTCTTCCCAGACGGACGCGACTTCACCCAGGCCGCGCGCCTGAAACGCCCCATGCTGCCAATCAAGGAGGTCGTCTGATTCTTTGTCAGGGTCAAACGGTCTACGGATGGACTGACGGTAGGGATTGTTCTCCATACGATTCCTCACGAAAAAAAACGAGTCATTGCGCAAAGAAGTATAGCACAATGAACGGTGAAAACAACGGTTTGTCGTCGGCGCCTCGTTTCGCGCTCTGCGTAAAGTATCGTAGAAAATTCAGGCGAGACGCACTAGGTATTAAATTTGAACCAATCCTTTGACGTTTTTGGCCAACCAACCAACAAAAGCAGTGCCAGTGGTGCGCCCCAGTTTGCCCAACGCTCGATAAAGTCCCAGATCGGTTCGCCGACAATGGGACGCAGGAGCGCGGTCCAAAAACCCCAGATGACCATCCATAGAAGGGCGATTCGGACTGGCTTGATGAGAAGAAGAATCGCGAGCGTAACATCCACGATGCCCGCCAGAAACAACAGTGTTGTTGCCGGTTCGGGCGTCGAGATGCCAAACACCGGGAACCAATCAATCCAGGCTTTCTTGCCTTGAAGCGCAAAGACGCCGTGGCCGAGGAATTCACCGGCAACGGCAACGCGTAAAACCCATTCGATTTTTTTGGTGCCTTTCATTACTTGCATTTTACCATCAACTCACCAGCTGGTGCCATCCCACAAGGAATCCACCGACAGACTTCACGAATTCGGACGGGAATGCTAGGATGGTCGCGCATTGATCATCGGGCGTTGGCCTTCAAGTCGGGGTATAGCGCAGTTGGTAGCGCGTCCCGCACCTTTCCTGCATCGGGGTATAGCGCAGTTGGTAGCGCGCAGCGTTCGGGACGCTGAGGTCCCGGGTTCGAGCCCCGGTACCCCGATAAACGAAAGGTGCGGGAAGATCCCGGGTTTCCGGTCCGGCATTGCCGGGCGAGCCCGGCACCCCGACCCGCAGGCTGACGTCAGCGATCTCACCCACCATGCAACGGTACGCCGCCACTGCGTTCGCGATCTGCCTTCTCCTTTTCGTCGGGGCGCTCGTTCTGGTGAGCTTGGCTGAAGATACGGCCATTATTGATGAACTCGCCCATCTGCCAGCTGGGTACTCCTACATCACCCGCGGCGACATGCGCCTAAACCCCGAGCACCCGCCGCTGGTGAAAGACCTGGCCGGACTCGCCGTGCTCGTCTGGTCCAAAGCCTCACACACGGCCGTCATTTTTCCCGACCAGCTCCCATCCTGGACTAAGGAAAGCGACGGCCAATGGCAATTCGGCTCGGATTTCTACTACCGCTTCAACACAAGTAAAACCGAACAAATCCTCTTCGCCGGCCGAATCCCTACGGTCCTGACCTTCTTGGGGTTGGGCGGGTTCTTGTTCTGGTGGACGCGTCGCCGCTGGGGGGCACTCACTGGCGTAGTTGCACTAACGCTTTATGCCTTCTCCCCCACGTTCCTCGCGCATACCCGATACGTCACCACGGACGTGGCAGCCGCAGCGGCATTTTTTTTCGCGACCATCGCGTTCTGGCGTTGGCTTGAGCGACCGACGCCGGGCCGACTCATCATGGCCGGAGTCGTCTTAGGGGTGGCCGAGCTTGTAAAGTTCTCGCTCATCCTGCTGGTGCCGGTGTTCGCGATCGCACTTATCGTCTGGGTAGCACTCACCCATTGGCAGGAATCGACTCGGCGACTGTTACGCGCAACGTTAAGGTCTTTCGGTCAGTACCTCGTGATTTTGGCCGTTGCTTTTGGACTCGTGGTCACCCCAATCTACGTTCTCCATACCTGGCACTACCCAGTCGAACGTCAGCGCATTGACGCGGAGAGCAACTTGACGATCACGGAACCGAATGCGGCCGTGGATTTCGTCCACTGGTCAGTCGACAAACCCATCCTCCGAGCCGTCGGGCACTACATCATGGGCGGGTTGATGGTATTAAACCGTTCCGAGTATGGCAGCTCGACCTTTTTCCTTGATCGCGTGGACAATGGCGGGCGTTGGAATTATTTTCCCGTTGTGTATTTCTTCAAAGAGCCGGTTCCGCTACATCTCCTGACCGCGATTGTACTCGTGCTGACGCTGTCGTGGATTGCACTCCATATCCGACAACGCCAGCTTGGGTCAGCCTGGGCACGCGAACACTTCCTCGAGATTACCTTCCTCCTGGTCATCGTGGCCTACTGGGGCGTGAGCATGCGGTCGTCTTTGAACATCGGGGTCCGGCACGTCCTCCCCACCCTCCCCTTCCTTTTTGTCCTGGTCAGCCGGGGTCTTGTCCTCAACATCAAGCGTCTTGAATCTCGGCGACCTTGGTTCATCGCCAGCTGCGCCGGACTCGTCGGGCTGTTGCTCTGGCAGGCGGTCTCGGTCATTCGCGTCCATCCGAGCTACCTGGCCTACTATAATGAGCTGGCCGGCGGACCGGAGGGAGGACAACACGTTGCGGCCGATTCGAACCTTGATTGGGGCCAAGACCTCCGCCGTCTCGCCCAATTCGCAAAAGCGCGAGGCATCGAGCGCATCGCTGTGGACTACTTTGGCGGCGGCAGCGTCGAGCACGAGCTGCCGAACATCAGCTACCGGCACCGCGCCGAAGACGGCCCAGTCCACGGATGGATCGCTATTTCGATGACGTTCCTGACATTCGAGCGCGGTGCACCGGGGAAGGATATCAACAAAGAACCGAACCGGTACGCCTGGCTGGATCCATACGAGCCGGTCGCGATGATCGGCCACTCGATTGCGGTGTATTATATTCCATAATTAGTGAGTCCTGAACCATCACCCGGGGGCTTCAAGCGGCCCCCAGACCCCCCGCTTTCTTTGGCCAGGGGGAAGGGCTCGGTCGCACCGAGGCTACGCCTCGGGCTCGCCCTTTCCCCCTAGGCCGGTACCCCCTAACCACCTGCTAAGGCGCATTTCGTGTTTGGCAAAATGATCACCCCGAAGAATGCCAATGCGGGCCTGCCAATCGCTGCTGGGCAAGGCTTTACGAAAATGTATCGGCCGCGGAGGTTAAGTCCTCTCGGGCTTTCGTTGGAATATTTGTTTTGCCAAACACCAAGAATCCATAAGCAGAGAGGTGGGGGTGGCCGACCGGAGGGGGAGGAACGAGCCGCAGGCGTGAGCCTGCGTGCGACCGAGTTCCTCCCCCTGGGTCGAGGGTAGGGCCAGCCGCGCTGGCAAAAAATTCCAAGCTATCAGGCTTAAGGATTGCTCCTTGAGATCACGAGCGCGTTCGGCACCGTGCGCCCCGGCCCGACTTTGTACGTCCCATACTGCCAAAGCGCGGTTGACGACCCGCCATCAAGGTTGAGCGCGTAGTCAAGTCCGTAGGTCGCAACCACAGAAGCAAGATCCGTGACCGTGGCTTTTGACACCACAAAAAAGTACGCGGTTTTCCCCTTCACCCCGAAGGCCACCCGGGTCGTTTTCGTATTTTTCTGACCGCTGTCGAGAAATTGCGAGGCGATGACGTTCACGCCCCGTTCAATGAGTACCGGCCAGTTGGCGATGCCGGCCTGGACGGTGACGCCATACGTGGTTTGGAACTGCTGGACGCTGCCGAACTGCGATGCTTGGCTGAAGTAGTACGCGATATTGTTCGTATCGAACACGAGCATTGGGTACGGCGACGTCGGTAGCTGATCGTCGTTAATCACAATCCCAGAAATAGAATGGTAGAGCGGCCCATAGTAGCTGTCGCGCGTATCCTCGCAGGCGGTCGTATTCCCCGGACAAAAATACCCGCCGTTCAGCGCGGCGATCCCACCATAGAGGGAAGCGAACTGCCCGACGCTCAATGTCGCGCAGGCGTCAATGCACGTGTCCGAGTTCGCCCCGAGCGTCAGGATTCGCAGTCCGGGCAAGGAAAGATCGCTCGTGAGCAGTTTCACCGTAAAGGTCCCGAGCTCGGTAGTCATGACGGTCTCGGAAAAGTCAGCCTCCCCAACCATCCGGATTTCAGCCAACCCCTTGGCCGAAATGGTCGCGGTCTCGGCCTGGATGATTGCCGTCGCGGTCTCGGCCATGACCGGCTCGCGGACCTTTTTCTTCGGCGAGACGTACCACAGCTGGGTCGGGTCAAGACTCGTCAGGACGAAAAACCCCGAGTACTGGCGGAGCGTCTTCGCATTTGGTTTATTACTATCGGTGAACTGCGGAAGCTTGGCGAGATTCGTTTCCGTAATGCCGCGGAACTGGGTCTGGAGTATGGCTTGGACATCCGCCTCCGTCTCAAGCGGGTAGCGTTTGAGATTTTTCGGAGAAACGTACCAGTACGTCCCATCGGCAACGTTCCAGAGGACGTTGCCTTTAAGCTTTTTCCGAAGTTTCGCATCACCGGGGTCGGTCTGGTCAACCTTCGGGATTTTTTCCAGGTTCTTTTGGCTCACACCAAGCTTGGCATTCTTGAAAACGCGCAGTGCCTGGCTCGGCGTGCGTAAAGGATACCGTTTCCCGTCGCGCGGGGAAACGTACCACTCCAGCCCAGTGCGCACGTCAAGGAGAATCACGCCGCGTTGCCGGGCAACGAGCCTGTCGTCAACGGTGACCGATACCCCGGTCGGGATTTCCGCCAACGTCTTCGCTGCGACGACGACGGTGGACCGGCTCGCGGCCGCCTGCAGTGTCGCAAAATCCCCCACTGACTGCCGGGTCTGCAAACCCGGATGGACATACCAGACGACGCTGGGGTTTTCGGGCGTGGCGACGAACCGTCCGGCCACGATTTCGACGGTCGTCTTGGGCGTTGCCGCCTGGGTTGGGAGCGCGGCAAACAAGCCCGTTCCCAACAGTATCACGGTTGAAGCGAAGAATTGAAAGCGCATAGGCGTCCGAAGTGTAGCACACCGGCGCGCCTGCCCAAACTCTAACTCCGATCGCGAATCCCTTGACGCCTCACCGGCAGATACCGCTGGAACCACTTGATGGATTCCCGAATGACATACGCCTTATACCCTCGGTAACTATGGTTCCCGCCTCGGATAAGTACCAATCGTCGGGGCTTTGCAAGATGGGCTTTCCAATAATCGAAGTGACCGTCGGCCACCAATACCGCTTCGTCGGCAGTGCTTTGAAAAAGAATCACCGGTTTCATCAGCTTGGCGTTCAGTAACAGCTTGCGGTCGTACCGTCTGATCTCTTCAAAAAAACGCAGGGGAAGCCGTCCCGGCCCTTTCGTATGCGGTCGTTTGAACGACTGGTGATGCAAATATCTGCCACGGATTGTCCCGCTCTCAAGATAATGCTTGAATGTCTGCGAATAATAGAGTGGCGGCGCGAGAAACACGTAGGCGCGCACATCGCGTTGCGGCCCAGCAATGGTGGCCAGACTCCCGGCGTTACTCCTCCCGACAACGCCAAGCGATGTAACCTCCGGTCGCGTCCGCAAGAACCCCAGCACGTCAAGGTAATTCTTGAGCATGGCAGTCGTCGTTTTATCTTCAAACCGACCAGTACTTTTCCCTGTTCCAACGAAATGGAACTTCGCGGCAATATAACCGTGGTCACACAAACGCTTGGCAAACATGTTCAAAAAACCAGGAAAAAACGAGCGTAGCCCATGCGTGATCACGACCGCGGGTGCCGGAGTTTTCAGCGGGTAGAGCAACTCGACGTAGATCTTCGCTAGCCCGCTCGGAATGAGGAAGCGCCGTCGGCTGGGCATGTCAGGCCTTCTCCACTAAACCCGTATCGGGGCTTTTTGGTACCTTGATGAAATGCGGGCCATGGGGTGAAACGCGCGCCTGCACCGCGCGCAAAAGATTCTCCGGGCTGATCCAAAGCATAGAATGCGGCTTCGGGTCGCCGAGCGCGCTCTCGTCGCGGATGAGGAGCTTCCGGCGAGACTGTGGACCGTAGTTCAGGACCGCTTCCGGATCACCAGCGTCAGGTTCGGCAATAAGCGGATCTTCAGGGGTCATTACGAGCACGTTCCCGACGTGTTCCGGAACCTGCATGTGACTGTTCATTTCCGCCACACGCAGAAATTCACGTTGGTACCGTTCTCGATCTTCCGGGATGTTCACGTCAACCTTACTCGCGTACTCATAAAGGTAATCAATCTGTTCCGGCATCGGCATTTTCAATCCGTCCCAGACACCACGTTCGTCAACCTCGGTACCGCCGACATACCCGGCGATCCCGACCACATTCCCGAGTTTCTCCTGAACCTCGGGGTGCGCTTGCAGGCGTGTGACCGCGTTGTAACTGGCGGCCACTCCCATCGACTGCCCCATAAGGTGGATTTTTTTAAACCGCTTCTGTAAGGCGAGCAGTGGCGTCAAGGGTTCTTGGACGACATCAGCAGGCCCATACCCCTCCTCGCGGGTACCGCCAAGGTGGTGCTCTCCAAGCTCTTTCGCAATCTCCATTCGCCGAGCCGAATTCAGAATTTCCAGCGAGGTTTTTCCGTTCGTCAGCGATGCGCCGTTGTGCCGAATGGTAAAAAAGGAGTACCCGCCGTCGACGAACGACCTGGCATATCGCTGTTCGAACCGACCCGCATTCCCGCCGGGTAAGCCCGGGGTGAAAAGGATGAGCTCCTCGTTGCCGCCGGAACGGGGAACATAGAGCTTCCCTTCGACGCCTGGAATATCGGGAAGAGCGGGGTCATCAGGATGCGCGAGTTTCAACCAAAAGACTTCCGCGTCAATCGGCTGACCGTCAAGGTCTTTTTCCCCATCAATCCCAAAAGCAAATTCCGTTTGCTCCACACCGAGCTCACGGAGGCGTTCCATAGCTTGGGGATCCGCGAAGTCGCGGAGTGACCGCTCTTGTTCTCCTGATGGGTGTTGTTCACTCATAATAATTCTAGGTTAGACTACTGAAACAGTGCCCGTACGTCCATCGACGACAACCTCTTGGCCGTCTCGGAAAACGGAAGTCGCGTTTTTTGCACCAACGACGCACGGAACACCCCACTCACGCGCGACGATTGCCGCATGCGACGTAATTCCCCCTTCATCAGTCACAAACCCCTTGCACTTCCGCATGGCCGGGACGAAATCAGGGTTGGTCGTGACGGCCACGAGAATATCCCCGCGACGGACGCGACGCAGGTCATGCTTTGTTCGGACGATCCGAGCCGGCCCCCGCGCATCCCCGCCGTTCCCAACGTATCCCCGGACAGTCCCAGTTGCCGCGCTGGTGCCAGCAAACCGTTGTGTTTGCAGAAAGCGTCGCATAGCAGCGCCCGCGTAGACCTTCACAGGTGAATCGTCTTGCCGCACCAGACAATACCCGTGCATACGGGCCAGCAGTTCCCCGTTCCGAACGGGCAGCCGGCCGGTGGCAAACCACTCGACCATCTCGCGTCGGATGAGGTAGAGCGGGGCGCGTTCGGGCACGTGCGCCCGGCGGGCAAGCTCGGCGAAGAGCGGGCGGATCGCCGCCGACTGCCGACGACGATAATCATCACGCTCATCCTTGATGAACGCCAGTTCGTGCGCCATCGACAGCGCCACTCGTTCCCGAGGAGCCGGTTGAAGCGTCCGAAGCAGCTGGCGGAACTCGCGCTGGCGGACGGAAAACCGTGTCGTGAGGTCGCGATGTTCAATCATCAGTTGCCCAATCGAAACACGAAGCAGTTCCCGGAGTTCACGCTGAAAGTGGTGCTGGTCCCACAGTTCATCAATGACATCATAACACGGAATGAATCCGAAGCGGGCGGCGTGGCGGCGAAGCGCTGCGTCGCGGGTGGCCCCGCGCAATGATCCCCGTTTGATCGCCAACGCAATCCGGAGTATCGATTTTCGTTCTTCGGTGATGGCGTTCGGATGATCCGGACCGAAAACCGTTCCGATGTATTCCGCCAAGTGTTCACTCAACCGGCGTCGAGCCGCAAGCTTCACCAACAAAACTCCCACGTCTTCACTAAGCAGCGGTTCAATGATAAAGGGAATCCAGATCGGTTTAAGGAAGTGATCGAGATGCGCCCGATCCCACGCTTCCCAAAGCCGTCCCAGCTGTTGCCACGACAATCGCCGCAGCCGCTTTCGGGCGATCCCTTTCGCGATGCGTAACGACCGGGTTTGCGCTCGCTTGATCATCCGCACGTAGCGCCGGAAGGTCTGCCAATCGCGGCAACTCGCTCGGTAAACCTGGCGGGCAAAATGCTCCCACTCGGGCGCAATGAAGTAAATCGCATGGTTCCCAGCTTCGGGCTTCACGAGGTTGTTCTTGAGATGCGCGCCAAAGTGCCGGCGGTAGAAATCCGAGAAGAAAACGCGCATGACAATTTCAAAGCGCGAGGCGGAAAATTTTCTGGCAAAATAATATGTCCAGACGGGCTGTCTCATAATTTCCGCACCACACCCTTCGTTGCATCAACCTCCACCCGGTCACCATCTTTGAAGACACGGGTCGCAACTTGCATTCCAACGACGCAGGGGATGCCGTACTCACGCGCAACCACGGCCGCATGGCTGGTGAGCCCGCCCTCGTCCGTTACAATCGCCGAACACATTCGCATGGCTGGCGTGTACTGGGGGTAAGTGTATTTTGCAATAAAAATGTGTCCGGGTCGCACTTTCCGGACATCCGCCGAGTGAACGACGATGCAGACACGCCCCCGAGCCTTGCCTTGACAAGCAACGGTCCCGCGCAACAGGCCGCCAGCCAACTCTCTTTTCCTCAGAGTTCGCAGAACTCGGGCGACGCGCGGACGGTCCGTGTCGATGCCGATGCCAGCGCGGTCGAAACGGTATACGACCGAGCCTGACGCGCGGCGCTCTCGTTCGCGAAACGGGACGCGTATCCCAGCCCGAATCTGCGCCTCAACTTCCGCCGTCGTCAAGTTGACCGTTTGGGAAATAGTTCCGTGCGGAAGCTGGTCGGCCAGCCACTGATAGAATGGCCGCAAAGTATACATGGTGCGCCGGTACACGTCGATACGGTCGGTCTTCAGAAACGCATAGCTATGGACAATATCAACCAGCTGCCGGGTCCGTCGGTGGCGAATAGTCTTCCGGAAAGCTGCGAATGCCCGCCGATTCTGCGGGTACTCGCGAAATTGAGCAAGCAGTTCTCGACGATGAGTCTCTCGCTTGAGGCGCACCAGGTCGTTGACGGTGAACGCCCGATCATGGGGGTTGTAAACCTTCAGCCAGCCATACCGGGTAGCGATGGTTTCTGGCGGGAAGCGCCAGAGATCGCGCAGGAGCCGCACATACCGAATCGGCCGATCAAGCGCGGCAATGAGTTCAATCTGCTGCGGAAAACGCGCGACCACAACGGGTTCAACATGGAAAATAACCGCCCACGCACCCCAGATGTAGTCGCAGTAGGCATACGCCGCCCGATTGAAAACCGTAAGCCTTTTCAGCGTGGCGGTTGCGTCCTTTACCTTCGCTGCTGACGCCAACGCTGCTGCTGCGGTCATGAGCGCTTTGGCGCGTTGAGGATAGTCCTGCCGGTGCCGCGGCCAGGTCCGAACCATACGCTCAAGCAATTGTTCAAGTACCCGTTCTAGGCTCGCTTTCTCCACATAGTAATCAAAAGTACGGCCATTCCCGATGTCAATGAACGCCGAGCATCCTTGATCGATCATCCACCGAATCCAGACCTCGTCGCGAGCCATGGCCGATTCGCGCGTGGCGAAACGGTTGTAGTGTTCTTGGGGACGAAGCGGTGAGCGCTTCAACGGCTTTGGCAGGAAAGAAACAAACGACATGTTAATTCCTCCGGCGAATGACGGTCACGACCCCATGGTTTGCGTTCACTTCGACGAGGTCTCCATCCTTCAAGACCTCCGTGGCGATCTTCGTCGCGATGACACACGGGATACCGAGTTCGCGGGAAATGATGGCGGCGTGACAGGTGACGCCGCCCTCGTTGGTCACGATGGCCGCCGCTTTTTTCAATCCGGCGATGTAGTCCGGCCGCGTCATGACCGCCACAATTACATCACCCTTCTCGACTTTCCCGATCTCGCGGACTGAACCGACAATTTTCACTGGCCCAATCACGCGGCCGACCGAGGCGGACAATCCGCGGATGTCGCGAACGAGATCATTTCCCTTTTTGGGAAACATGGCCTTTCTGACCTTGGCGACGGAAACACCGGTGACCACCGCTGTCCCGCTCCGTTTCGCGATGACCACACACCCTCTTACCCGCTCACGCAGTTGCGCGACCGACGGCTGTCGGCGCAAAAACCAGCTCCGTACCTCGGCCGGCACCAGATACTTCACGAGCTCCGGCAGGACGTTTCGTCGTCGCGCCATTTCGCCGAGAATTTTTGTCCCAAGATGAATGCAGAGATACGTGGCTTTCTTCCGCTCATCCTGCCACCAGGTAAAATCCTCGGAGATAGTCAACAAAGTTTTGAGGAGCCGCGACAGTCGGTATTTTTTCAGCAGCACGGCCTTCCGCTGTGCGTTCCGTTGAGGGGTGGTGACGAGTTCGCGGTATTTTTTCTTCAGATCAGCACCCGAGTTCTTCCACAGGCGGATCTCACGGGCAAAGTGACGTGGAGTTAAAACGCGGGCGTCGATGTAGTTATTCTTCATCCAGAAATATTTCTTCGCGTAGGCCCTGATTCGCGCCGTGTCCCGCGGAGCTTCAATGGCGATCTTCAGCAGTTCCGCTTCAGCCTGGTTAATAAATGATTGGTGTATGGGCGCCGATGCGATACTGAACAACTTGGTAAAATCAGATTCTTTTTTCTGCCGCCCAAGTTCTTTCCGCAGGAGTTGCGCCAGGTGGTGATCGGTGCCGAGCGCGAAGTGGTCAATGATAGCGGATGAGGTAAAACGATCAACCGCTAACCGAGCACATTGATCGAAAAGAGAAAGCAGTCCAGCATCCGATACCTCCCGCAAGCGAACTGACGGTAAGGCGTCAAAGAAACGCTGGAACCGATATTCGGCCCGTTTCCACTCCATGAGCAAATGCACCCCGAGGTACGGGTTGCGCCGAGCCAGCCGAAGAATCACCTGTGATCCGCGCTCGATATCCGCCATATCCAAATACCAGTCAGCCTTCCGATCGTGGAAAAAGCAGACGCGAACGTTCGCTTCGGTCCCGGCTGGCTTCCGCCGTTCACGCTTCAGCTCGGCATCTCCAACAAAAAACAAATACAACGGCGACCCGTCAAAACGCTGGTGGTACCACTGTCTACGGGAAATACGCTGACGAAGCTTTTTGTCCATATCCGAGCACGAGAACTCCATTCTACTGCGAAGGCGGCGGATTGACAAAGAACTTTTCCCGTGCTACTCTCGGTCGTTCAGTCTTTAGACTGCACCTTGAAGCGCTGCAAAGCGCCTGGTTGACGGGCCAGAATCCCTGTCTAGCAACCCCAAACCTTCGGAGGAAGGCCGTGGGACTGACGCTGAAGAACGCGGAATCCATCAGGGCGATGTGGCGAGCGATGACCAGGCCGGGGCTGGCTGGTATCCTGATCCGGCACGCCCACAAGCCCCCGGACGGCAACGCCCGGTGCGGCCTGAGCCCGCTCGGGGCAGAACAAGTCACGCTGTACAGGGAGATGATCTCGGAGGCGATGACCACACTCCTCAACGGTGATTCGTCCGTGTTCGCATCGTCGAACACGGATCGCAACATCGACACCCTGGAGGGCCTTTTTCCGAGCAGGCTCAGCGCCCGGATCGAGCGTCCAGAGGAACTCGACCTCCCCTTCCTCGGGGAGCACGACGAGGATCTCACGGCGTGCCGCGAGCTCTGCGCCGAGTTGAACGGGAAGCTGGAACCCGACCAGCCACCGTTCACCCCGAACCAGGTCTTCGCCCGACTGGAGGAGTTCGGCAGGATCAGGGTCGGCGAGACCCCGGCACGGAGCGAGGCGAGGATCCGCGGCTGGATGATCGAGGCGGCCCGGAACAACCGACTGTTCATCTACTCGATGAACAGTCCGGTCGGGAACCGGGCACTCCAGGTCGGCGTCGACGAAGCGCTGACCGAACTGGAGGTCCTCTTCGTCGGCTTCGACGCCGACACGGAGACCTTCACCCTGCTGGGGCGAATCGCGCCCGAGTGGGAAGACGTCGCGGACTAACCGCGACCTTAGCACCTTTGCCGGTGCGCAAATCCAAGAAATCCTTGGATGCGCGCACCGGCTCAATTTATTTTTGGAGCTTCCGCACAATCCCTTTTGTTGCGTCCACCCCGGCACCAGTCGCCCCGCCCTTGGCGGGACTCCGGTGCGGGGTCTCCCCGGGCGCCTCATCCTGGCTTCCGTTGGCGAACCACTTCATAGTTTTCGGACTACTCCTTTGCTGGCATCGACCTCGACCCAGTCGCCGTCTTTGAGGAGTTTCGTGGCCGAATGAGTTCCGACAATGCACGGCAACCCAAGTTCTCGGGAAACGATCGCCGCATGACTGGTAAGTCCGCCCGCATCAGTCACTATGGCGGCCGCCCGGCGCATGGCCAGGATATAGT
>CAYWEH010000011.1:0-28932 GCA_964457305.1 uncultured Gammaproteobacteria bacterium
ATACGCATTTTTTGCTGGGCTAGTATAGCACAGAACTCCCCTCCCGACAACTACGCCAGCTGGGCGATGGCTGTTTGGAGACGGTTGAGCACTTCGGCTTTCGTGAGTAAGGCGACCGACTCGTACACCGGCGGGCTGGCACGAAGGCCGGTGACGGCAATCCGTGTTGGCCACAAGACCGCCGCGCTCTCCCCCACCTCGGTGACGGCTGACTGCAGGGACGAGCGCACGCGATCTACCGTCCAGTCCTGATCCGCAATCGCCACCAAAGCATTGTGTGCCGCTACCAGCCCGTGTTTCGCCGCCGTTGCACTCCCCTTCTTTGGTACAAGAAGACTGGTATCATACGATGGGGTATGAAAAACAAAATGGAGACTGGTCACCGCCTCGTCGAAACGATGGATACGGTCACGGAGCGCGCTGACGAGCGCCATCCGCCAGGTCGGGGGTCGCGTGTTCACCTGGGGGTATTGATGAGCCAGGGCGGCAATGCAGCGCTGGGCAAAGGTCTCATCTGGAAGAGCTTTTAAGTACTGAAGGTTCATCCAATCGAGCTTCGTCCGATCGAAGACAGCACCGGATGGTTGAACTCGTTCAAGGGAAAAGAGCTTGATGAGTTCTTCGCGGGAAAACAGTTCGCGATCATCCCCCGGATTCCAGCCGAGTAGCGCGAGGTAATTGAACATTGCCTCCGGGAGATAGCCTTTGGCAATGAACTCCTGAACCGAAACGTCCCCGTGGCGCTTTGACAATTTTGATCGGTCAGTGCCTAAGAGCAACGAGAGGTGGGCGAACAGGGGCGGGGTCCAGCCAAAAGCCTGATACAAGAACAAATGTTTCGGTAAGGACGGTAGCCATTCCTCTGCCCGGATGATGTGCGTAATGCCCATCGCATGGTCGTCCACGACATTCGCTAAATGGTACGTGGGAAAACCGTCAGACTTCAGCAACACGGTGTCGTCCAGCGTGGCAAGGCTAAAGGTCAGATGGCCCCGAATAAGGTCATCGGCTTCGATGGTCCCCGCCTCCAGTACCGCCAGACGTATCACGCAGGGGTGGTTCGCCGCGTGCTTGTCTGCGCGATCGGCCGCGGTCAAATCGCGGCAGAGGCGATCGTAGCGCGGTGCTTCCTTGCGCCGTGATTGCTCCGCGCGCAAAGCGTCTAAGCGGTCGCGGGTACAGAAACACTCGTACGCACTGCCTCGTGCAACGAGTTCGCGGGCCGCGGCTTGGTACGTCACCAGCCGCTCCGACTGGATATACGGGGCATGTGGACCACCTTGACGCGGACCCTCGTCTGGAGTGAGGTCGAGCCAGTCGAGCGCTTGAAAAATTGCGTCTTCGCTCCCCGGCACGTACCGTTCCCGATCCGTATCCTCGAGCCGAAGGATGAAAGTCCCACCCTGCTGCCGGGCAAACACCCAGTTGAATAACGCAGTCCGTAAACCGCCGACGTGCAATGCGCCAGTCGGCGATGGGGCAAAACGGACGCGGACAGAGGCAGTCATGGAGGAAAGTTTACCTGACCCGGTGAGAAAGAAGCAATTGACGCACGCGATCGCCAAAGGCGAGAAGCGGAAAGAGCCCGGTCGCCAGAAAAATGCGCCCCATTCGCCTGGGTTGACGCCACAGCCGGTACGCCCACTCCAACCCAAACCGGCGCAGGACGGACGGCGCTCGCGGCACCAGCCCACTCACGTAATCCAACGCCCCGCCAACGCCCATGAAAACGCGAACAAAGGGCAGCGCCGGCCGATGCGCGGCCATCCATTGTTCTTGCCGCGGCGCCCCGAGCGCCACGACAATGACGTCGGGCTTGGCATACCGGATCCGATCCATCAACCCGGACTCGCCGCCCGGGCTGTCGGGACCATCGCCGCTTTCCGCTCCGACCACCGACAATCCGGGGACGAGCCGCGCCAGATTCTCGCCGGCCCGCTGGGCGATCCCCGGAGACCCGCCGACCAAGAAAAGCCGTTGCCGTCTCGAGGCAACGAGCTGGCAGAGATCAAAGAGGAAATCGGTTCCAGCGATGCGGCGCAAAGGCGTTTGCCAAAGCCACCGGGCCGCCAGGACCAGGCCAATGCCGTCCGGGAGGCGGCAATCGGCGGTTCGCAGCAGAGCGCGAAACTGGCGATCAACAACGGCCCGCACGCAGAACTCGGGATTCGGCGTGACAATGATATGTCCGGCCGGCTGTGGGTCGGTCAGCCACGCGCGCACGGTCGCATACAACGATTCACGAGACCGGACAGCAAACGGGATTCCCAGGATGGTGCAGTGGTCAGGCATGGAATGGAAAGACGTGCTCGACCGAATACCGCGGCCCGACCGGTGTCAGTGTTGACTGAACCAGTGAGAGACGATCGGCGGTCAGTGAACACCGAAGCGGAGCGACGGTGGTGCAGTCGCGGGCACGCCGTAACGTCACGTGCGGAACAAACGGTTGATCGCGCTTGGGGACACCGTCGGCGAGCAAAAGTTCGTCGAGTTGGCGGACCAGCGTAAGACCGGTCGCATCGCCGACCAAACGGGCGGCCAAGAGCAATGGCCTCGTTTCGGGAAAGGGTTGCAGAGCGAATGCGGTCCAGCGGGGTGACGGAAGAGTTTCGACGAGCGTCTCGATCCTCTGCAGCGTTGATCGGCGGAGTATTCCCGCGCCAATCCAGCGTAGGGTCAGGTGCGGGCGCGTCACCGGCACCAGCGCCGCCGTCGAAAGATGACGCAAAGGCGCACGCAGGCAGGCCACCTGCGCCTCCGGGAAAAACAAGGCGAAAAACCGTCGTTGCACCTTGTCAGAATAGCATAAAACCGCTATGCTGGGAGGGATGCGCGTGCTCCAGAGGATCAGCGTCACTCTCCTCATCGTTGGCGTCGGATGGCCCGGCCTCGTCAGCGCCTTGTCATTCAACCCGAATCACCTCATCACGGATGAGGAAATGACGACCGGGCTCTTTTCGCGGACGCAGACCATCGCCTTCCTCCGGGCGAAAGCGGGCTATCTCGGGCAGCAAGCGGATTTCTACGGCGGCTTGATCTACGATGCGGCCGTGGAGAATGGGCTCAATCCACAGTTTCTGCTCGTCCAAATTCAAAAGGAATCCTCGCTCATCGAAGACCCAAAACCCTCTCCGCATCAGATTGAGTATGCGCTCGGCTTTGGCTGTCCTGATGACGGCACGTGCGCACCCGCCTATCGCGGCTTTCAAAAGCAAATCACCAAGGCGGCGAATATATTTCAAACCTATCTGGCTGACCTAGCCACGACGGGCGTCACGGTCAGCGGCTGGCGGGTGGGCGTAAACCGGCGCACGGGGTCGAAGCGTCACCCGGAAATGCAGGCCGGCCAACCGGTGTCGGTCACCCCGGCGAACGCGGCCACGGCCGCCATGTACACATACAATCCCTGGGTCGGCGGTCATTTCCAAGTCATCAACGGGCGGAATACCTACATCGGAGCGAACTACAACTTCCGGGTTATCTGGGAGCGCTACTTCGTTGCGCAGCGCGTCTACCCTGATGGAACGCTCCTCCGGGGTGAAGGGCAAGCGGGCATCTGGCTGATCAAGGATGGTCAACGGCACCCGTTCGTGTCGCGCGGAGCGTTCCTGGCGAACTACGACCCACGCAAGGTCATCATCGTCCCGGTCAGCGAGCTGGAACAGTACGAGCGGGGGTCAAGCATCCGGTTCGCGAATTACTCGCTCGTCCAGTCACCCGATGGGGTCATCTATCTCCTGGCCGACGGATTCAAACGGCCCTTCGCTTCGACCGCGGTATTTCGCACCATCGGTTTTAACCCCGAGGAAGTCGTCCCGGTCAGCCGGGACGACCTGGCACCATACCCGGACGGTCAAACGATTCAGGAGACCACGACGTCACCGATTGGAAAACTCGTCCAGCTCAAGAACGGCGGGATTGCCTTCGTCGACGGAGACAATGTCCGCCATCCCATCTACGCAAAAGAAATCCTCAAATCGCGCTGGCCGAAGCTGAAACCAGAGCGCATCGGCGCGACCGCCTTTGCCGCACTGCGCGCCGGACCGCCGGTCACATTTCGGGACGGTGAACTGGTCACCGCTCCCGGAGCGCCAGCCGTCTACCTCATATCGAAAGGGCAGAAGCGGCCAATTGCCTCGCGCCAAACGTTCAGTGCGTATCGCTACCGTTGGCGAAACGTGATTCGGACCTCCCTGGCGGCACTGGAGGCTCACCCGACCGGCCAGCCACTGACTTTTGGCACCCCCGGTTAGCATGCCCCTCGTCGCCGTCGCGATCCTCCCCCATACCCCGCTCCTGGCGCCCCGGGTCGGACGAGAACACCGCCAGCAGCTCCAACGGACCGTTGACGCCTGCGAGCGCGTGGCCACCGAACTTTACGCGCTCCAGCCCGCCGTCGTCGCCCTGCTCACGCCGCATGGAATCGTCGTCGAACAGACATTTTACTGCAACGTCGCCGAATCGTACCATCTCTCCCTGGCTGCTTTTGGCGACCTGACCTCGACCCACGACGTCCTCGGCAACCCGGCCTTCGCCTACCACCTCAAGCGACTCTGCGAACGCCATCACTTTCCAATCACCCTAGGCACGGCGCGAAACGCGGATTACGGTACAACGGTGCCCGCCCTGTTTCTTCAGGCGAGTTTAGACCACGCGTCGTTGGTACCCATATCCCTCAGTGATCTCCCCCTGGCCGAGCATCGCGATTTTGGCAAGATCCTTGGCAACGCCGCTGGCGCCAGCCGCCTTCGCGTCGCCGTCGTCGCTTCCGTTGAGCTGGCGCACCACCAGACCGCATCAGCCGAGCCGGATCGAACGGGTCCCCGTTCGACGTATGATGCCGCTGTCCTGGACGCTGTCCGGCACGGCGATTTCGCCGCCATCACCGCGCTCGATGAACGACTGGTGGCCGGAGCCGAAACGTGCAGTCACCCGGTCTTCGCGTACCTCTCTGGGTTGCTGGCCGCCCGCGACCAACAGCCGAGTGTGCTCTCCTACGAGTCGCCATTCGGCATTGGTGAGCTCGTCGCCTTTTTCCCCACCCTCTAGCTCTATGGTCGCCCAGGTCGTGCCGGCTCTCCCGCTCCCTCGTTCCATGGGCGTCTTTGACTATGACATCCCCGTTGGCCGATCGGTCAGCCCAGGACAGATCGTGCGGGTTCCCTTTCGACAACGGACTGTGCCCGGGATCGTGTGGGCAGTCTTGACCGAATCCGCGGTTCCGCCGCATCGCCGACGTCCCATCGAGTCCGTTGATCCAACCCCACCGCTCTTGGGTACCGCCGATCGTTCGTTCACGACGTGGATCGCCAATCGCTATGGCGTTTCGCTGAGTTTCCTGGTCAAAACATTCCTGAAGCGGCCTTGGCCTCATGCCCAGCAGCGAATGCCCCCAAAGCATCCGGCACCCCGGCCCACTGCACTAGCGTTCCTTCGACAACCGGCGAAACTCCAGCTCGGCATCTTCACCCGGCAACAGGAGCGGGTTGACTTCTACCGTCAGGTTTTCGCTGAGCCGAGCGTCCAGCCGATGCTCATCATCGTTCCCGAACTGTCCGGGCTGCGCTCCCTGACTCCCCTCCTCCCACCCGGATCGGTCACCGTCACCAGTGATCAAACCAAGGCTGACCAACGTCTGGTCACAAAACAGCTGCCGACGGCTCCGGTCATTGTCGGTACCCGCTCGATCCTCCTTTTTCCGCTCCCGGCCATCAAACTCCTGGTCATTGATGAGGAAGACAACGAACAGCACAAACAACGCGACCAGCAACCGCGCGTGGCCACGCTGTCGCTCGCGACCGAGCTCGCCAAACGCCGACGGCTACCGCTGCTCGCACTCTCCGTCGCGCCCACGGTGAACGCCTATGCCCTGGCCGGGGCGACCGGTCTTTTTTCGCTCGGCACTCGACCACCGCCGCGCCTGCAGCTCATCGATCACCGAAACGCACGCGACGGGCAACGAACGCTCTTGCGGACGCTTGAAGAACTGCGCGGCGCGCACCAACGCAGCTTCGTGTTCTTGAACCGGCGCGGACTGGCTCGACTCCTCCTGTGTCCTGATTGCGGCTGGCTGGCGCGTTGCCCAGACTGTACGACCGCGCTGGTCCGAGAAACAGCCAGCCTCCGCTGCCCAACCGATGGATTCCGCAGCCCACCGCCCGACCAGTGTCCCCAGTGCCAGAACAACGCCTTGGTGACCCGGCTGCCAGGGACCGCCGGATTAGAGCGACTCATCGAACGACGCTGGCCAGGCGTCACCGCCCGCATCGATCGCGATCAGCCGGCAGCGGAACTTCAGGGGAAGGCGATCCTGATCGGGACCGAGCGTGCCTTCCCACACTTGGCGACGTTCCGGCCCCAATCCGCCATGGTCATAGGCATTGACGCCGTTTTCTCCCAGCCATCCGCCCGCGCCTTCGAACGGGCATTCCAGCTCCTCCGGCGGATCGCCGCTACAGATTCAGTCCAGACCATGGTCATTGAAACCCGCTTTCCGCGCCACCAGCTCTTTCAGTCCTTCGCCGCGAGTGGGGTCGAAACCTTCCTGGCGAACGAACTCGCGACTCGTCAACGCTTCCGCTTGCCGCCCGCCCAACCACTCGTCGCCTTTGACACGCGTCAACTCACCGCCGAGGCACTCCAGCACCTGCGCCAGTGGCTCGAACGCATGGCCGTCGATCCGTCCGCGCTCCGCGGCCCAATCAGCGTCCGCCAGGGCAGACGGACAATCACGCGCTTTCTCCTCTCCCTGGCAACGGGTTTCTCGTTCCCCAGCGGCGGATTGACATCGCTGCCGGAATCGTGGATTATCGATCCAGAACCGCAACTGTAATCCGCGTATGATCCTGGCGATTATTACCAATGGTCATGCCACCCTTCGGAAAGTCGCGACCCCGATCGAGCCGGCGTTCCTCCACCGGAAAAAAACGAAGCAGCTCATCGCTGACATGATTGAAACGATGCGCGACGCGAACGGCATCGGCTTGGCCGCGCCGCAGATCAACCGTTCCATCCGCCTCGTGGTCATCGCGCTGAAAGATGGCGCACTGGTGCTCGGCAACCCGGCGATCACCCGCCGCTCGCTCCGCCAGACGAGGGAGGAAGAAGGGTGCCTCTCGGTTCCCGGCGTCTTTGGGAATGTCCGCCGCCACCAGAAACTCACCGTGAAATTTCTCGATCGCGACGGGGTGCCGCAGACGCTGACCGCTTCCGGATTGTTCGCTCGCGTGGTCCAGCATGAGGTCGACCACCTCAACGGCCGACTCTACATTGACCGGACACGCGACTTCACGAAAGGCCGGCCATGAACGAGTCAGTACCTCGGGTGGCCTTCTTTGGCACACCCGACTTCGCGGTTCCTACCCTCACGGTGCTCCACGGGCTGGCCGGCGCTCTCGATCTCGTGGTCACCCAACCCGATCGTCCGGCTGGCCGCGGCCAGGAGATACGCCCTTCCCCGGTCAAACGCTACGCGCACGCGCACGGGCTCCGCACCCTGACGCCTCGCTCGCTCGATGATGACCCGGACATTCGCGCGTACTTTGCCGAGCCACCTGATGTCGCGGTCGTAGCCGCCTATGGAAAACTCATCCCCCAGTCGCTCCTGAAAAAACCACGGTGCGGTTTTTTGAATATCCATCCTTCCCGGCTGCCGCGCTGGCGCGGGGCCAGCCCGATCCAGGCCGCGATTGTCGCCGGCGACGCCGAAACGGGCGTCACGCTAATGCAACTTGACACGGGACTCGACACGGGTCCAATCGTGGCGCAATGGTCCGTGCCAGTGCGCTCGGACGACACGGCCCAAACGCTCGGCGACCGACTTGCGGCAGCGGGTGCTTCACTGCTCCAAGAAACGCTGCTTCCCTTCCTCCGGGGAGAGCGCCCGCTGACGTCGCAAAACGACCGAGACGCCACACACTGTGAGCCTTTGACTCGCGACGACGGCCGAATCGACTGGCGTGATCCAGCGAAAAAAATTGAACGAGTGATCCGTGCCTTTCAGCCCTGGCCGGGGGCGTGGACGCTTTGGCGCAATGAACGCGTCCATCTCCTCGCCGCCCGCGTCCAAGAGACAGACGGCGAACCAGGCAGCATCGCTGACCTTCCCCCACTCCGGGTCGGGTGTGGTCGCGGTTCGCTGGAAATTACCACCCTCAAGTTCGCCGGTGGTAAAACCGTCACCGGTGCCGACGCGTGGCGCGGCCGCCGCCTCGGCGGGACAGCATTTACCTGACCCTCATTTTCTCGCTTTCGGCGTCACCCAAAAACCCAGGTACCGACCGAGCATGAGCCGCGTTTGGGCATCGATGGCCGGAATTGACCCGAAAACCACCATGGAAAACGGGAACAGGATCCACTGGAGGAGCATGGTGACAAACCGAGCTCGCCGGACGCCCGGCGGCCGCGGGGGCAAGAATGTCGTGGACAGGATCGCACTGAAAAGCAAACCAATCATGGCCGCCCGAACCAACCAACTAATGACAAAAGGGGCGTTCTGCGCCAGGGCCGTCTCGGCGACCGAATCAGGCATCACCTTCATCGGCAACCAGCCGAGGAGGAAAATGATGATCGGTGCGGTCGCCCAGGCATAGACGCCCTCCAGTTGATTCCACAGGTATTTTGCTTTTTTTCTTAAGGTGATGCGTCGATTGGCCGCGAAATTCCACACCATGTACGGAAAATTCTCCACCCCGTATGCCCAGCGGCGGATCTGCTTGTATTGGTTCACGACTGATTCCCGAAACGAGTGGCCAAGGACCGTATCCATCGAGAGCGGAACATAGAGCGGCGTCACGGTATACTCGCCGTCGTACCGGATAAAACACTGGAGGAAAATACGCGAATCTTCTGTGACGATATCGTTTTGCCAGAAATCAACGTCCACCAGCGCCTGAAACGGCATCGAGTGCGACGAGAAGGTGAAGAGTCTATCCGGCCGCAACGTTTCAGTCATCAGCCAAAACGTCGTTGAGTTTGCCAAGACGCGCATGATCGCCGGTGACTGCCAAATGTTGTTGTTGAAGAGCGGGATCGGCTGGTAACTCGAACGCAAACGGTTCGGATGCGCGGCGTAGACCGTCGTCAAATAACTGAAATACGCCTGGTACGGTTGGGTATCCGCGTCAAAGGAAGAAACGATCACATCGGCATACGGGATGCCTTGCCGATCGATATACGCCTTGGCCTGCCGTCCGGCCCAGGCGATGTTTGACCCTTTTCCGGCGATCTCGCCCGGGATATTCCCCGGATGGTAGGTCACCAGCAGCGCGCCGAAGGCAGTGGCGTACCGTTCTTGGAGCACCCGGGCGCTCGCCTCGGCCCTGGCTCGATCGCGTTCCTCGCACGCCAAGACGACGATCAATCGCTGCGTGTCTGGATAGTCAACCCGCGCCAGGGCCGCAAAGGTCGTGGCCAAAACCTCTACGCTTTCGCCATAGGTCGGGATGACGATGAGATGGTAGAATCGTTCCCACCCCGGGTGCGCCAAAAGTCGGGAACGCCAATCAATTCGTAGCGCCTGACGGAAACGGCGGTAGGCAATAAGCAAATACACGAGGAGGTAGACGATCCGAACCAGCCAGAACAGGTCGAAAATGACAATGAAGACAATGGCCCAGAGCGGCCGCAGAAACGCGAGCCCGACCACGAGTATCAGCGTCAACCAGACCAGGGCGCCGGGAAGAATCTCGAGCGTTCGATACCAACGACGTTCCCGGGCCCAGGTCCGCCGGGCGAAGGCGAGTTCAGTGACTGTCATGCCAGCGTGCGTTCACTCGATTTGCCGTCACTGTCAACCTCGACACCGCCGCCGGGTTTGACCTGTCCTGCGATGATCAGTTTCGCCAAAGGGCTCATCATAGTCTGTTCGGTGACCCGCCGGAGTCACGCTGCCTCCGAAAACCGCGGACAGCATCACCGGCCAGATGCTCACTTACGGGTTCGGAAACGCGACGACGTGGACGCGGCAGCGCTGTCGCGGGGGCGGGACCCGGCGCAAGAGACCGTGTTTTGCCCCAAAGGGCTGAATGACCGCTTCGGCGTTCGCCGCACCGAGTTGCAAGGCAAAGGGAATATCCCGCGGCCGACGCAAGAGCCCGGCCACAAACCCCGAGCCGAAGGCATCACCGGCGCCGGTCCGGTTCCGAATCTTGACCGGATGGGGAAGGACCAGGTACTTCTTTGCATTATCACAGACCATGGCACCGCGCTTCCCGGCGGTAATGACGACGATGCCGGGCAGATGGAAACAGAGGCTTTTGAACATTCTCGTTTCGTTCTGGTACGGGAGTCCGGTCAACAAACTTGCCTCTTCTTGATTGAGGATGAGCACGGACAATTGCCGAAGCAGTGGCGCGAATTTCGACAACCCCCACTGTAATTCGCCGTGACCGGGGTTCATCGCGACCTTCATCCGTTGCGCCGCGGCGATGGCCAGGAGACGGCGGAGCAGGGGGTAATTTCCGCCCAGGGTCGAAAGGTACAGCCAGCGGCTACGCAAACGACCAGCCGGAATGTCACGCTGCGTCAAGTGCGCCGACGCTCCCCGGTACACCAGAACGCTCCGCTCGGCTTTCGGGGTCATGAGCAAGACGGAAAAAGCGGTCATGGCCCGACGATCCTCGCAGACGAGTGACGTATCGACGTGTTCACCCCGAAGCACCTTCAGAATCTGCTCACCCCGCGAATCGCCGGCACCGATCTTCCCGAGGAAGGCGGTGCGAAAACCTTGACGCGCGAACGCCACCGCTGCGTTCGTCCCGCCCCCGCCGGTATCAAAGACGATGTCCTGCACCTCGACTTTCTCACCCAACGGCAAGCTGATGCTTCGCCCGGTCATGAAGGCCTTGGTCTTCAGCACGCGGATGCCGGAGCTCGTCAGGAAGACGTCGCGCGTGGCCGAGCCGATGGAGATGACGTCGTACGACTTCATGCTTTCTCCGCACTGCCAAAAAGTTTCATCTTCGCCTGCACCACCCGCTTGACCGCGGCCCGCGAGGTGGCCAGGACCGGGCGCGGATCATGCTCATTCGGATGCGCCGGCAAATACGATCGCAACCTCCGCGTGAAGGCGACCCGAAGATCCGTATCAATGTTAATTTTGGCGATACCCAAAGCGATGGCCCGGCGGATATGCGACGGTGGCGTGCCGGAAGCGCCATGGAGGACCAGGGGAGCCGCCACGCGCGCCGCAATCATTTTGAGGCGGGGAAAATCGAGACGCTCCTGGGCAAACTGGCCGCCATGGACGTTGCCGATGGACACGGCTAAAGCGGCCACGCGCGTCCGTCGAACGAACTCGGCCGCTTGAACCGGGTCGGTGAGATACTGGTCGCGATGGGCCAGGTCGGCCCGCCCGCCGACCGAGCCGATTTCCCCTTCGACCGAAATGTGCGCCGCGCGGCATCGGATGACGGCCGCTCGCGTCTGCGTGACGTTCACGACGTAGGGGCGACGCGATGCATCGAACATCACCCCGGTATAGCGACAGCGAATCGCCGCCTGAACCGTCCGCGCCTGGTGCCCATGGTCGAGATTCAGGACCACTGGTACGCGCGCCCGCCGACCGAGGATGCGTACCATAGCGGCCAGAACCTCGATATCGCCGTATGCCAGCGCGTTCTCGGTGGTCGAGACGATGACCGGTGAGCGCGACTCTTCCGCGGCCGCAATGATGGCTTGGGTCAACTCGAGATTGGCGGTATTAAAAGACCCGACTGCGTACCGACGATGTCGGGCGGGCTGCAACACGGCGAGAAGATCAACCAGCATAGACCCAATGAGTATATCACATGGCGCGCACCTGGCGAGCCAGCGCCCGCCAGGCAACCGCGGGTTTGACAGCCCGCACGATGGCCGAGCCGACAATGAGCTCGGCCGCCCCGGCGCGGTGGAGCGAGCGAGCAGTTTCTAGGCGGATGCCACCATCGACAGCAATCGCTTTCCCCCAGTGACGAAGTGCCTGCACGCGGCGACGCGTCGAGGAAACCAGGGGCTGCCCCTGGGCCCCGGGGGAAACGCCAAGACAGACGATGGTATCAATCTTTTTACGCCAGGGGCGAAGCCGAATTAACGGCGTGTTCGGATTGATGGCCAAACCCACGGACGCACCACGCTGCCGGGCCCGAGCGATGGCGCTGGCCAGTTGACTGGACTCGACGTGAAAAATGACTTCGTCTCCGGGCAGAAGTTGGACTCGGCCCACCCAGCGTTCCGGATGACCAACCATAAAATGGTACTGGTACTGCGCCGGACGCGGCAACTGACGCACACTCGTCACGCCCACTGTCCGAGACCGGACAAATCGACCGTCGGTGATATCGATGTGGATTCGCCGAGTGAATCGCCGCAATTGTCGGACGCGATGGAAAAAAATCCGCCGGTTTCGTTCCAGGACTGCCGGCACCACCCGCCCCCTATCTCCCATGGTCGAGCCGAGTGAGCTGGCGTAGTCGCCGTCGGTACCGTGGCCGCGGGCGAAACGGCTCTCGGAGCCAGGCGCGAACGATTTTCACCGCTGCCCGGACCGTGAGATACGCCGCTGCCAGGGCGAGGATATTACTGTCTTCTTCCTGTCGGCTGCGGACCGCCACCGGCACCGAGGTTCCCTGGACCGCGCGAATTCCAGCGATCTTATTGGCCGCTACCGCCATACCCACCCCGGTCCGACAGACGAGAATCCCCCGATGACTTTTCGTCCGGGCGACCTGTCGGGCCACGCGCCCCGCGATCAGCGGGTAGTCGTCAGTAGGGACGATGGTCTTCGGCCCGAGATCACGAACCGTGAGCCCGGGCAAAGCGCGACGGACTCGCCGTAAGAACTGAACCCCGCCATGGTCAGCACCGAGGTAGATCATGCGTACCGGCGGTGAAGCCACGCCATCACTTCCGGTAAGGGCTTGAGATTCAGAATCTGGTCAGGGACAACGCCCGCCCGGAGCAACTTCCCCAGTAACCCTGACGCCCGCCGATTTTTTCGCGTGACGAGAATATTCTCACCGCGCGTTTCCCGGTGCGTATCGCTGCCCAACACCACCGTCACGCCGGCGGCCGCCACGAGTTTTGCCAGCGTTTCATTAAACGGGACGCGGAGGTTGAATTCGATGGCCGTTTTCGTCAGTTGCGCCTGATACACAATGGCTTCCCATTGGGCGAGCGACAGGGCATCAAGATACCGGGTCGGATGCCCGATGACGTCCACGTGGGGGTTCTCCATGACCCGAAGGAAATTGTTCGTGATGCGAATTGGCAGTTGTCGCGGTCCGCCGTGGCGCGAGACAATGACCAGGTCGAGGTGCGACAACACCGCATTGTCCACGTCGAGATCGCCGTACGGCAAGATACTCGCCTCGACGCCGGCGAGGACAGTCGCACCCTTCCCCCGTCGCTGCGCATTGAGCAGGATCGTCTCCCGGAGGTGGAAGAGGATTTTCTCATTCACAAACCGGTCCGCGTGGTGCGGCCGGACCGGGTCGCTGGCATGGTTCACCAGCGCAAAATACTCCATCCCGCCGGCGGTCGCGAGGCGGGACATTTCCGCAATCGAGCGTTGGCCGCAACGCTCACCCGGCGCGAATAACGCACCCACATGGTGATCGCAATCACTATGCGAGGAATGGACGTGAAGATCGCCACGAATGACGAGACTACGCTTGAGACGACGCGACATTACCGCAATTGTCCCGCGAACCGATCGCCCTGTCAAACGCGACTGGGCGTCGCTTAGCCCTTTGCCAGGGCGGCCTCGATGACCGCTTTCAACGAAGGATACGGTTGCGCTCCGCTGACCGGCGTACCGTTAATGAACGTCGACGGCGTACCGGTGATGCCGGCGTCATTCCCTTCCGACGCGTGGGCATCGATGACACTGGCGAATTTCTGCGTATCAACGCACTCCTTGAATTTCGCCTCGTTCAAGCCAAGCGACTTGGCCGTATCGGTGTAGAACGTCGGGCTCAACAGCTGTTGGTTCGAAAAAGACTCGTCGAGGAACTCCCAGAACTTCCCTTGCTCGTTGGCGCACTCGCTGGCCAACGCCGCGGAACGAGCCATGGGGTGTATAGAATCCAGCGGGAAATGCTTATAGACCCAGCGGACCTTACCCGGGTAATCAGCCATGATTTTCAGCAAGGTCGGATGAAACTGTTGACAGAACGGGCATTGGATGTCCGAGAATTCAACAATGGTCACCGGGGCATCGAACTTACCCCGGATATGATCGTCTTTCGTAATCTCTGCCAACGTCACTGGCCCGGTCGGTTGGCTGGGAGCGGCGGGGGTCGGCGCCGCGGCGGTATTGGTCACCGCCACACGATTCGAATTCTTGACGGCGCTCGTTGACGAACCATTCACCTTGACCAGCAACAGAAAAAAGCCGACCGTACTCAAGATGGCAATACCGGTCACCAAGCCAAAACCGAACTGCAACCGACTCGGATCTTGAAGGAATGGTTTTTGCGGTGGGGTCATTTCGTCAGACATACGTTTTTTTCTTCAATACTCTGTCTCCTAACACTGTGTAGTATACAGGGGCTCTCCAGTCCACACGAGCCGGAAAACCCAATAATTTCAGCTTTTTCTATTTGGTGACAATGACGACGCCGAAGAACGCGGTATTGGCAGCATCGAGGTGGTCGTGGTACCCCCAGCGACCGACCTTCACGAAGGTATATTGCTTGGCGGAACCGGGTGCGATGGCGCCAAGGTCAAAACCTGGGAGATCAGTATGGGTGGGGTGGGGTTTCGATACAATCCAGTGCGCGGTTGAATCGTTATTCACGAACGTAACCGTTGTTCCCTTGGCTACCGTCAGTGGGTTGAGTTGGGGGCCACTGGTCGTCAGCGTCACGGTCACGCCAGTTGTCGCGGCGGTGTTCGTGTTCGTCGCAAAGGTGTTATCAACCGAGGTCGTATTCACGTTCTGAACAGAACCCTGATTCACCGTCGAGTACGGGGTAGTATTCGTGTTGGTGTTACTTTTTTTTGTACACGCCGCAGCCGAAAGAAGAATGGCCAGTCCACCAAGGAAGAGGAGGGAACGAAATTTCATACTGGTTCGCGATTACTGATGAGAAATGGTGTTCCTGCCCAGTTGCTCGCGGATGCCGGGCTGCATTTTGGCCGGCGTCCAGGCGGGCGCAAAGGTAAAATCGATGGTGACCGTTTTAACCCCAGGCAGCTGCTGGACCGCCTTGGTCACGTTTTTCCGAAAGTGCTCCTCCAACGGACAGAAGGGCGTCGTCATGGTCATGCGGATGAAGACCCGCGCTGACTCGACCACGACACCGTAGACGAGCCCAAGCGCCACGATGTCGACGCCAAGCTCGGGGTCGACAACGTGGCGAAGACACCGAAGGACCTGCTCGCGGCTGACCACGTTTCAAGGAATAAGTTTGTGCACCGAGACATTGAGCGCCTGAGCGATGCACTGGAGCGTGTCGATCGTCGGGTTCGTGCTCTCGCCGATCTCCAGTTTGACGACGGTGTTTAAAGACACCTTCGCCCTTTTCGCCAGGCGTCCTTGCGACAAACCGCTCTGTTGACGCAAGCGGCGCACTGTTTTTCCAATACTCGTCATGTGAAAAGGGGTAAATACGTACGGAATATCACCATACCACGGCCGAAAAGCAGTGACAAGCCAGCCCGGCCCAAACGTGGGGATCCCCGGCCTTGGAACTTACTGCCGGAGCGGCTGTCGGAGTAAGACAATGTCTTTCAGCTTGCGCTGGCGGAACTGTCGCTTGCCAAGGTGCCCGGCAATCGCCTGACCGAGATACTGGCCGGTTGTCAAATACGGGAGCAGCACGTAGTCGGCGCCCGCCCGGTACAGCTGATCCGCAGCGGCGTCGTTTTCTGCCCGGACAATGACGGTGGGCCGCCGCTTCGCGCGACGGCGGTGGAGCGCGGCGAGAAAACTCACGTTACTGGCCACGTCCGGACTCGTGGAAACCACAAACCGCGCGCCGGTCACGTCCAGCTGCTCAAGTACATCCGGATCAGACAGGTCGCCGAAAACGGCCGCGTACTTCTTCGTGCGAAAATGCATCACGATATTGGGATCAAAATCAACAATCAAGACCTCCCGTTTCGACAGAAACGGCAGGAGGCTTTGCCCGTAGCGATGGGCGCCGAACAGAATAACGGACGGACGGCGTTTAGAACGCGGCCGGCCTTCGTCTCGCGTCGAGGGTAGTTCAAACGAGCGCAACCACGGGTGGATGCGTTCGTAGAGTTTTTCCGCGTGGAGATTGAGGTAGGAAGAGGTGGCAATGGTTACCGCGCCAACGGCCGTAATGAGCGCGACGACGGACTGATCAAGATGCCCCAGCTGCCGGCCGAGCGCCACCAGGACAAAACTGAATTCGGAAATCTGGGCGATGGCCAGGCCCGTCAGAAAACTGGTCCGCCGATGATATCCCAGCGCCCCCATCACGAGCAGCACGATGAGTGGATTCCCAATGATGACGAAGGCGGCCAAGGCGACGACCGCCCAGGTGAGGCCGGAAAAATCAAATCCCGCCAGCGCTGATCCGAGCAGAACGAAAAAGATAAGGAGAAAGAAATCGCGCAGTGGCCTGATCCGACCGGCAATTTCAAAACGGTCCGAGGAGTTCGCCAGGGCAAGTCCAGCCAGGAGTCCGCCGATTTCAATGGGGAATCCCAGCCAGTGGACGACCGCCGCGGTGACGAACACCCAGGCCAGGCTGAGGAGGAACAGGACTTCGAGCGAACGCGCGACCCGGTCGAAAACCAACGGGATCAACCAGCGACCGAGCCAAAGAGTCCCAGCAACGAGTCCAATCCCCTCCCCCATCATCAAAAACACTGACCAGCCGCTGGTGGACGCGTCGCGTCCAACACTCCCCAAGAACACGAGCAAGAGCATCGCCACGACATCCTGGACGAGCAGCACCGAGACGCTGATCTTCCCGTAGAGACTGTTCAAATCGCGCTTTTCCGACAGGAGCTTGACCACGATGATCGTGCTCGAGAAGGTGAGGGCGATCCCGATGTAGGCAGCGGCGAGAAAGGAGAATCCCAGCAGCGAAGCGACGAGCCACCCCCCGAGGAAGGTGAAGACGATCTGCCCGAGCCCGATGAAAAGAGCGGAGCGGCCGACCAAACGCAATGAGGAGTAGTTAATCTCCAGGCCCACCAGAAAGAGCAGAAACATGACCCCGAGGTTCGAAAGCAGCTCATACACACCGACGTTTTCTTTCAGAAACCCAAGCCAGCCGATGATGACACCCGCCAACAAATACGCCAAGACGATCGGCTGGCGCAAGAGCTTCGCCAGTAATCCGAAGACGGCGGCAATCGAGACGAGGATAGCGAGTTGGGCAATGCCGATTGACATGGTTACTCGTTAAATCGTTTGGTGTCGAAATTATACTTCAACGACCGGCCGTTGAGCGTGAAGACCAGCTCGCCGGCGTTCCGTTCGTTCTCCGCGATGTCAACATCAACCCAGAAAGGCGGATCGGCTAGGTCGAGTGTGCTCGCGACGCCGTTCTCGACCAGGTACGCACCGGGCGCGGCCATCTCCGCCCGGCCTGGTCCAGTCTGGTTAACAAAAACGAATTGAAACTCCCCCTTAGTTATTTCGAACCGATCGGCTGCTTCCCCCGCTCGTTTGGCACTCGAATTGATGATCGTTTCGCTGACGATACTCGTGAAGACCTGGGACGGGAAATGCAGCGTCCCGATTTCCCGATGCTCCCCCCTCGCATCGCTCCAGACGTACTGTAACCGGGCGGTGTCCGCCGACGCGAAGCCGAGCAGCGTCGCCCCGCGACGCGTGGTCCCGTCGGCCGTGGGTATCGCCAACCCGGCCACCACAACTCTCCGGCCGGCTTGCTCTTTCACTAAGTCACAGCGCCGCGAATCGCCGCACTGCGTATCGCTTTTCATCGTGCGGACGTAATAGGTCTCGTTCGTGAACGCATTGACCACCCCGTCGGAGTACGCCACGTCTTCCGGTTGAATCGTATCGTCGCTGATCGATGAGAGGGGGGTCGTATTTTCATCGGTCCCGCTCAGGCTGACCAACGAAGATGGTACGACCCCTGGGCGTCTCTGACGAAACAGAAAAACCAAAGCGATGGCGATGATACAGAGCAACACAATGATGACGATAGACCGGCGACGTTTTCCCCTCACAGGCATTTTTTGTGCGTTGGTTTCCTGAAATCCCAGTATAGCGCAGGAGCGTCAAAAGGGCACGTGACGCTGCACCAACGTCACGTCCGGACAAACGACGAATGGGCGACTCCTTCGATGACGCAAAAAAATGTCCGGACAAAAAAGGGCGAACCCGCGCGATCCGCCGAATGAGATTCTGCCGGTAGACTACCCCTTTTGAACGCGGCCAAGCACCCGGGTCGTGATCGTCGACGGAATCGAGGTATTCCATCATCACGCTCGCCAGGACTGCCGGATCGCGGCGGTTCGCCGGTTCGGTTGTGACGCGCGGAGGGAAGCGATCTTGCGGACGAAGCGCGCATGGTGTTCGACGAGCGCTTTGGAAGATCGCAAGGCGCGGCGCATGTCGGCCAAGGCCCGTACCTCGCGGGCACGCAATTCGCTCTGGGGTAGATACCGCAGGGGCGATGAATCGAAATCCACCGCGACAACCTCAACCTGAAGGCGATGACCAAAAACCAGCGGCGCTATCGACCGGATTCTTTGCGCGCGCGTCGCTTCAGCGAAAAGAACAAGCCGGCGACGATGGAGACCCCGCTTGTGGAAGATCGCGCGCGCATTCAGAAGGTTCTCTAATGTCGACAACGATCGCCGCTCTTCGACCAATTGCCAGGAGCGGGTTTCCGGTGGCGCCAAAGCCCGCTGCTGGCGGCGGAAGAATCGGCGCATTTCGGCGGACTCATGTCGACGATACGGCGAAAAACAATCCGTCAGACCTCCGGAAAAAACAATGACCGGTCGGCGGATCTTCTCCTCGCGGATTCGCGTCAGCATCGTATTGAAGGCGATAGTCAAATACGTCCGGTAGTTCTGATCATGAACAATATCCCGCGGTACGCCATACCCAAGGACGAGAAAAGATGTTTGCATACGCCGTCACTGTAGCAGATGCCGACCGGGGCGGAAAGTTACTGCCAGGTGCGCGTCAGCCGGCCTTTTGCTTTCGCTTGACGGAACACGATGAAGAACAGGGCGACGGCGATGATGCCATACACGGCATTGAGTCCGAGCGCCCAAAGGAATTCACGGACGGAAAACGTCCCGCTGGCGATCACTTCCCGCATCCCCTCAAAAACGTGCGACGACGGAACGAATCGGGCGACCGATTGGAGGAACGGCGGCAAGACCGACAGGGGGTAGAACACGGCGGAGAAAGGCTGGAAAAGGATGGCGAACGCCCAGGCCAGGATCTCGGCGCTCTGTCCGAAACGAATAATGATGGCCGTGCTGACGATTCCCAGGCTCCACCCCAACAAGAGCACGTTGAGGAAAAACGCGATGAGCGGCAAACCGACTGTAAGCAAGTTAAAATGATAGAAGGCAAAAGCTACCGACACCATGAACAGACCGCCCACCAAAACCCGCAAAAAACTGGACAGCACGAGTCCAGCCAGGAATTCAATTGTCTTTAATGGAGAAACAAAGAGGTTGAGAAGATTCTTCGTCCAGACGTCCTCGAGAAAACTGACCGTCACGCCGAGATTCGCCCGAAACAGCATATCCCAGAGGATCAACGCACCGAGGAAAAATGCCACAAACTTTGGTAGGTCACTGCCGGACTGGAGCAAATAGACGCTGACAAACCCCCAGACCACAAGATCCATCATCGGCCAAAAGAATAGATCCAAAAGCCGCGCGAGATTCCGCTTGTAGAGGTAGAAATACCGGAGCATCAGCCCGGAAACGCGCTGCCAGTTCATAGCAGCTCCTCCGAGCGAACGACGCGGCCATCCCGCGCAATGTGGAGGAAGACTTCCTCGAGGTTCTGCTTTCCGAAAAACTCGGTCAGCGACTCGGGCGTGCCTTCCGCCAAAATCTTCCCATGGTGCAAAAACGCCACGCGGCGACACATGAGCGAGACCTCGGCCATGTTATGCGAGGTATAGAGGATGGACATCCCCTCTTCCGCCGACAATGCCAACAGCGTCTGCCGCGTGCGATCGGCGATATCCGGATCCAGGCTGGCGGTCGGTTCGTCCAATAACAATAACCGCGGCCGGTTCAAAAGGGCTTTGGCGAGAAAGACTCGGGTGAGCTGGCCAGACGACAACTTTCCGGTCAGCGTGTGGCGATACCCCGACAGGTCGAACACCTGAAGCAATTCGGCCATCCGTTCCGGAAAGCCTTTGACGCCATAGAGACGGGCGAACACCCGAAGGTTTTCCTCGATGGTGAGGTTCCAGGGCAAGGAAACGTAGCTCGAAGAAAAATTTACCTGGGCGAGAATCTCTTCACGATGGGCGCGCAGGGATTTCCCAAAGACGGTGATTTCGCCGCCGTCTGGTGTCAACACACCCACGAGCATCTGAATCGTCGTCGTCTTGCCGGACCCATTCGGTCCAAGGAGTCCCAAAATCTCGCCGGGTTGAATGGCGAAAGAAATTCCGTTGACCGCCATCACGCCGTCAAACGACTTGATTAAGTTTTCCGCGCGTACAATCGGAGCCATACGAGCGGTGGAGTGTACCACGCTCCCCCTTCGCTGGCAACGGGCGAGGCCGATGATCTGGTATCAAGGGAGTCGGACAGAATACCAACTGCCCCGGTTTCCCAGGGCAGTGTGTTCGCAGGCGACGTCGCTTTACGAACGGGTGATGGTCACCCCTCTCTTCAGCGTCGCGGTCAGACCATCCGGATTCTTGACCGTCACGTTGTGCGTCCCGGCCCGCAACTTCTTGAGCGGAACGACGACGACGATCGTCTTACTGTTCTTATAGACCGTTTTGAGGGGCTTGACCTTGCCAATCCAGACTTTCGCGTTGTTCGAGAAATTCTCGCCGGCAATGGTGAATTTCTGACGGACCGTTTTCTTCGTCGTGGCGACGTGGACATTCCGGCGGATGAGTGTGATCACCGGCACCTTTGCCGTTGTGCCCAAAACTTGAATCGGCTGGTAGATGATAGTTTTCGTCACCATCTTCGTCCGGCCAGCGAGGTCCGTGACCGCGATGGTGAAAACGTTTGTCCCGGGGGCCAAGTCAGCGCTCTGCTCGAAGCGGTTGCCCAGGGCGAGCGGCACGGAAACCCCGTTCACGGTCACTGCGGAAACGCCGGACCCGGCATCGCTCACGGTGCCCACAATGACGGCCTTGGCTGCGTTGACCGTCAACGGTTCAAGGCCGCCGACCACGACCATGGCGGGATCGGTCGCGTCAACCTTCACGGTGAGTGTGCCCTCCTGACCAACGTTCCCGGCGACGTCCGTCGCCCAAAAGTGCAGGACGTTCACGCCCTCGGGAGCCGCGACCACGCCGGTCGACGCCGTGGCGAAACCGTCGTTCCAGCGATACTGAACGCTGGCGACACCGGACACCGCATCACTGGCGGCCAGTGAGATCGTCGGCGCGGTCTTGTACCAGCCGTTGCTGCCGTCCGGAATCGCATTGAGGAAGGCTGCGTTGACGGAGGGTTTCACCGCGTCAACCTTGAAAGTTGCCAACGAGGGTGGTTCGACGTTGCCGTCCCGATCAATTGAGTAAAACGCCAACGTATGTGTGCCCTGCCCTGGAGTGAGCGCGCCGGCGTAGACCGTATACGCGTCACTGTCCCAACGGTAGTAGGTTGTCGCAACGCCGCTCCCCTGCGGATCATCGGTCGCGGTGAGCGCAATGCTCGGCACCGTGGTGAAATACCCGTTCCCGCCGTTCGGCACCGCGGGCGTACTCTGCAGCGCGGTGGTCGGCGCTGTGGCATCGGCATAGTGCGCAATAATGCTCACATCATCAACGTAGGCGAACGATTGCGGCGACTCATCCTCGAAGAAGTAGAAGCTGATGCTCACGTTCTGGCTGGCGTACGGGGTCAGGTCGGCCGTTTCCAGCGTCCAGATCGGGCCGGTCTCGCCGTTCGGCGGGGGGGCCTTTGGTTCATAGATCTTACTGAACAGCGTCGTTCCCGTATCGGCGTCCCTCACCTGGATCCGAAAAGAATCGAACGTGGTATCGTCCGGTTCATTCGAGTAAAATTGCACCCACATCGAGAACGTCAAAGACGTCGCGGTGCTCGGCAAAGGAATGTTGTTCTTCGTCGCCAGATTCAATCCGAATTCCGGATTAGTTGAAGCAAAATAGGCCCCGGCAGAACCGGCGTGCCATTCTGTGCCGACCGGCCCCGGACCAATCACCTGGGTATTGCCGTTCCAGCCGGTGGTGGCGGGACTGGCCTCGAACGACCCGTTGACCACGAGTTCCTGCGGGTAGGCCGCCTGGGTAGGCTTCCCAGCCGCCAATACCCCCAGACTGACGAATCCCACGGTGAGGATAACTGCGAATGTATGCATAAACCTTATGAATAATGGTATTTTTTCAAATCCAGAGCTGATGTACCTTAAACCGTTGGTATAATATGTCAAGCGAAAAAAATCCGGCCACTCCCGTGACCGGACCAGACCTGCTATGCTAGCCGCATGACCGTGACGAATGGTGAACGGGCAACCTTTGGCGCCGGCTGCTTCTGGTGTACCGAGGCGCTGTTCAAAAACGTGAAAGGAGTTCTCCGCGTGACAAGCGGGTACGCAGGGGGAACCGTTGATCGTCCATCCTACGAACAAGTCTGTTCGGGGAAGACCGGGCACGCCGAAGTCACCCACATTGAGTTTGACCCGACGGTCATTTCCTTTGCCCAGCTCGTGGAACTCTTTTTTCTCACCCACGACCCGACGCAATTGAACCGCCAAGGGAACGACATCGGTGCGCAGTATCGATCCGTCATCTTCGGGCATTCGGCAGGGCAACGGGCAACCGCGTTGTCGGTCAAAGAACGGCTCGTTGGAGAAATGGTCTTTGCCAAACCCATTGTCACCGAAATCCTTCCCTTCACGAATTTCTTCCCCGCCGAAGAATATCACCAGAACTACTACGCGAAGAACCCGACCGCAGCCTACTGCCAGGTAATCATCAGCCCGAAGCTGGCAAAATTCCGCGCCACGTTTTCGAATCTGCTGAAGACCTAACGCCGATTGCGCCGAGAATGAGACGACGGACGGCGACGTTGTCGCTGGCCAAAACCGCCCCGCCGAACACCCCCGCCATGAGGGGTAAACGCGTGCGGTCGGAAGGGGCGACCGCCCTGTTCCCGAGGTTCGAAGGCTGGTCGCGGCCGCTCTGGCGGCAGCTCCGGCAGTTGCGATACGCGGAGGCTCGTCCGAATCAGCCGCTCGATCTGGCGCAGGTCATTCCGTTGGTCCGGCATGGCAAACGAAACGGCCTTGCCCGGCTGCCCGGCGCGACCGGTCCGGCCGATACGATGAACGTAATCCTCGGCCACCGATGGCAGGTCGTAGTTCACCACAAGCTCGATGCCCCGGACGTCAATGCCGCGCGCGGCAATGTCGGTGGCGACCAGGACCCGATATTTTCCCGCTTTGAATCCCTCCAGCGCGTCCCGGCGTTGCCCCAGCGAGCGGTTCGAGTGGATCTCGGCCGCATTGTGCCCCATCGCCTTCACGCTCCGCGTGAGTTTCTTGGCCGTATGCTTCGTGCGCATAAAGACGAGTACGGACCCGCGTGTTTCCGCCAACAATTTATCAAGCAGTCTGGTCTTATCGGCTTTGTTGACCACGAACACTTCTTGTTCGACGTTCTCGGCCGTGGTCCCAGAACGGGCGACTTCGATGCGCACGGGCAGACGCATGTGCTGCCGCGCGATGGACATGATGGCGTCCGGGATTGTGGCCGAGAACAGCATGGTCTGCCGCTGGTCCGGTGGCGGCACGACCGCCAGGATCTTCTTGAGCTGCGGCGCAAAACCCATGTCGAGCATGCGATCAGCTTCGTCAAGGACGAGGATGCGGATATCGCCCAACCGCACGCTCTTCTGCTGCAGGTGGTCGATGAGGCGGCCTGGGGTCGCAATGAGCACGTGCGGCTGCTTGCCCAAGGCCTTGATCTGATTGAACATGGACGCGCCGCCGATGAGTACGGCCGTCCGCAAACCAACGGATTTACCGACCGCGCGGAGCGCTTCATCCACCTGGAGAGCGAGTTCACGGGTGGGTAGGACGATGAGCGCCCGTCCCTTCACCTGGGCCAAACGCTGGATTAACGGAACGCCGAAAGCGAGAGTTTTCCCCGTCCCGGTCTGGGCAATGCCAACGACGTCCTTGCCTTCGATGGCCGGCGGGATGGCTTGGTGCTGGATGGGTGTCGGTTCGGAGAATCGCAGACGGGCGAGCGCGTCAAGTAGACTCGGCGCGATGCCCAGCCCGTGGAAATGGAATTGTGCGTCAGTTTGCGTCAAAGGAAGTGAGTCTAGCGCAGCGATGCCGTGATGTCAATCGGCGTTCGTGCCGGTCGGCGGTGCGGCGGTCACCCGGTAGATGGCGCCGGCTTTGTCGTCGCTAATATAAAGCGCTCCGTCGGGTCCAAAACCCACGCCCACCGGTCGCCCCCAGACATCGCCTCCCTCCTCCAGCCAGCCGGTAATCAAGTTCACCGGCCCCGGCGCTCGACTGGGATCGACCAGGACCACTTTATACCCGGTCGGTACCGTTCGGTTCCACGAGCCGTGAAAGGCAATGGCAAATTGATCAGCGAATACGGCCAGCGGTCCAGTGTTGGGGACTTCGGCAATCCCCAGTGGCGCAGAGTGGGCTTGCATTTCGACAATCGGCGCCTCGGTCTCCTGTTCACAGAACGACCGACGGTCTTGGTACTCGGGATTGACGCGGCGATCGCCGTAGCAGTACGGCCAGCCATAGTGCTTGCCGAACTCGATCCGATTTAATTCTTCCGGCGGCAAATCGTCGCCTAACAAATCTCGGCCATTATCCACCCCCCAGAGCGTATCGTCTTGGAAAACCAGACCGACGCTGTTCCGCAAACCCGCGGCAACATGCTCTTCCCCGGTCCCGTCGAGATTGTACCGGATGACCGCCGCCCGTCGGGTGTCTGATTCTTCGCACACGTTGCAGCTCGAACCGACTGACACGTAGAGCTTACGGTCTGGGCCAACCATGACCGTGCGTGTCACATGTCCCGGAGCGCCCAAACGGCCGGTGGGGAGACCGGACACAATCGGGTCGCGACGCGCGTACGTCCCGTCTGGTTGGAGATCGCGCAGCACCGTCACCTGGTGCTCTTCGGCGACATACAGATCGCCCTCGAACCAGTCAACGCTGTGGACATTCCGCAACCCGCGCAAGACGACGATCTGATCCTGTCTTTTCTTGGTCTCGTCTGCGTCGGACACGCGCACAATCTGCCCAGTCCCCTTGTCGGCGACCAAGAGCGCACCGGTGTCTTCGAAATCGAAGAACCGAGGCGCGTCAAGACCGTCCGCGAACACGCTGATGCGGAGATCGGCGGACAGGTTGAGTGTCCGCTCGATCGCAAATACGCCTCGCCGGTGCTGCTCCGAGACACGAAGCGTCTGCGGGACGAGCGCACGCAACGGCGTTGGCGCAATCGTTTCGGTGGTCTGGTTGTTGTTGACGATCGGTCCGGCGGGTTGGTTGAAGCGCAACAGGCTGGTCTGCTGCCACACAAACAAGCCGACCCACACCAGGCCAACGACTACAGCCAAGACGATGATGGTCGAAACCCAGACAGAACGTTTCATACGTACAGTCTACCAAACTGGGTTACTGATGGCTATGGATGCTGAAAATAAAAAAGAAAAGAGGCCCACCGCGTGGAGCCTCCGAAGAGCTTTGGCCGTGGGGAGCCGGGTTGCCCCGCGGAAGAGGGACGCGCAACAAGAGCGTTGGCGCCCCTGGACCGCGAGAGCAATATCTCCCAGCCACCCCACGGCTAAGTACTATAAACCTAGCACAAAGCCGGTGCCGTGCAAAGATGAGAAAAAACGCGGCGGTGCGGGCGGGACGGATGCCGTATAGAGAAGTTACCGATCGAGAATAGTTCTTACCCTTGTCGGCGCGCCGACACAGCAAAGTAGAAAAAGTAACGATCGAGGGTTCTGGTTGTTTTATCGGACGCAAACAACTCTTCGCAGGCCGCTTCGCGAACACGCGCCAATTCCTGCAACCGACGGCCGCGCCAGCGTGGATCAGAGAGGGTCAAATCCACTAATTCGAGAAACCGATCGCTCGCATTTCGAAACCGCACGGCATCACCTTGCTGGCGAGACCGATGCGCGCGTTCATACTCGCTGCCGACATTCCCTAACTGCTCGGCGAGCGTCATCGTGTGCCAACGACCGACGGCGAGACCGGCGTGGACAACGCTCATACGGACACGAGTTTTGTGACGACGGCAACTATTTTCTCTCGCACGGCTTGGTCTTCGATGTCGCGTGAACGGTTCCCCTGGCTGGGGCGGATGTTAATCATCGAATCAAACTCCACCAGGTCAGGTAGATTCTTTTCCGGGTAAAGGTTAATCCCCCATAACTGTGTTTGCTCGGAGCCGCGCTCCAACAAGTAGGCCTCTTCGTCAGCATGAAGCTCTCCGCCAATCGCCATCACTCCACGCTCGAGATCAACCACCGCCTTCACCATATCACCAAATCGCTCTGCGGCGATTTTTTTCAGATTGGCTTTGGAAATAGTTGATTCGATCAGACGAATATCGGGCATATGCTTCACCAAGAATACAACAAAAAATCTTTGAAATCAACACCATTTCCCCGAGTCGTGTTTCAAGTCCGACGAGACCGTGTCTCATGATTATTCTACCATTCACGCCTACCTGGCGGTAAACAGGCGAATGAGGGGATAGTGCATTCAGGCTGCGGGGAACGACCGGTCGGGTTTGTCAGCACAAAAAAGGTCCCACCGAGTGGAACCTTCGAGGAGCTACGGCCGTGGGGAGCCAGGCCAGATTGCCCGACGGAAGAGGGGCGCGCAACAAGGACGTTGGCGCCCCTGGACCGGTCAAGAGCAATGGTCCAGCCACCCCACGGCTAAGTTAGGATGAGCCTAGAACAATTGTACGACAACGAAAAGATATTGAAATAATTCGGCGGCGGTTTGCCTGGCGAAGCCAGGCGCGGGCGGAGGCGAAATCTGAAATTGTTTTTTACAACCGATCCAAAACGTTCAGGTACTCCTCAATGGATACCCCAAGAACCCTAAGATTATTTCGAATAATGAAAACGGGCAGCTGCGTATCCCTCGGTACGACCAATGGACGCGGCAATCCATCCCGCGTGTAGATGCGATGGTCACCTTTCTCGCGGACGAAGCGACAGCCAAGATACAACAAGACTCGCTCGAACCGAGCCAGTGGATCGGCGCGAGCTTTGCCATGTGCCGCCCGCACTAAGCGGGTACTTTAACCTCACTCTGTTCGGTCGCCACCAAAACCGGCGGCTTCCAACGTCGCTCAACGCGCTGCCAGCCGAGGCCGGTGAGCGTCTCGTTCAAACGTGCCCATACGATCAAGTTCTTCGAGGAAGAGTTCGGTCGCCTCAACAAACCGCCGCTTGGCTTCGGCGAAGGTACGACCCGAAGTCGACAAATCCAGGGCCGGCGTATGTGCGATAAACCGGTTTCCTTCACAAAGAATGGCTACTGGCAACTGAACGAGGCGCATAGTGATTACACGCTAGTCGGATTTCACTGGTTTGTCAATGATGAAAACGGCCAGGAAGACTATTCCCCTATTCGCGCGAATTAGAGAATAGTTGTCATCGGCTCATTCGTGCGAATCAGCCGATGAGAATAAGAGATATTAAGGAATCCCCACCTACAATGTGTTAGACCTGAAGACATGGGCGGGAAGAGAGGTGTGGAAAAACGAAAAAACGCGGCGGCCTGCCTAGCCGGAGTCTCGCCGAAGCCAAAGGCGAAGGCGGACGGAGGCGGGCCTGTCTGCCGCCAGACGGGCGGGGGTATCCCCTACTTCTTTTCGCGAATCCACCACCGTTTGAACGCCGGCAAAGATAACGTCGAAAGGATATATCCGACTGCGGGAATAAATGCGTTTACCCACGGAGACGAATTCCCGACGACCAACAGCCACACCAACGCCACCACGTACGTCATGGCGGCAATAACTAACCGCCGGGTCCAGCTCACTTCCCAGGCCTTGTCAGCTTCGACGCGACGGTTCCGCTCGTGAATTGCACTAATTTCCTGATTAATGTCCATGGAGATATTCTACCACTCGTCCCATATGTCGCCCAGCGTCTAACGGTATTTGCACGAAAAAGATAGTCTAGTTGGAGTCTCACATAAACGCCAGCGCGGACAAGGGATATGAAACGCCGCCCGGAGTATCGAACACTCGGGGCGGCGGGGCATTGTGCCTGAATTGACAGAACGCAGATCCTACTGCAAGATAATGTGCGATCCGGAGCCCGACGAGTTATTGGTACCCGACGGGGTTACTTCGACTTCTTCTCAGCGTCCCGCTTCTTCTCAGCGTCCCGCTTCTTCTCAGCGTCCCGCCGAGCTTCGTCGCCGGTCCTCCCGCGGCCAGTCACCGGCTTCCCCGACGAATCGGTCGTCGTGTGCTCGACCGGTTTCTTTACGTTCATCAGCGTGTCCGAGATCGCTTCGAGCAAACCAGGATGTCTGGTGGTACCCTTGGGCTTGGGATTGGGATTGTTTCCCATGATGTGCACAACCTTCCAGTTACGAACGACCAATGGTTGTCTGACTTATGTGTCAAAATCAACCACCCCAACGCTAGCACGGCCAGGTAACGCGGTCAAGCGCCGTCGCGACGGCGCACAATACCATCCTCCTATTCGCGCGAATTAGAGAATAGTTGTCATCGGCGCATTCGTGCGAATCAGCCGATGAGGATTCTCGATGTTCAGGAACCGCCCGAG
>CAYWEH010000012.1:0-28107 GCA_964457305.1 uncultured Gammaproteobacteria bacterium
CCGATGACGTGCTCGGCCACCAGCGAGGCGCCGGCCCGACTGATGGCGCAACCCTCGCCCTGGAAACCGACGTCGGCGACCCGCTGACCGTCGAAACGAACCGTGCACACGAGCTTGTCCGCGCAGAGCGGGTTGGCGACCTCGGCTTGCGCGTCGGCTGGCGCAAGTCTCTGCCAGTGCCGCGGGTGCTTGGCGTGGTCGAGAACGTGCTGCTGATACATCGCGAAGGTCATATCACGCAAAGACCTCAATGATTTTCTTCAGGGCGGAAACGAATGCGTCAATATCTCCCCTGGTCGAATACACCCCGAAGCTCGCGCGCGCTGACGAGGGGATGCCCAGCGCCGCGTGGAGCGGCTGGGCGCAGTGGTGACCGGCCCGCACCGCAATCCCTTGCTCGTCGAGCAGCGAGGCGATGTCGTGCGGGTGAACGCCCTCAATCGTGAATGTCACTACGCCGCCGCGGTCGTCCCCGGCTGGACCGTAGGTCGTGACACCTTTGAGCGCCTGCATTTTTTCAAGCGCCTGCACCGCCAGGTCGTGCTCGTGGCGCCAGACGTTCTCCAGGCCGAGCTTCGAGAGGTAGTCGACTGCTGCGGCCAGGCCGACGGCGCCGACCGCGTTCGGCGTGCCGGCCTCGAACTTCAGCGGCACGTCGTTCCAGGTCGCGCCCTCGAGCGTGACCTCCTGAATCATGTCTCCGCCGCCCTGGTACGGCGGCATGGACTCAAGCAACTCGCGTTTGGCCAGCAACCCGCCGATCCCAAATGGCCCGAGCATTTTGTGGCCGGAGAACGCGTAGAAGTCGGCACCGAGTTCTGTGAAGTTCACGGGCAGGTGCGCGGCCGCTTGAGCGCCATCCACGACGACAATTGCTCCGACGTTGTGCGCCAGTTCGATGAGTTCGCGGACCGGATTGACGACGCCGAGCATGTTCGACATGTGTGCAACCGAGACGAGCTTCACCCCTGGCTTTATGGAGCGACGTGCGGCTTCCAGGTCCAGCCGCCCGACTTTCGTGATCGGCAGGTACTCGATGCGAAAACCCTTTTCTTTCTGGAGCAACTGCCACGGCACGATGTTCGAGTGGTGCTCCATGACCGTGAGGACGATGGTGTCGTTGGGTCCCAGATTCGCGGCGCCCCAGGAGCGGGCGACCAAATTGATGGCTTCGGTCGCGTTGCGAGTCCAGATCAGTTGTTCGGGCGCAGCGCCGAGAAGCTTCGCGACGGTCGCGCGGGCTTGTTCGTAGGCCGCGGTCGCCGCTTCAGCCAGTTGGTAAATGCCGCGATGGGGGTTGGCGTTCGTCTGGCGCTGGAATGCGTCCATCGCCTCGAGCACCACCTGCGGCTTCTGGCTGGTCGCCCCCGAATCCAAATAGACGAGCTGCGGATAGGTCTCAAAAATCGGGAAATCCTTCTTGACGGCGTGTGGATCAAGCATGCGATTGCAGCGCCTTGGTGAGGGCGCTCCGGACGGTACTCTGCCACGCCTTTGGCATTTGGCCAATGACTTGATCAAAAAAACCCAGGACAATGAGACGTTCCGCCGTGCGTTCGTCAAGACCTCGGCTGCGGAGGTAAAACAGTTGCTCGGGATCAACCGGGCCGGCCGTGGCGGCGTGCTTACAACGGACATCGTTCGCCTCGATCTCCAGGGAGGGGATGGCGGTCGCTTGGGCGTCGGGGCTCAAGAGGAGGGCCCGCTCTTCAAGCAACGCGTCCGCGCCGTGCGCCGACGACTCCAGGCGGATGACCCCATCAAGATCAAGGGTAGACCGATCGAGCAAGACGCCTTTGAACAACGAGCGACTGACCGTGTTCGCGCCTTCATGGATGGTGTTGAACGTCAGGCGCAAGCGGGTTTGCCCGTGACCGACATACAAACCGAGGATAGAGGCGGTGGCGCCGTCTCCGGCAAGAACCAGCCGTCGGGTGCGACCGGCGGCGAACCCCTTGGTCAGCGGCAGGAGATACTGCAGGTGCGCTCCCCGGGCCACACGGATCTCTCGTTCCTCAGACTCGAGCGCATCAACGATCGTTTGCGATGTTCGGACCGACACCTGTTCCATCACCCCACACTCCCTTCCCGACGAATGCCGAATGCCGAACGCCGAATGACTAATCGAAGAATCTGTTTCGTAAAATTCGGAATTTGTAATTCGAAATTTGTCATTATCCGACACTTCCTTCCATTTCCAATTCAATCAGTTTATTCAACTCGACGGCATACTCGAATGGCAACGTCCGCACGATCGGCTCGATGAAGCCAGCGACGATGAGGGCGGTCGCTGCCGCTTCGTTCAGACCGCGCGACCGCAAGTAGAAGAGCTGTTCCTCGCCCACCCGCGACACGCTCGCTTCATGCCCGACCGTCACCTGCTTCTGCATGATCCGCATGGTCGGGTACGTATCGGAACGAGAACGCGGGTCGAGAATGAGTGCGTCGCAGCGGACATTGGCCCTGGCGTGCCGGGCGGCGGGGGCCACGTGGAGCAGTCCGCGGTAGCTCGTCCGGCCGCCGTCCTTGACGATGGATTTTGACGTAATGAGCGAGGTCGTCTCCGGTGCGACGTGCACCGCCTTGCCACCCGCATCTTGGTGTTGCCCCGCTCCAGCAAAGGCGACCGAGAGGACTTCGCCGTGCGCCTTCCGGCCAACGAGAAATACCGACGGGTACTTCATCGTGACCTTGCTTCCGAGATTCCCGTCAATCCATTCCATCCGGCCTTCCTCCTCGACGCGGGCGCGCTTCGTCACCAGGTTATAGACGTTCTTCGACCAGTTCTGGATGGTCGTGTAACGGACCTGGGCCCGGGGGTGGACGAAAATCTCGACGACGGCGGCGTGGAGCGAGTCGGTCGTGAAGACCGGCGCCGTGCAGCCCTCGACGTAGTGGACGGAGCTGCCCTCTTCGGCGATGATAAGCGTCCGCTCGAACTGCCCAAAATCCTTTGAGTTAATCCGGAAGTACGCCTGCAGGGGCATTTCGACGGTCACGCCCTTCGGCACATAGACGAACGAACCGCCGGACCAGACGGCCGAGTTCAGCGCCGCGAATTTGTTGTCCGCCGGCGGGATCAGCGTCGCAAAATACTTTTGGACAATCTCCGGGTACTCCTGCACGGCCTGATCCATCCCGGTGAAAATGACGCCCTGCTTTTTCAGCTGTTCGCGGGCCTGGTGGTAAACCACCTCGGAGTCGTACTGCGCGCCCACGCCGGCCAACCACTCACGTTCGGCCTGTGGAATGCCGATGCGATCGAACGTGCGCTTGATCTCCGGCGGCACATCTTCCCAGCGCCGCTCCGGACGCTCGGTTGGTTTGATATAGTACCGGAGGCGTTGAAAATCGATGGCCGAGAGGTCCGCGCCCCAGGTCGGCATCGGCTTGGCCTGAAACACACCGTACGCCTTTAACCGAAAGTGCCGCATCCACTCGGGCTCCTTTTTCCAGTGGGAAATTTCCTCAACGACCCGCTCGGAGAGCCCGGGCGCCGATTTATGGACGAACCGCTCGGGCATCTGGAAGCCGAGGGGATAGCTGTCGAGCCGACGAGTGGCCTCGGTCGCCTTCATACGTTTGCCTCCGGCACCTTCAACGCCTCATAGCCGCTGGCCTCCAACGCGGTGGCAATCTCCGGACCGCCCGAGCGAACCACCCGTCCGTCCATGAACACGTGGACGACGTCTGGCTTGAGGTATTGGAGCATCCGCGGGTAGTGGGTGATGACCAAGAAACCGCGTTCCGTCGTCCGAGCGCTCTGCAACGCCTGGCTGACCGTCTTCAACGCGTCGATGTCGAGCCCGGAATCAGGCTCGTCGAGAATGGCAAACGTCGGCTGTAAAACGTTCAGTTGCAGGATTTCCGCGCGCTTTTTCTCGCCACCGGAAAAACCCTCATTGACCGATCGCCCGAGCACGTCCGAGCCGAACTTGAGCGCTTGAGCGCTGGCGGTCAGTCTCTCATGGAATACACTGAATGGCACTGGTGCCGCTGGGTGATGGACCGCATGATACGCAGTCCGGAGAAACTGCGCGAACGGCACGCCCGCGACCTCCTGCGGGTACTGGAACGAGAGGAAGAGACCGGCTTGCGCGCGCCGCTCTGTAAGCCACCCAGTCATGTCTTCACCGTCCAGCAGTATCTGCCCGCCGGTGACGTGGTAGCGCGGGTGGCCCATGAGGGTCATGGCCAGGGTGGACTTCCCCGACCCGTTCGGGCCCATCAACGCGTGAAACTCGCCCGAGTGAAGTACGAGGTTCACCCCCTTGAGAATCGACTTGCCGTCAACGGAGACGACGAGGTTTTTACATTCAAGCACGTGGGGCATGAACCCTCCTTCCCTGCTCCATCGCCGCCTGCCACACGGCCTGGAGCGGGCGCTGCTGCTCAATGATTTTTTTCACTGCCGCCACAACCCGCCGCGCCGCCTTCTGGGTGGTTGTCCGATTGAGGGAAAAGCGGACATTGCCGCCGTCGCTGGCCCCGATGGCCGCGAGCACGGGCGATCCCGCTTCGTGGAGCGCGCTGCAGGCTGATCCCGACGACACCGCAATCCCAGCCGCATCGAGGACCAGCACGAGCGTTTCCCCGTCCACCCTGTCCACGGACACATTCACATTGTTCGGCAGACGTCGGACGCGGTCACCGTTTAAGTGCACGCCCGGCAGCGCCAGGAGTCCTTCGATCAAGACATCGCGGACCTTGGCCACTGTGGCACTATCATCAAACCGCTCCCGGGCCAAACGGAACGCCTGGGCAAACCCGGCAATCGCGGCCACGTTTTCCGTGCCCGAACGCAGGCCCTGCTCCTGCCCGCCACCGACCAGCTGCGGTTCCAAGCGCACGCGCCGCCGGACATAGAGCAGCCCGACACCTTTCGGGCCCTGCATCTTCGCGGCATTCGCCGTCAAAAGATCAACGTGCAGCGCTTCCACCCGCAACGGCAACCACGGCGCAGCCTGGCAGGCATCGGTGTGGAAGAGCACCCCGCGTTTCTGGCAGAGTTTCCCGAGTTCGGCAACCGGCTGGATCGTGCCGATTTCGTTGTTGGCAAAAATGACCGACGCCAGGAACGTGTCGGGCCGCAGCGCCGCGGCAAACGTCTTGACCTCAACCAGCCCGGCCGGCGTCACTGGTACGCGTGTGACCGAAAACCCCCGCCGCTCGAGCGCGCGCCCGGCTTCGCTGACGGACGGATGTTCAATCGCCGAGATGACCAGATGCCGCTTGTCCGTCTGCCTGGCGGCGGCACCAAAGAGCGCTAAGTTATTCGCCTCGGTCCCGCTCCCGGTGAAAAGAATCTCGTCGGGGTGCGCCTCAAGACACGCGGCAACCGTCTGCCTGGCCTGGTCGACCGCTTGCCGAGCGGCCACACCCTCACGGTGCAGGCTCGCCGGATTCCCAAAGACATCCCGCCAGAACGGTTCCATCGCCGCCCGCACCTGGGGATCCAGTTGCGTCGCGGCCGCGTCGTCAAGGTAGAGTCGTTGTGGCATACCTACTGTTTCCGGGACTGACAGTCCAGACACCGTCGCTGGACGAACGCCGTCACCGACAATGGCGCCTGACGCGGCCAACGTTTCTGAAGAAAACCCGCCAGATCCGTTCCCGATTGTACCTCGATAGCCTGACACTGAATGCAGTGAACATACACCACCGGTGTGGCCGTACCCGAGTACCGACTGACACCATCCGGCCCGATGACCCGAACGATCTCCCCGCGACCGGACAGCAGGTCGAGGTTCCGGTACAGGGTGGAGAGACTTAGGCGCGTCCGGCGACGGAGCGCGCGGTCCACCGCTTCAGCCGTCAAGGGTGTCGGCGAAAGCTTCACCGCCGTCAAGATGGACCGGCGTTGCGGGGTGTGTCGCGTGGAGATCAGGTTTCGCCTCATGAACTAATTAGGAATCATTCCGAATAGGAAGTCAAGTATACCAAGCCGAAACTCCCCGGTCAAGGCAGGAGTGCCTGCCCGGCGGTCCGGGGTCAAACGAAAATGCCCGCCGTTCAGTCTCGATGACCTACTGGGCGGGCACGGGAATCGGGCGGCGGCTCATGCATCACCGCTCGATGATGACCAGGCGCTGGCCCTGGACAGGTCGAGTCCACTCGTTGAACTCATCCGCGGACAGGCCGATGTACGTGCCCTTGAGGCAGTACCAGGGCGGACCTGATCCGGAAACCGGGTTCGGGCGCTGCTCGAACTCGTAGGTTCCGGGAGTGAACAGGACCGACTCATCCTCCTCGGCGTTCGTCAGCTGCCGGGAATCAGTGAAAGTGATGCGCACAATCCCTCCTTACAGGCGGGGATCCACGAGGGATCACCTCCCACCCTGTGTCAGAGAACCATCGGTATTGTGTTGTCGTTTGCCCTACCGTAACAAAGAACCCTTAGTCAAGGCAAGGGGTTGTGCCGCAAGCACTCAACGGCTCCGAACCAAGATCACGACCTTTTCCCCGTTTGTTACATCCCCGCCGTTCCAGTCGTGCATGGCGGCCATGATTCTTTCAAATGGATAGACGTAGTCCGCCCCCTTCCTCGTGCCCGGGTCGTTCGTGATGAACTGGCCGTCTTTGGTGTAGCCTTTCAGCACGAGCATGTGGTAGAGCGGGCCCGGCTGTCGGAAGTTCGGGTTCTTCAGCTGCCGGCCGGCGGCCGGGACAATGACGAGATGGCCGCGGGCGAGTTCGGCTTTCAGTCGCTCGACAGTGGGGTCCTTGAGGAGTTCGGTCTCGACGGGATAGCGATCTTCGATCAGCCGCGCAGTCTCTTCGGCGGTGGTGTCTTTGAAATAACCGAAGAGTGCCAATTCGCGGGCCTTGAGTTGCTGGAGTGCGGCCTCGGCGTCGTCTTTTGAGGCGATGGAGCGCTGCGTGAAGTAGCGGCCGGCCATGAGCACGGCGGCTTCTTCGCAAAACTCCCCGTGCTCCTCGTCCCAGTTGGCGTGCGGCGCTTGGCTGGTGAAGGGAACGGCGATATTGAGTTCGGATGGAAGCTCCCGCCGCGGCGGGGGCAGGAGCGTAGCGTTCGTCACCGGCTGCCCGTTCTGCTCGCCCAGGGGAAAAGACTCACCGGTTTTCGGGTCAATGAAGGTGGCGGACGGCAGATCGGGTTTCCGGAAATTCTCCCAGGCACCGCGAAGCCGCCCGCGCGCCAAAAAACCGGCGACGAGAAACACTACCAGGACTCCGGCGACGAGCGTCCGCCGTCGCATATTACTGCGCCAGCAGGTAGTGCAAGAGCGTCCGCACCGAGAACCCGGTCGCCCCTTTCGGTAAGTAGGGGTTCGCATCACGCTCGGCCCAGGCCGGTCCGGCAATGTCCAAGTGTACCCAGGGCGTTTTTCCCGCGAACTCGCGCAAGAACAACCCGCCTTCAATCACCCCGCCATACGGTGACCGACTCGTGTTCTTTAAGTCCGCGATATCACTCTCGATAAGAAACTTGTACTCGTCCGCCAACGGGAGCTCCCAAAATTTCTCTCCGCTCTGCTCGGCGGCCTTGAACAACGCCTTGAACACGCCGCGCCCGCGACCCATCGCACCAGCGATCTCTTCACCGAGGGCGACCAGGCACGCGCCCGTCAGGGTGGCCACGTCAATGAGCACGTCCGGCTTCAACCGCGTCGCGTAGACCATGGCGTCGGCGAGGACCAGCCGACCTTCGGCATCGGTGTTGATGACCTCGACGGTCTTCCCGTCCATCGTCTTGACGATGTCGCCGGGCCGCAGCGCTTTCCCTGACGGCATGTTCTCGGCGACCGGGATAAGTGCGTGGACAGCAACGCGGGGTTTTAACGAAGGCAAAACCGACATCACCCCGAGCAGGCCAGCGGCGCCGGCCATGTCGAACTTCATATTCTCGATGTGCTTACCCGGTTTTAAATTCAGGCCGCCAGAATCAAACGTGATTCCCTTGCCGACGAACGCAATACTTTGCTTGGCCCGGCGCGGTGTATACGCCAGGTGGAGGAAATACGGCGGCTCGTCTGAACCCTTGGCCACTCCCAGGACCGCACCCATACCGAGCTTGGCGATGGCTTTAGCGTCATACACCTTCAGTTTGAGTGGCGGGTGTTCGCGGGCAATCTTTTTTGCGGCGGCGGCAATTTCCCGCGGCGGCATGTGCGAGGCTGGCTCGTTCACCATGTCCCGGGCAAACACGGTGGCTTGGACAAACAACTGACCGCGATGGATGCCTTCATGGACACGGCGCCGGCGCGCTGCCGGAGCGATGATGGTGACTAACGCCAGCGAGCGCTTCTTCTCCGGCGCCTTTTTGTACTTCACAAACTGGTACGTCCCCAAAACAACCCCTTCGACCACGGCTTGGGCGGCTAGTGCGGCGGACGAGAGCAATGCCGCCGGCAAGACCAGGGCGATCGATTGCGCACCCAGGGTTTTGGCCCGCTGTCCAGCTACTGCGCTCCCCTTTCGCACTGCGTCAAGCGACGGGCTTTTCCCAAGCCCGGCCACGATGAGGTGGCGACTGCCGAGCTGCCGGTGCGCGTGCATGGTGACCGCTTGTTTCTCTTTCCCAGCGAACTCCTCACTCTTGAGCGCCTCGCGGACAATGCCGTCGAGTTTGCGGTCAATCGCGGCTAAGGCGCCGCTGACCTTTTCCTTTTCGGCGACAAAAAAAACCAGGGCGTCGCTGGTGATTCCTTCGGGTTTCTCGGCTGAATGCAAAAACTCCATAGGCGCTGCCATCGTAGCGAATTTTTTGGCCGGTGTCGAATCCCACCGCAACTTTCTCTAGAAGAAACCGCGCCCTGGCCGACAGCCAGCCAGGGCGCTTCAGAAAAACCTCCTAACGAACGATGGTGATCCGCTCGGCGACGGTCCGCTCCGGAAACGTCGCCCGGACGAAGTAGACACCGGCCGGCAAACGCTCACCGGACAAAACCACCCAAGACGCATTCGGAACAATCGTCCGCAACCGCCGACCGTCCGCCGAGAAGACCTCGACGGATGAAGGACGATCTGGCCCCCACGTGACCACGAAGCGATCCCTGGTCGGATTCGGCAGAATGCGGAGCCAACCCCGGTCGCGATCGAGGGTCACGTCCGTGGCCGTGGCCGGACCGACGATGAACGGATTCGCCACACTCCGGTAACCGAGTGCCGTGTGCCCCTCGAACGCGAGGAACGCACCTTGCCCCTGGTCGCAGAACCCACCGAGATTAAACTCGGCCGAGAACGTGACACCAGCGACCGGGAGCGACAGCGTGTCCACCGCCGCGGCCGTAATCCGCATCACGAACACGTTGGTGAACGATCCGAACTCGGCACTACTCGCAGCGTCGAGAACGAGTGTTGCGCCATTCGGGTTCACGATGCGGCTCCCGACCTCGCGGTACGACGCATCCGGCATCCGGACGCGCGGCCGCAAGATAGGCCCGTCAGACACGATCAGTCGTCCAGCCCGCATGGCCGCTTTCACGTTCGCCTGGCTCATCCCATTCGGGAGGTAGACGAGCGTGTGCATCGAGCCCAAGCGGTTATCGTGCACCGCCAGGTCGAACAGCCCGTACGCATTGTACGACGTGTAGGCATGCGAGCCGTGCGCGTCGCTCACGCCAAGGAACCAGAGCGTTCGGACCGTTGCCGCGTTGCCACCCGCCTGGGTGATGAGCAACTGGACCAACGCCTGGTACCGCCGCATGCCGGCATCATACTGCCGCTGCCAGTTCGCGACCTCGGTCCAAACGGGATACGGGTTCACCTCCGACTGCGTCACCTGGTTCGTCCAGCGCGTGATGCGCTGGTTGTAGAACTCTACTCCCAAGAACGTATGTACGTACTGGGGTTGCAGGGCAACGGCGTAGTCCGCATCCGTCCAGATCCCGATGGTCCCGAACGACGTCACCAGGCTCGTTTCCGGATGGGCGGCGAAACAGATCGCGTCCTGGACGACCAACGAATCGAGCAGACGCTGGATCGACCAGAGTGCTCCGTTGTTCTCGCTCTGGTAGAGCGACGGCGTCTTGAGCACGCGCGTCTGGCCGTAGACGGTCAGGTGTCGCAAGCTCCCGTCGGAGCCGGCAGCGTTCGCTTCCTCGCCCGCCATCACGAACAGCGTGGCCGTAGTCGCCTGCCCGGCCTTGGCCACGACGTCCGCCCAGCGCGCGTCGCTCAAACTCTCACCATGATCGGTCAGAGCAAGGAGGTCGAGCCCGAGGGACACGGCGGCCGCGGCCATCCGCAGGATCTGGCTGCCATACTCAAAGACCGTATTCGTGCCTTCGAAAGTATGGAGGTGCCAGTCTCCCCGCTTCCAGCCGAGGAAAGACGGAAGCGGATTGGCAACGATGACCTTCACCGTGTAGCGGGCCGTGTGCGGAAACGGGTCGAAGAAGCGCATCTCGACCATGAATTCCCGCGTCACGCCCGTGGAACCGGCCGCGAAGTCCGCGGACCAAACCGTCAACTCCGTTGCCAGCGAACGGTCCACCTCATCGGCGAACACGAGCACCGGCGTTGTTCCGATGATCTCATACGCGCGGACGTAGTCCGTCAGGGTCGGCGACTCGTTTGAGTCCTTGATCCACGCGAACAGGTGGATGAGGCCGTCACGCGAGACGGCGTTGGCATCAGCCCGCTGCTCCTTAAAGGAGCTGTTTTCGTAGGCCGTGGAGTCGTCAGGCGCGGGTTTGGCGGTGACGACCGTTGGGGTCAGGACAACCTCTGTCACCGCCGCCCTGGCCGCAAGCCAGGCGAGCAGCGCGAGCGGAACCGTACCGAGGATTGTCAGAGAGCGGCGCACGCTCCCCTCCTTTCGTGCGACCCCAAGCACCACGCCAGGGGTACCCTGGGTGCTACCGTGTTTGACCGGTTCCTGTCAAGCCGATCGGCGCCGACGCAACAACGCGAGTGCAATGCCAGCGGCCACGCTCACGTTCAGAGACTCTTTCGTGCCGTCCATCCGAATGTGGCAGTGAACGTCGGCCGCGGCCAGCGCTTTCGCCGAAACCCCATCAACTTCATTCCCAATAATGAGCGCAAGCGGCCGGGGCGGCGTCCAGGTCTCGATATCCACGCTCGCGTGCGTCTGCTCGAGCGCACAAATCGTCACCCCCTTTTTCTTCAACTCGGCAATTGCCCGAAGAATGTCTGGTTCGTGTTTCCAGCGAACGGTCTTTTCTGCACCCAGAGAGACCTTTTCGATTTCCGTACGAGGCGGCAGTGCGGTATACCCACAAAGGTATACTCCACTGACACCCATGGCGTCGGCGGTGCGAAACAACGCCCCGACGTTGTGGAGACTCCGAATGTTTTCGGCAATGAGGAAAAACCCCTTCATACCATAAGCGTACGATAAGGGTTTAAAAAGACAAAGCGGGGAAGTAATGTGGCGGTCCCGCACCGAGCACGGGACCGCCGACTACTGCAGCCGCACCAGCGAGCAGTCACTTGACTGCCTGATCGAGGTTGACCCCGCGGCCCGCGAGGTACGCTTCGAGCTGGCTGATGACCACCAGCGGCTTGGCGTCCTCATCGGGGATGTCGAAATTGACGAGGTCCTCGACGCGCATGATGATCTCCGCCACCGTCAGGGAATCAGCACCGAGATCGTCGATGATGCTCGTCTCCCCGGTGATCTCGCTGACGCGCTCTTGACCGACCGTCTCCTCGGCAATCGCCAGCCGAAGCTGGTCTCGGAGAATCACTGTGTCTTCACCTCCAAAGGACAGGGGGCCGCCCCGATTCTAACAGCACCAAAAAAGATGTCAATACTCCAGCGTATCGAAACGATGCGAGTTGTCTTTTCCGTCATTTCTCCATATAGTTGTGCGGGAAAACTCCAGCCGGTCACTGTCTTTAGCGTTCCTCCGCGTATGTCCCCGATAAGCATTTGCGTCCGTTGCGACAATGCTATCGCGTCTTCGCGTTGAACGAAGCACGTAGTATTTCTTCTCTGGTCAATGATAGTGTACACTCACTGCGAGGGAGCACCGCGAGTACTATGCCTTCTACTATCCCCATCGAGGTTTCCGCACGTCACGTCCACCTGACAGAGGAAGATTGGGCCAGGCTGTTTGGTCCAGCGACGATAACCAGCCGGCGGATTCTTTCCCAACGTCCGAATTTTTCCGCGGTGGAGCGGGTGCGTCTCCGCGGTCCGAAAGGCGAACTGCCAAACGTCGCCATCGTCGGGCCCTGCCGGCCGTATACGCAAGTCGAACTGGCCATGACCGACGCCCGGTCGTTAGGCATCATGCCGCCTTTGAGCGACTCCGGTTCCCTCGAGCAGGCGGCCAGCATCACCATCATCGGCCCGAAGGGTGAGGTCACCCGACCGGCCGCGATCATCCAGCAACGTCATGTCCACCTGAATCCCGACGAAGCGACATCCTTCGGTCTCTACGAGCATCAAATCATCTCGCTCCAGATTCCCGGGCCCCGTGGCGCGACCCTCGAGAACGTCCTCGTCCGGATCCGCGCCGATTTCAGCGGCCGGCTCCACCTCGATACGGACGAAGGCAACGCCCTCGGCGTCACGCCCGGCATGGCGGCAACGTTACCCGACTGATGTGCGTCAGGTCGTCCTCGTCCTCAATGTCGGATCCTCTTCGGTGAAGTTTGCCGTGGCCCGCCATCGTCGCCTGAAGATCCGCGGCGAGATCGACCACTTCGGCCCGCGGGCCCGCGGGCGGTTCATCGCCCTCGGTCGGCGTCGCGAACTGACCGCCGCTCTTCCCAACCTCGAACGCGCGCTGGTCTTCATTCGCCGACTCCTCACTGACCTCAAGGTCAAACCAAACATTGTCGCTCACCGCATTGTCCACGGCGGACGGCGGTACGGGCAACCAACCAAACTCACCCCAGCGGTCGTGCGCTCGCTCCGGACGCTCGTTAAACTCGCCCCACTCCACCAACCCGCGAACCTCCAGGGAGTCGCCTGGGCCAGGCGGGCGTGGCCGACCGCAACCGCATGGGGGGTGTTCGACACGGCTCTCTACCGCACCCTCCCGGCGTACGTGCGGACCTACGCCCTCCCCGAAGGGATTTCGCGGCGATTCGGGATCGAGAAGTACGGATTCCACGGACTCTCCCACGCCTGGGCATTCCAGAACGGTGTGAAAAAGCTCCGGGTCTCACGTCGACAGCTGTCCGCCGTCACGTTACACCTCGGATCGGGCGCGAGCATGACGCTTTGGCAGAAAGGGCGGCCGATCGATACGACCATGGGATTCACGCCCCTCGAAGGATTGGTCATGGCCACGCGATCCGGAAGCATTGACCCGGCGATCCCGCTCTATCTGCAAGAAAAACTCGGCTGGTCGGCCCAGCGAACCTACCGCCTCCTCACGGCAGAGTCGGGTCTGGTCGGCCTTAGTGGTCTCTCGGACATGCGTGATATACTGTCGGCGACCGGCCACGCTGTCTCCGGTTGGCCGAAACGCCGTTGGACAGCGGCGGAACGGGTCCGCGCGTCGCGTGCGCTGGCGGTCTTCACCTACCACGTCCGCCGCACGCTGGCCGGCTACCTCGGACTGATCGATGGCGTTCGCGCCATCATCTTCACCGGTCCGATTGGAGCCAACCGGACTATCCAGCGCCTCGTCATGAAAGGCTTGCCGGCAGCGCGTGGCACCCGACCGCTGACGATCTCCACTGACGAAGAACAATACATGATCAACGCCGTCACGAAATGAAAAAATCCCACGAGACACCCTCCCAGACAAACCCTATCACCTGGAAAATCGGCGGCGAGGCCGGGTTCGGCATCATGTCGACCGGCGAAATGTTCGCCCGCGTCTGCCTGCGCGGCGGGCTCCACGTTTTTACCTACACGGAATACCCGTCGCTCATCCGCGGCGGACACAATACCATACAAATCACGGCCGCACCACGGCCGATGCCCGCCCACCGCACGGACGTACAGGTCCTGATCGCCCTGAATCGAGAAACACTGGATCTCCATTTGGCCGAAGTCGCTCCACAGGGCGTCATCATCTACGATACCTCCGACCGCACCTTCGCCGGTTTTGCGGAGAATGAGGTGAAACGTCGCGACGTGCAGCTGCTCGGACTGCCTTTAGAAGAACTCGCCCTGGCCGGCGGCGGCATCAAGCTTATGCGCAACACCGTTGCCCTGGGCGCCAGTTGCGCACTGCTCGACATCCCGACCGACCACCTCACTGACATCATCCGCGATGAATTTGGCCACAAAGGAGAAGAGGTCGTCGCACTGAATACCAAAGTCCTTCTGGCCGGATACCAGGCGGTCTCGAATCAACAGCGCCAGAATTGCCCCTGGTCAATCACTCTTCAGGAAAAATCGCAAGAGCAACTCCTGCTCACCGGGAACGACGCTTTGGCGCTTGGCGCACTCCAGGCCGGCTGCCAACTCTACTCTGGGTATCCGATGACGCCCGCCTCGTCCATCCTCCACTTTCTCGCCAAACATGGGCCTGACTATGGTGTCCTCGTCCGCCACGCGGAAGACGAAATTGCCGCCATCCATCATGCGATTGGGGCGGCGTATACCGGCGTCCGCGCCATGACCGCAACATCTGGCGGTGGCTTCTCGCTGATGACTGAAGCGGTCGGAATGGCCGCGATGACTGAAGTTGGCATCGTCGTTGTCAACGCCCAGCGTCCCGGACCTTCGACCGGCCTGCCCACCTGGACCGAACAAGGTGACCTCCGTCAAGTGCTCCATGCCTCCCAGGGCACATTTCCGCGAATTGTGCTCGCGCCGAGTTCACACGAGGAGTGCTTCACCCTCATCCAAGATGCCTTCAACCTGGCTGACCAGTATCAAACCCCGGTCATCGTCCTGACCGATAAGTATTTGGCTGAAGGGCACCGCGATGTCCCCATTGATGCGCTCCACGCGCGTCCGATCACTCGAGGAAAATTATGGTCGGCCAACGACACCAAGCCCAACGGAGCCTTCCGACGGTATCGGACTGACGTGGCTGACGGCGTTGCGCCGCGGTCGCTGCCCGGCACGCCCGGCGGCTTGTTCTTGGCCAATTCGGACGAACATGACGAGGCGGGATATTCCAGCGAGACGGCGGCCGACCGCATTGCGCAAATGGAACGCCGGGCCCGGAAAATCGCCACCTTGAAAAAAACGATGATCCCACCGCGATCCCTAGGGCCAGCGGGAGCGCCGCTGACCGTGGTGACGTGGGGCTCCACTGCCGGACCGGTCGAAGCGGCTCTGGGCATCCTCAAGGAGCACTACGGACTGCAAGCAAACGCCGTCGTGGTCACGATGATCGCTCCCTTCCCCAGCACCGCCTTCGACATCATGCTGCAATCGAGCCGGCAAACCGTCGTCGTTGAGGGGAACCGGGCTGGCCTGTTCGCCGGCTGGGTCCGCCAACAGACCGGCCTCATGTTCGATCACACGATCAACCGTTTTGACGGCCGACCATTTGATCCGGCTGAACTCGCCGAACAATTTGCCGCTCTCATCAAACGCCCATGACCGAAAAACCTGAAGTCAAGGATTTTGAAACAGGCATCACGCCAACCTGGTGTTCCGGCTGTGGCAACTTCGGCATTTGGACTGGAATAAAACAAGCGCTGACTGAACTCGCCATCGAACCACACCAGGTGGTCGTCGTCTTCGGCATCGGATGCTCCGGCAACCAAGCGAACTTCGTCCGGGCCTACGGCTTCCACGGACTGCACGGACGGGCGCTGCCGCTGGGCGAAGGGATTGCGCTGGCACATCAGGGATTGAAAACCGTTGTGGTCGGCGGCGATGGCGATGGCTACGGTGAGGGCATGGCCCATTTCATCCACACGATTCGCGCGAACCCAAACATTACGTACCTCGTCCACAATAACCAAGTGTATGGATTAACGAAGGGGCAAACATCGCCCACTTCGATGTCGGACTACGTGAGTCCCTCGACCCCCCAGGGATCACCCGACAACCCAGTGAACCCGATCGGGTTGGCGCTCGCGGCCGGCGGCGGGTTTGTGGCGCGCGGCTACGCGGGTGACGTTCCACATTTGAAAGAGATCATCAAAGCAGCGATCACCTATCGCGGCTTCGCCTTCGTTGACGTCTTCCAGCCGTGCGTCACCTTCAACCACGTCAACACCTATCCGTGGTTTCTCAAACGTCTGGTGAAACTCGAAACACTCCATCATGACCCAACGGATCGCCACGCCGCCTGGCTGCAGTCCCAGGGCGATACCGAACACATCCCTATCGGCATTTTCTATCAACACGAACAGCCGACGCTTGAGAGCAAATTTTCTGTACTCGCCAAAAATTCCCTTCACAAACAACCGGCTGATACCCGCGATCTCGCCGCACTCTTCAAAACACTCACCTAGGAACCGTTGCGTAACTCACAGCAGGAAAACGAAAACCAGCCAATGCGGATTTTCTTTTTTTCGTCGCTGCCGGGCTCATGATTGCACCGTAAGAATCGTTTTCAGGTCAAACGCGGGATCGGCCAGCTGTTGCCGAAACGGCTTTATGGAAATACGGTTTTCGATAATTTTCGTCAGTGCCGGCAGGTCCGGCGTCCGGTTGACCATAGTGGCACCGATAATCCGATCATCTCGAACAATGTAGCGGGAATAATGGTTCGTGTCAGAAGGGCCGCGGGTGATGACGGTGGTCTTCTCGGTCAGCCTCGTGTCCCCGACAAAGGTAATCGCCATACCGAGTCCGTGGGCGGAATAGAAGGAAACGAGCTTGTAGGGCTGCCGCTGACCGAGCATATTCAGGCCGGCCACCCTCCCCTGCATCAACGCGTTGGTCCAGTTCCCCAAGTGAATGGGTTCGTCGAGGATGACGTCGTGGTATTCCGCAACGTCACCGGCCGTCCACACGTCAGGCGCGTTCGTCTCCAAGTACTCGTTCGCGACGATGTTGTTGTCGCAGGTGATACCGGCCTTCTGCACCCAATCGACGCGGGAGTGCGTGCCGATGCCAACCATAACCATATCGCACGGCAGCGTGGTCCCATGGTCGAGTGCGAGCGCCGTCACGTGCGTTGTCCCTTCAACTTTTTCGGTGAGCGTTTCCCGAATGATCTTCACGCCGCCTTTTTCCAGCGCGGCTTCGATCAAATGGCCCGAAGTGGCGTCGAGCACTGGCTCCCAAAAGTACCGCTCCCGGATGATGAGCGTCGTCTCCAGGCCAGCCAGGAGAAGCATCTCGCACATTTCAAACCCCACGAAGCCGCCGCCGATGACGGCCGCGCATTTCGCGTTTTTTACGTCAGCCATGATTCCCTTGGCATCCTGCAGCGTGCGCAAGTAGTGCACGCCAGGCAGATCCGCGCCGGGGATTGTCCACCGGATGACGTTCGTCCCGAGCGCCAACAGCAGCTTGCCGTAGTGAATGACCTGACCATCATCAAGGGTAACGACTTTGCGCGCCGTGTCGAGCGCCACGGCCGCGTGACCGGCGACCAAGTCGATGGCGTTCTCCTGGTACCAGGCGTCTGATTTTAAAAAAACCTGGTCGGGCGGCGCTTTTCCTAAAAAAACTGCCGGCTTGGAAAGGAGGATGCGCGAATAGAGCCGATACGGTTCATCGGAAACAATCACGATGCTGGCGGCGGGGTCGTGCTGGCGAATCACCTCGGCGGCCGTCGTCCCGGCGACCCCGCCGCCGACGATGAGGTACTTCGCCTCCATCACGGATTCATGAGATTGCCGTCCTCATCGTAGACGAGGATAGCCTTGGTCGGACAAGACAGCGCGGCGGCGAGAAGGGTCGCGTCGTCCACCGCCCCGTCTTGGAGTACGACGCGTTCGGTCGGACCGGAGCTCTTCGCCCCACCCTTAGCAAGCATAACCGCTTTATTCTCTCCATCAAGTTCAAAAACGCCCGGCGCATTGACCACACACGCGCCAGCACCAATGCACAGGTCTCGCTTGACCACTATTTTCTTGACCTTCTTCTGTCCTTCGGCCATATGAATGTCCTTTCGTCTTTTTTCCTCCAGAAGCGTTGCGATCGGAGTATGCACTCCATTCCCATCATACCGCCTTCACGCCACCTGGACAAGCGGCTGGTTATTCCTTGGTCCGGCGGGCGCGGACGCGATCGAGTTCGGTTAGCAGTTTCTTGCGCAACCGGATGTTCTTTGGCGTAATTTCTAAGTACTCATCGTCCGCCATAATTTCCAACCCACGCTCGAGCGTCAACTGCATGGGTGGGGTCAGGATGATGGCCTCGTCCGAGGCTTTCGACCGCATATTCGTCAAGTGCTTCCCCTTCAGCGGGTTCACCGTGAGATCGTTCCCTTTCGACACAGACCCGATGACCATTCCCTCATAGACTTCCGTCGCCGGTCCAATATACAAAATGCCTCGCTCCTGCAAGTTCGCCAGGGCGTACGCGAGCGCCTTGCCCGTATCACCCGAAACCATGGAACCGTGCTCCCGCTTCTCGATGTCACCGGCTTCGGGTCGAAAACCAATGACGCGGCTGGTGAGAATCCCTTCGCCCCGCGTGTCCATGACGAACTCCGTCCGATACCCAAGGAAGCCGCGGGTCGGAATTTCAAAGACGAGGCGGGTGTGGCCATGGTGCGGCTTCATTTCCACCATTCGCCCTTTCCGTGTACTTAATTTCTCGATAATGACGCCGGTGCATGATTCGGGAACGTCAGCAATGATCTCCTCAAACGGTTCGTGCGTTTTTCCTTCCACCTCTTTGAAGATGACCTTCGGCTGGGAAACCTGGAGCTCATACCCCTCCCGCCGCATTTGCTCGAGGAGGATGGCGATATGGAGCTCGCCCCGACCATAGACCGTCGCGTAGTCGGTGGATGAAAAATCAATCTTGAGCCCGACATTCACTTCCAACTCTTTTTGCAAACGTTCCCGCACCTGACGACTGGTGACGTACGTGCCATCCTGCCCGGCGAACGATGAGCTGTTGACGAGTGCATTGATGGAAATCGTCGGCTCGTCAATGGTGATCGCCGGTAACGGTGCAGTATCGACCGTAGCGCAAATCGTTTCGCCGATATCAATGTCGGGCAGCCCGGCCAGCATGACAATGTCGCCGGCGACGGCTTCCAAAACCTCCTCGCGCTTCAACCCACGGAAGGTAAAAAGCTTCGTCACCTTGCCCGGTGTTGTCCGTCCGCCAGTGGTTCGCACAAAGACGCGGTCCCCAGTGTGGACGGTGCCGCTGAATACCCGACCCACGGCCAAACGGCCAAGAAAATCATCATAGGCCAAATTGAACGGCTGCATGCGGAAGGGCGCACTCGTGTCAGCCGGCGCCGGTGCCACCTTGGCCAGGATGGTGTCGAGGAGCGGCGTCAGGTCCCGGCCCTCGCTTTCGGGCTGGAGTTTCGCAATCCCATCGCGACCGATGGTATAGACGGTGGTAAAATCGAGCTGCTCGTCATTCGCGCCGACATCCAGGAATAGCTCAAGCACTTTTTCGTGCGTCGCCGCCGGATCAGCCGCCGGTTTGTCAATCTTATTGATGACGACGATCGGTTTCAACCCGAGTTCCAGCGACTTCTTGAGGACAAATTTCGTCTGCGGCATTGGACCCTCCTGCGCGTCCACAACCAGCAACACCGTATCAATGGCCCGTAGCACACGCTCGACCTCGGAGCCGAAATCCGCGTGGCCGGGCGTGTCGACAATGTTAATTTTCGTATCCTTATAGAACAACGACGCATTCTTGGCATAAATGGTTATGCCGCGCTCCTGCTCGAGCGCGTTGCTGTCCATGGTCACATCGTCGCCGACCATGCCGGTTTGACGCATGAGCGCGTCGGTCAGCGTGGTCTTGCCGTGGTCAACGTGGGCGATGATCGCGATGTTGCGAATCTCAATACTCATGAGTTCACCTGTGGCGATGCTTGCCATGCGCCGGATCCGGCGAAGCCGGAGACTGGCGTATGGTTCCGAATTTCCATACAAACACAAAATGCCGAGTCGGTGAGGCACTCTACCGCACCGGACGGATTCTGACAAGCCCGTTAGTGTTTCAGAATGAAGTCGAGGATGATGCCGACCACCAGCGCCATTCCCGACGTAACGAAAATGAAGATGGAGTTCCATTTCTCCCGGCTCGACTGGAGCGTGCTGAACAAGTACCCCATGGCCTGACGGTCCTCGGGAGTGAGTCCGGGCACGTTGGCCACCTTCTGTTCCAGATCGAATTCCCGAATCGCCTTGGCCCGACGCTCGGAAATTTGGTAACGATGAATGAAATACACCAAGAATCCGACGGTCCCGGCGTACCAGGCAACTTGCACCCACACCTTGCCGACGTTATTCAGTACCACGATCATCCGATACAGAAACGTCGCCATGATACCGCACCAGAAAAAGAACAGGCGGACGCTGTGCGAATGCGCTTTCGGCAGTTCGGGCATGGCTACTGTTCCAGCGTCACGCTTTCGATGGTCACTGGATCGACCGGTTTTTCATTGGCGGTTTTTACCGCGCCGATCTTGTCGACGACGTCCTGCCCCTCGACCACATGGCCGAAGACCGAATACTTGCCGTTCAAACTCGCGGCCCCCGCTTCATCGAGCACGACGTAGAACTGGCTGCCGATCGAATTTGGCTGGGCGGACTTTGCCCAGGCGACCGCGCCTTTAAGGTGTCGGAGCGCGAGGGCACCGGGTTCATCGGCTAACCCCTGCCCCTCGCCCTTGTATGAACGGCCGCCGGTGCCATCCCCTTTTGGATCGCCCCCTTGAATCATAAACCCAGCAATGATCCGGTGGAACGTCAGGCCGTCGTAATACTTCGTCTTCGCCAGCTCTATGAAATTTTTCGTAAGCTCCGGGGCGTCCGTGGTATAGAACCTTACCTTGAATGTGCCCAGGTTCGTTTTCACGGTCGCCACCGGCTTCTCGGCGAGGTTGGCCGTCTGTTCTTCGCTGGAAATAGTGGGTGTCGTCACGGTATTGGTATTAGAAGAATCTGATTGCGCGCTGCTGTTCGTATTGGCATTACCTGAAGTCTTTGACGCCGCTTTCGGTCTCGCCAGGTAATAGGCGCCGCCGAGAACAATGAGGAAGGCAACGAAGATGATGATTGCTTTGGAGAGTTTCATAGTATTCATGAGTCTACCAGGTTTTTCTTCGCGCGAAAAGGGTCTCTAGGGGCGCAGCCCTGAACCACTCGCTTCGCTCCGGTTCAGGGCGAGGCCGACGACCGTCAAGAACCTCCCTTCAGTTTCCCCGTTTCGTTTGGCGCGGTAATGCGAAAAGAACTCGGGCGAGGCGGCCGTATCGATTGGATGAAAAGTAATGTGCTGCGGCAACACGCCGGCCTTGGCCAACTGGTCCCGATTATACCCAATGAGGTCTATGCTCATGAGACCGTCAGGCTGCGTTTTGAGAAACGGTTTCCATCCGATGATACCCGCCACCTTCGGCTTCTCTTTCTGATAGGATTCGGCCTGAATTCCGGGGCCAGCCGCCACAATGAGATCCGACGGATGGCTGCCCCAGTTCTCCCGCAGGGCTTCTACCACCCGACGGGCCAGCTTCGCTTCAGAACTTTGCCAACCGACATGCGCCAACGCCACGATCTGCTTGACCGGGTCGTAAAGAATCATGGGGAGGCAATCGGCCGTTAGCAAGGCGAGGAAAACGCCTGGCGTATTCGTAATCAGGGCATCCGCTTCCATCGCACCCTGACGGTCGCGCATGCCAAGGCCACGGTGTTCCGCCTTGGCGTCCTCGATCACGTCCGCATTCAACACGCTCATCATCACCCCATCATCAAGCGTTAAACCAAGTTGTGAAAAAAACGCGGTACGATTTTTTACAACCTCGTCCGTCGGCCCATACTTCAATGACATGTTTCCATTAGCGCGATTCGAAATGCCGTGAAGAATTTCTTTATACTCGAGCAAGGCCGGGAGTTGAACCATACCCGTACAGCATAGCACATTGCCTTCGCAGTGGCGGTACGGAGTATTGACATAGACCAAACAACGTGCTATACAACCCTGCTTGAGGAAAATCCTTGAGCATACCCGCATGATGCCTTTAGGAGGCGCGCGATGGGTACGGAAAAGCTCTCTCACATTTTCTAAACCAAGGTAGACACCAAGGCCAATGTCCCACACTCAGTTTCGAGCGTGGGTTTGGTTTGCGGTCTATTCCTTGTTCGCGCAAACCTCCGGGGGTCGGATTCGAACCGACGGCCAACCGGTTAACAGCCGGTCGCTCTACCACTGAGCTACCCCGGAGGCTTACTGACAAGGAAAAACTCGAGGAACCGAGCGCGTTGCCACTCTATCGGAAATCGAAAAAAACTTCAAGCTGACCGACGCGGCCAGGAGGTCTTAATAATCTCGTAATTTTCGCATGCCCGCGTGCGATTGGACCTTCTCGAGTGCCTTCGCCTCGATCTGCCGAATCCGCTCGCGGGTGACGCCGAACTCCTGGCCGACTTCTTCCAAGGTATGCGATACGCCGTCGATCAACCCGAAGCGCATTTCCAGAATCTTCTGCTCGCGCGGGGTCAGCTCGCGCAGGATGTCGCGCACGTGGTCGCGGAGCAACTGCATGGCCGCCACGCGGTCCGGGGTCATCGTCTTCACGTCCTCGATGAAGTCGCCGAGGTTCGAGTCCTCGTCTTCCTCGCCGACCGGCGTTTCCAACGACACGGTGTCTTGCGAAATCGAAATGATGTGGCGGATCTTCTCGACCGGCTCGCCCATCTCTGACGCGATCTCCTCGGGCAACGGTTCCCGCCCCAAATCCTGAATCAGCTGCCGCTCAATTTGCTGGAAGCGGTTAATCGTCTCGACCATGTGCACGGGGATGCGGATGGTCCGCGACTGGTCGGCCAGCGCGCGGGTGATGGCCTGCCGAATCCACCACGTCGCGTAGGTCGAAAACTTGTAGCCTTTGCGGTAGTCGAATTTTTCTACCGCCCGGAACAACCCGATGTTCCCCTCCTGAATCAAATCAAGCAGCGAGAGCGACCGCCCGGTGAACTTCTTGGCAATGGACACGACCAGCCGTAAGTTCGCTTCGACCAACCGCTGCTGGGCGTCCACATCGCCCCGCTCCTTGCGTTTAGCCAGTGAGACCTCTTCTACGGCGGTCAAGAGCGACACCTTGCCGATTTCCCGCAGGTACATCTGAATTGAGTCATTGGAAATATCACCCAGATCAAACCGCTTCTCATCCTTCACCGTCATTACCTTGCCGAGGATCCCTCCCTCTTTCTGCTTGGCCGCATCGAGTACGGAGCCGCCGGTCTCAACCACCGCGACTCCGGCCCGTTCGAACTCATCCAAAAGCCGCTCATACTGCCCCATGTACTCCTCGATGTCCGGCAGCGCATAGAGGATTTCCGTTTCCGTCAAAAAACCGCGCGTCCGGCCTTTGGCAATGAGTTGCTGCGCTGCCTCTTCCGAATAGACAATCGCCCTCGGGGCGCGGCGGACCGCCCGCTTCGCTTTCTTCACCTTGGACTTCGCGGTCTTGTGGGCCACGCGCTTCTTCGGCCCCTTGGTCAGGGCTTTCTTCCTGGTTGTCTTGGGCATAGAAATCAGCCGAGCCGATGAAGCTCGTCCGTGAGTTCGTGAAATTCCTTGAGTGCGGTCTCGAGGGGTTCGCCCTTCGTACCGGTTCGCTCAAGATCCTCGATGCGTTTCGTGACCCCGCTCAAGCGGCGTTGGACGTCGTGGAGTTTCAAGGGATGGATGATGGCCGTGAGTTCGCGCCGCACTTCCAGGCCGTTGTCCTCGGGGAATTCCTTGTCCGCGAGGAGCAGCGCCACGTCCATGAGCTTCAAGAGTTCCTCGTCAGATGCATGGCGAGCCCGGAATTGCACTGGATCAAATTGCTGGTGCTCAGTATACCAAACGATGGCTTCGGTGTAAAGCCGCTTCGAACCCTCATCCGATACGGCGCTCGGCGAAAGCTGTTCGGCCACGAATGGCAACTCTTCTGGATACCGGACAAGCAAGGCGACGAGCCGCTCAGACAAGCGGGCTGCCCGGTCGCGTTCGACCGGAGGAGTTGGTGGATCGGCGTCCGTCTGCGCCCGGTGCCCGATGCCCTGCGCCCCGCCCCTTTTCGGCAATCGTTCGCGGAGCAGATTCTCTTCCACTCCGAGCTTGTTCGCCAATAACTTGAGATAGTGTGCTCGCTCGACCGGGTCAAGGGCTGAACCGATAAAGGGCAGCAGTTCCTTCGCCGCCGCTTTCTTGTCGTCGACGTTTGTGAGGTCGAGTTTCCAAAAGGTCGCGGCAAAAAAATATTCGAGCGCCGGCTTCGCCTCGGCCATCGCTTTTTTCCAGAGTTCGACGTCCTGCTGAATAAGCTCGTCCGGGTCTTTTCCTTTTGGGAGTTCAAGAATTTTCACGGTGAGCTCTTGCGCCAGCGCCTGGGTGACGCCGCGCTTGGCCGCGCCCTGCCCGGCCGCATCCGCATCGAAGGCGAGAGTACACGTGGCAGCGAAACGCTTGAGCAACCGCACCTGCTGTTCGGTGAGCGCGGTTCCCGACGACGCCACCACATTCAGAACACCGGCCTGGTGGCTCGCCAGGCAATCCATATACCCTTCCACCACCACGGCGACGTTCTGCCGCTTCATGTCCTGTCGGGCACGATCAATGCCATAGAGTACGGAACTCTTGTCGTAAATCGGCGTCTGCGGCGTGTTGATGTATTTCGCGCCCGTGTCTTCGGCCGACTCGCTGCGCCCGGTGCCCGGTACCCGGTGCCCTTCGAGCATTCGCGCTCCGAAGCCGATCGGGTTGCCATGAATGTCATTGATGGGGAAGAGGATACGACCGCGGAACCGATCATAGGATCCTGACCCCGAGGGTCGCTTGACCGTGAGTCCGGCTTGGAAAATGTCCGATTCGCGAAAACCTTTGTCGCGGAGGTGCCGCAGCATGGTCTCCCACTCAGGCGGCGTGTAGCCTAACCGAAACAGGTCAGTCGTCTGCTCCTCGACGCCTCGCCTCTGGAGATACTCGCGCGCCACTTGTGCCTTCACGTCGCGCAGAAGAAACTGGTGAGTGAACTCAACCGCCTCCTTCATGACGTCAAGGAGGAGATTGCGCTGCGAGGCGATTTTCGGGTCGCGGGGCTCGAGCGTGACGTTCGCCCGTTTCGCCAGGACACGCAGCGCTTCGACAAACTCCAGCCCTTCCATCTCCATGAGGAAGGCAAAGATATCGCCGCCCTTGCTGCAACCGAAGCAGTGCCAAATCCCTTTGGAGCGCGAAACCATGAACGACGGGCTCTTCTCGTGGTGGAAGGGGCAGCGGGCTTTCCAATTGGCGCCACCGGGCGTCAACTTGACGTACTCGTTGATGAAGTCAACGATGTCGAGGCGGCTTTTAATCTCTTCAACGGACGTGGACATGCGGGCGACAAAGTCGGGTACGTTGTACCAAGGATTCCCTCGCCTGGCAAGGGACTGACCCCCCCCTAGAAGGCGGGCTCCGGAGCGACTGGCCGAATCGTGGACTCGGTCGCTGCCTGTCGATTGCGGCGGACCACCTGGGTAATGGCAATGAGGAGAATAACCCCACCGAACAGCTGCATCGGTTTCAGAGCCGCGTCCAGAAAAATCCAATTGACGATAACGGCGGTGAACGGGAACGCCAGCTCGGTAATGGTGGCCACCGACGCGGTCGTGTCCTTCAAGCCGCGGTAGTAAAGCCAGAGTGAGAGCAAGCCGGCGAGCAGCGCGACAATCGCCACGAAGACGCCATCACGCACCGTGAAATTCGCGTACGCGTTCAGCGTTCCTTGCCAGAGGGCAAGACCAAAGAGAAAGATGAGTGCGGTCAGAAATCGGACGGCGGTCATCAGCGGATAGCTGACCGTTTTCAAAACGAATTTCCCAAACACGGTCGAGCCGCCCCAGAGGAACGCGGCGAGCAAGGCGTACACGACGCCGAGCGTACCCCCAGACAGCGTCAGCCCCGAAGGTTTGATCTCCGGAAAGGATATCAGGTACGCACCGGCAATGCCGACCAACGCCCAGAGGTAGAACCCCTTAACGAGTCGCTCCTTCAACAGCCACCAGGCCAAGAGAATAGCGATGAACGGCTGCGTCTTTTGCAGCAAAATCGACACGGACGGGTTCACGTAATGGAAAGACTGGGTGAACAGCACGGTGGCCAGGGCCGAACCGCCAAACCCAATGAACAATACGGCCAGCCACTGCCGCCACCGCAACTGCTTCAACTCCTGGCGAAATCGCCAGAACAGCGGCAGGACCAAAAGGCTAATGAGGATGTGCTCGGACAGCACGATGATGCCGGACGGGAGCCCTTCGGTAAGATACTTCCGGAACGGGGCGTCCCCGGCCCACAGCATCGCGGCCATCACAATCAGCCAGGGGGCGTACTTTTTCATATGGTGGCAGTATAGCGTCGCGACCGGGAAAAGGGAAGGCGGGATAAGACAGAAGATAGGAGTGAGAAGATGGAAATTAGGAGCACCTCAAATCCCTATCTTCTCCCTTCCATCTTCTATCTTCCAAGAAGAGGACCCGCCTTATTGACGGGCCCTCCACTTTTGTTTTTGTAAACCAGGGAAGAGAAACTGTTACGGATTCGCCTTGAGCGCCTCGTCAAGCAGCTTGGCAAAATCTTGGTAGGTTTGGGGATTGCTGATCTTCTTGCCGTTCAGAAAGAACGTCGGGGTCGCATTCACGTTCGCGATCGCGCCGCTGTTGTAATCGTTATCCACCCGATCTTTCGCAGCTTGGGATGTCGCGTACGACTCGAGCTTCGCCTCATCCAACTCCAATGTCTTCCCATACTCTTTAAACTTCGACTGGGGATTCCCGAGATCAGACCACTCGGATTGAGCATCGAACAATTTATCATGATATTCCCAAAACTTCCCCTGCTGGCCAGCTGCCTCGGCGAATTGAGCCGCCATTTGTCCGTTCTTGTGAATGGAACGGAGTGGGAAGTGGCGATAGACGAACTGAATCTTGTCGCCGTAGTTCTCGATCACCTGTTTGACGATCGGCTCGTAGGAGGCGCAGGCCGGACACTGGGGGTCAGAGTACTCGATGACGTTCACTTTTGCGTCGGCTGTTCCTTTCGTCCAATCATCAGCGCTAATGGCATTGACGGTCTTCGTCGAGGTCCCACCGGAGGGTGATCCGCCAAACTTTGCTAAAGCAATAATCCCTCCGACAACGACGACCACGACCCCGATCCAAATGAACGCCGTCTTGATCGTCTTGCCCCGCTCACTGGCGACGCGGCCGTCCCGCTGCTGCTGGCGTTTGAGTTCCCGGCGCTGCCTGCGGGTCATCGGCTGGTCATTCGGCATTGACGGTTGGTCCATAGAAAACTCCTTCACGATTCAGGATACCTGGTCGAGCGAAATCCGACAATGCCTCTAGAAAAAAGACTCAGCAATCCAAACCGTTCCCGCCGATCTGGTGGGCTGACGCGACTAACGGGAAAAACAGCGCGGTGAGGGTGAACACGAGCGTTGATTTGATGTTGGTTTTCATGGGGTCGCGTTTAAGGCCGGGTATTGCCATTGTCCCTGGCGCACCGTCGGCTATCAACAACGGGAAAACGACCAGTCGTGTTTCAGTCTCTGACGGTGTCTGTGCTGATTATATTCTTCGCCGGCAAATTCTTTTCTTTATAACGTTTCGGCGTATGCGGCGTAGCTTTGCTATGACGTATACGCCGTGTTAGCCGATATAGGCCACAAAATCATTTTAATTTGATGATCGCGAGAATAGCGGAAGGTTCTTTCATTCTGTAACAGTTCATCCCGCCTACTTCAGGCGCAAGTTCCATTTTATCACCGTCATAAACTGCAATTACGCCCGACTCATAATCATTCGCATACACCAAAGCATTCTCTTCCTCGCCACCAGTGCCGCTGAAGAGAGCGCCCTCCTCTGAGCAGAATATGATGTCGCTTCCTTTTCCTATGTCACCGGCATCAAATCCCGAAAACAGAAGATTTTTTTTGTATATCCCCAGCTCCTTTAGCTTGTTAAGCAATAATTCTGCTTGTGAGTGCGTATCCCAACCTTCTGACAAATCAAGTTCATAAATTGGTGGCTGTGGGCTTGGCTCACGTCTTTCAATAGTCATGGTGTTAAACGAATGGGTAATTTTGTGGCATATTTCGACTAACGTTCCGGCGTATCTGAAGT
>CAYWEH010000013.1:0-23797 GCA_964457305.1 uncultured Gammaproteobacteria bacterium
CGTTCAGCGATGGCAGAGACTTCCTGTGGCGTGAGTTCGAGGGGATTGGTGCGACGGTCAAGGGTCAGATAGACTGCCGCGACTTCGGGCTCGTCAACAACGAGTTCATTGTATTGGGGGCTCGAGGTTTCGATCGCATCAGTAATTTGTTGGTCGAGTCGTTTTTCTGGATGCCCACCAACAGAACTGCGTCCAAAGAAACCGCGTGGTTTCGTAGCGGCATCGCCTGTATGAGCCTCGGAAATTTTTCCGCCTCGGAGGATGACCCCAGATGAAGTCCAAAGTTTTCCCCGGCCATCCCCTGGCCGTATCGAGGAACTGGAAACGGATGGCTGCAGCCCCAGGAGTGTGTCGTATTTCATTTCTGGACTCGTGCCGGCCTCAAGGGGTGAATTTCCGTGCGGAATAAAGCGGGAGATCCCATGCACGATCAGTGCCCGGTGCTGACGGCTTACCGAGACTACATCACCTATGCGCCGTTCAGCTTCATAGTCTTGCCACTCTTTATTTTCTTTGGAATAAAAATCGTCCAGCGTATGCTGTATCGTCTCGACGGCTGATTGGTCTTCCGATTGCTGCAGTAATTCGTGTTCGAGTCGCATCTCTTCTGACGATAACTGCTGAAGCCGGTCAACATTCGTCAATCGTTGTACTTCGAGTTCCTGAATCGTCGCTCGCTGAAAAAAAACTTTCAGCCGTGATTGCTTCAAATCTGACAATCGTTGTTGGCATTCTTCGAGTGCAAGACGGGTGGTTTTCGCCTCGAGACCTAATTGTTCCCGTCGTTCCATTGCCGCCCGTGCTTGACGTTCCAGTTCAACTTTGGCCGTCGCGAAGTCGCGTCGCTTTTCTCGAAGTTCAGCGGCTAGTGCCAATCGTTCCTCGGCGTGCTGATCACGTGAATACTCCTTAACCGAAGCATACTCACCCTCACCTTGGGTAAACACCGCGGTCTGATCACCTGCTTGTGCTTCAGAATCAACTTGGCTTCCATTGACGACGTGATCATGAGTCATCGCCCCGTCGTTACCTGCCTGATGAGCTTCATCGGGCGCTTTGAATTCGCGTGCATCTTGAGGAATTCCACTTTCGGGTGCAGACATAGGTATAGTCAATCGTTCGATGGAATTTTATTCCTTTTTTGACGTTTTTACGAACGAACAATTATAGAGGGTTCGAACGTGATTCGAGTCCCGTAGTGGTTCGCGATCGTTCTTCAAATTTCCCAAGAAACTCTCGTTCGACATCGGTTATGTCGGGAGGGAGAGTCGAACTCCCACGGGTTGCCCCACCAGCTCCTAAGGCTGGCGCGTCTGCCAATTCCGCCATCCCGACAAAAGAATGTTTTTTCGCAAGTCCGGCGGGCAGGTCTTCCAGCCTTGCCCCGCATCGGAATCCCGCCGAGGCGGGGTGACTGGTGCGGGGCCACCTGGGCGCATTCGTTTCATACCCTGTTCAGCTCAAAGGGTCAACCCGGTTGACGATCAATCAGTCGGTGAGTAGGATGGGGATACAAATTCGAGCGGTGGCCTAGGAAAGTGTGGTCATCACTCGACCGCTCTTTCCATACCCGCCGCCTGTTTTTCGGCACTCTCCGAAAGGGGGCTTTATGCAAGCCGAGACCACTCAAGCACTGGAACAGATGCTCCAGGACGGTGAGATCCCTGAGGAGCTCGTGACCGCCTTGGCGAGGGCACTGGGGAAGCGTTGCTTCGCCTGTCACACGCCAGGCACGGAGGTAGTCTCCGACGTGAAAGAAATCGGGGGGGAGCCGAGGAAGGTGATCTACTATCGTTGCCCGCTTGATGGGCGCGATTGGGAACAGACCGAGTCTGTACCTGAACCTTCCGATGACGCCGTCCTGCAGGCGTAGTCGCACTGCGAGCGGCGCTGTCCCACCCGGGATGGCGCCGCCGCAACCTTTTATTGGTTCGGTCTGCCTGGTACACTAGGGTCATGCCGCAAGTTCCGTATCCAAAACAGATACCACCCCCAGTGCCGCTTATTCCAAAGACCCGCGGACACATTCTCGGCAACCTTGTCCTCGGCCTCACGGTCGTGGCCATCATTGGCGTGGGCGTGCGGTATGTGGTTCGCTCCGGCGTGCTGAAGGACCTGCGCCCCACGGCCGATGAAACACCTTCCCTCACCGTCTCGGTGCAAGGGGCGACTGTGCCTGATGAGCAGTTGGTCGCGGCGCTCAAAGACATGGTGTTGCAGTCAGGAGACCTTCCCCAACCTCTGACTGCGTATACGTATAGTGAAACCGAAAGCGGCTCGACGGCCGAAACCTTAGGGAATGAGCTCGTGCTCGGCGCCCAGCAGGCGGTGTTTGTCGGGAAAGACCCGCTCGACGTCTTCCAAAGCACGACGTACCTGTATGCAACCGTGAGTCGGGCGGCGCGGACCTATGTCCAGACTGCAACGCCCGAGGGATTGCGCGCCGCGGTCGGTCAGACGGTTCACGTGACGAGGACGATTGATGCGGGCCAAGGCGGCGTCGTGTTTCGCGAAGACACCACGGAAACGCCGACTGAAGGTAAGACCTTTGCCGGCGCCTTGCTGCTGAATGGTCGAATTATTCACCTTGTGGTCGGCATGTTTCCGGCCGCAATTTCCGACAGTGAGTTGAGCGGCCTAGCCACGGCGATTCTGCCTCGCTTTGCCAAAGTGGTACCAGGGAGTTTCAAGTCGTCTTCAAAAGATTCTGATGGCGATGGACTGCCAGATACAATCGAAGCGTCGCTGGGGACAGATTCAAGGAATGCGGACACGGACAGCGATGGCTATGGTGATTTACAGGAAGTCCAGAACGGCTTTGATCCGCTCGGCGAGGGTGCGTTGCCTCCGGGGAATGGGTTATTCGTGGTGCCGGGGTTGAAGTCATAATAAAAGCCCGCCTACGCTCTGACGAGCTTCGGCGGGCGGGGCTCCTTCGGAAGTATCCCCGCCATTTTCTTGACACGGAAAAACGTTTGGTATATCCTCATTTGTAGACAAGTTTTGGTGGCTCTCCCAAGGAGTCACCAAAATGTTTATACGGATACTCATTTTCACTGGCATTCTCGTCGGCGTCTTCGATTTTGTCACATCTGTCCACGCTGCTGTACCAGGCGACGTTGTTATTAATGAACTTATGTGGATGGGTTCATCGTTGAATTCATCAGATGAGTGGATTGAATTGCGGAACATGACCGCCGCGCCAGTTGATATTAGCGGTTGGACCTTGTTCAAAAAGTCAGGCGGCAACACCGTGCCGATGCTTGTTATTCCGGCTGGCAAAGAGATTTCCGCCAATGGATTTTTCCTCATCTCGAATTACGCCGAGACCGACCCGAAGTCAGTGCTCGCCGTGACGCCGGATGTCGTGGATACGGATGTGTCCTTAGTGAACTCGGCGTTGCAGGTTTCGCTCGCTGATGTGAACGGTGTCGTGATTGATGTTGCCGATGACGGCAGCGGCACGCCCCTCGCCGGCAAGTACACGTCCAACGCAGTGTGGCAGTCCATGGAGAGGAACGTCGTCCCAGGTGATGGACGATTGAAGGAATCGTGGCACACATCATCGGTTGCTATAGGTCTGAAGCCAGGGCCGGAGCTCGGCACGCCCAAAGCGGCGAACTCAAATCAGCCGCCGGTCATCAAAGGATTGGTTGATCAGACGACAACCGTGGGCGAGGCCGTCACGTTCGACGTTTCCGAATCATCCGATCCTGATGGCGATTTACTCACGTTCACCTGGGATTTTGGCGATGGGGAGTCAGGAACGGGCGCAACGCCGGTTCATGCCTATACTCGTTCTGGAACTTTTTCGGTCGTCATCATCGCCACGGACGGACAAATCCCAGTGAAGGCTACTGCCACAGTCACGGTCCAACCGACCACGGCGGCATCATTGCCTATCAAATCGGCTGCACCTCCCACAGAACCCTCGCGATCCGCGCCGCCGTCGGCTCCTTCGCCAACCTCACCCCCCACGCAGGAGAAGATGGCGGTCGGATCACCTGGGATTGGTTTGCGGTTTAGTGAACTCTTCCCCGATCCGGCAGGGAAAGATGCCGGCGAAGAGTTCATCGAGTTTGTGAATATTCTTGAGGAACCTCTACATACAGACGGGTGGCAGATGACGGATGGCACGAAGAAGGCAGCGTTGCCTTCGGCAGTGCTGGCCGCGGGTGGGTTGCTCGTGATGCGGGTGCCAACGCTTTCATTGACACTCCGCAATACCGGCGCAACGCTCTACCTCCTCGATCCGTCGGGCGCGATCCGCGACGGCGTTCGCTACCCGAAAGCGAAAACCGGGAAATCATTTTCCCGAATTGGTCAGCGCTGGAGCTGGGTTGAGCCTACCCCGTTGTCCGAGAACGCACCTCCGGTTGCCGTCATCTCGAAGGAGAAGACGGTCAAGAGTGCGACGACCGTTGACGTGGACGGTGCCCGACGGGCCGACGCCAATGAGCTCTTACAGGTTACCGGCGTCGTCACTATTCCGACGGGCATTCTCGATGAGCGGCAACTCCTTCTCGGTGATGCGTCCGGGACCATCGTCGTGGCGCTCGACCGAGCGACGGCCTACACGGTTGGCCAGCGCCTCACCGTGACCGGGAAAAAATCAACGGCCAAAGAACCCCGGCTGCGGGTTGCGGTTAAGGATGTTCGCGCGGTCGGTCACGGTGACCCGGCCGACGCTTCGACGATCTCCGTTGAAGCATTGAGCGAGGATGATTTAGCGGCACCAGTCACCATCACTGGAACCGTCTCGGTTGTTCGGGCAACCTCATTCACCCTGGATGATGAAACCGGCACCATCTCTGTTAGCGGTCCGAAAGCCCGGAATATTGAAAAGGGAAGCCGGGTGCGCGTGACCGGAGTTGCCCGTGAGACCGGCGGTCGGTTCCGGCTCATCGCCGCGTCAGTCGAAACGCTCGCTGCGCCGTCCGCCCCAATCGTCGCCGGTGCAAGCGTTGCATCAGTCGAGCCGCAAGCTATAGCCAGTTCCCAACCCGCCATGCCAAAACTCGCCTACGCGCTCGTTGCACTGGCCGGGGTATTGGTTGGCATTCGGCAATTCATCAGGCCTCGCCCCCATTCCACGCCAAGTACTTTCTAGGAACGTGCGACCAGTCCGTCAGTCAGCTACTATTGCTTGAGAAGGAAGAGTGGGTGGAGGGACGCTTTATCGGGCGCCCCTCCAGCGTTTCCAGCGCATCGGCAGAAACCTGGGGAGTTTGTGCGTTGGCTGTCTCGTTTGTCGCGGGCGCCGTTGGCTTATCGTGATGCGCGGGCAGCAGGTGGTCGATTCCGCGCTGTTCTTGTACCGCATGCCGCAGACTCGGCAGTGGTATTTGCCGTTGACTCGCCCCTCGGCATAGGCTTCGGCCAGGAGTTTTGAGAACATCACGTAGTTCTCATCCTCCTCTTCAACGTGCACCGAATTTCTCGGCACGGTTCCCTCCTTTACCAGGGATGTTTTTGTTTCCGCCGGCGCTCGGTGAGTTCACGAGAGCTCACGAGGCGGAGTTTGGCTCCGCTCCCAGCCGGCTTGCTCGGTCGTCGGAATCGGAGACGCGGCGGGTTGTCCGCCATGACTTCGAGGACCACGACGAGTGAAAAGAGCCCGAAAGCGACCAGCGCCATTGGCCCTAGAACAGTCTGTGGACGCATGGCCCCTCCTTAACATTGACTTCCTTTGGTGTAGAGGAAAAATCGTGTTCTGTCAACAGGCTCGATTGTCTGAACGGACCTCGACGAGGTAGAATGCCACTAGCGTAGTTCCCCACTTTTTTGAACAGAAGCGTATGCGCAATGATTTTTGGAAAACGTTTTTTCACCGGCCATTGATTCCGGCTGCCCTGGGCGCGGTCGCCGTCGTGGTCGTTGCCCTCCTGTTGACAACCGGGTTGCCTGGCTTGCCTCGTGGCACGGTCAAACGAGCCGAGCCCGTTTTCGACAAGCTCGTCCTCCCCGAAGGAATGGCCCAGTCGGATTTTGAAATTATCCCGACGAAGGCCGACACCCTTGGCGTTGCGGCGGACACCCGTTTCGTGTTGAAGTCGAAGGCCACGCTGGCCGCCGCCCAAGTGAAGGACTCCTTGGCCATCAGTCCGGCCGTTTCCTTTACCGTCACCTCGAAGTCTGACCGAGAGTTTGAGATTCGTCCGAGCAAATCCTTGGCCGAAGGCGTGGTCTACCAGATTGCGCTGGGCACGACGGTGAAACAGGGGACGACCGAAGAAAAACGCTCGTTCCGTTGGGCGTTCCAGACCAAGAGTGATTTGCGCATCGAAGGGATGCTGCCGCGGAATAAAGCGACGGGCGTTCCCGTAGACACGGGCATTGAGGCGACGTTCAATACGACCAAGGTGGGCGACCCCGAGAAGTACTGGGAGATTGCGCCAGCCACCCCGGGCCGCTTCGAGCGCCACGGCCGGGTCATCGCCTTCGTGGCGAACGAGCGCCTGAAAGCCGGCACCGTCTACACGGTCACCATTAAGCAAGGCCTGCCGGTGGAGGGGTCGTCCGTCACGCTGCCGAATGATGTGGTGACGCGGTTCGAAACGGCGGCCGAGCAGAGCGACACGCGGGTGTTCTACGGCTCGTTGAGCGCGGCGTTCACGGCGGTCCAACCGGGCGAAGCGCCGGTCATTGACGTCGGCGGGCCGGACTTGGGGCAGCCGACCGCCACGGTCTACCAGTTCCAGGATGCCCAGGAGCTCATGGACCGTTTCGCCGCCGTGGACCGTTTGCCGACGTGGTCCTATTACGCCCGGCAGAACGCGACCATCGCCACGGACGGTTTGAAAAAAGTCGGGGAGTATTCGTTGACCGCCGACAGCACGACCCTGCGTTTCCCGAGCGGTTTTGCGGCGGGATATTACGTAATAAATGTGCCGGCCGGAGGCGGCGGGACCATGCTGCAAACGCCGCTCGTCGTCAGCGAGCTGGGCGCGTCGCTCACGCTGACGCAGAAGGACTCGCTGCTCTGGCTCTACGATTTGAAGACGAAGCAGCCCTTGGCGAAGGCTACAGTGGCGAGTTCCGAGGATGCGGCGACGATGAAAAGCGACGACACCGGCGTGGCGCGCGTCAAAACAGCAGCCTAGCTGCAGGGGACTGATCCGGCAAAGAACCGGGCCTATTACCTCGTGACCGCCGGCGACGGCCGGCAGACGATCGTCCCGGCGGTCCCGTCGCAGATCAGCATGTTCGGCCGCGGCCGGATGTTCAGCCCAGGCGGCCTCAATGACCAGGGTTTCTGGTCGTACTTGTGGACGGATCGGACGCTCTACCGGCCGACCGACACGGTCAATGTTTTCGGCATCTTCAAGAATCGAACCAAGGACGGGCCGGTTGACGTCACGCTCGAGGTGTGGACGTGGAGCTTGGTGGACGCGAACGGCGACTACGTGCCGCTCGTCCGCGAATCAGTGAAGACGAGCGACCTCGCCACGATCTCCCATCCGCTCAAGCTGCAACAAATGAAACCGGGGTACTACACGTTGAGTGCGAAGCGCGGCTCGACGACCCTCGATTCGATCAGTTTCGAGGTGCGGACGTTCACGACGCCCGCCTACCAGATTATCGCCACGCCGGACAAGGCGGCTGGGTTTGTCGGCGACAAGGTCATCTACAACATCCAGACCGAGTTCTTCGACGGCACGCCGGCGCCGAACGTCACGGTTGCCTACGGTGCCTACGCGGGCGGCGGCGAGAGCGGGCGCGTGACCACGGACAGCCAAGGACGCGCAACCTACAGTACGACGTTGGCGCTTACAAACGCAAGCACCGGCTATGGTGACTGGCAGTACCTGAATTTCTTCCCGGCCGAATCGGCCGAAGGCGACATCGAAGCGGACACGCAAGTGTTCGTCAATCCGAGCGCCGTCGCCTTCTGGCCTCACGCGACGGCCCAGGGCGAGACCGTCACCCTTGATTTGACGATGCGGTCCGTTAACACGAATCGGACCTTGTCTGATTGGTGGTCGGTGGCCTGGAACGAGGATGAAAACGACGCCCCGGTGCCGGATTGGCCGCTGGAGGGGAAAGTTTTCGAGCAAGTGACGACGAAGCAGAAAATCGGCGAGCACTACGACGCCATCGAGAAGCGGGTGATTGACGATTATCGGTACGGCACGCACGACGAGGAGCGGACGACGTTTTCCGGGCAGAGCGATGCGAACGGGAAGTTTACGAAGACGTTCACGCTTACCGGCGAATCGTACCGCATCGCCGTCACCGCCACGGACAGCGCCGGCCGGACCGTCACGCGCTCGGCCTACGTCTACCGGAGCGGCGTCGGGTTCAACGGCCAGACGACCGCACAGCTGTCGGTTCGCGACGTCCAAGCCGTGCCGCAGGCGAACGGCGCCATGCCGCGGCCGAAGAACTATCTGCCCGGCGAGACAACGACGCTGCAGTTCTTGAAGGACGGCGAGGCGATTGATCGAGGCGCGTTCTTGTTTGTTCAGCTGCAGGCCGGGCTGCTCGATTTCAACGTGACGGATTCGTCCTCGCTCCCGTTCACGTTCAGCGACGCGCACATCCCCAACGTCTTCGTCACCGGCGTCTGGTTCGACGGCAATCAGTTCCGGGCCGTCCCGTACGATTGGGCCGAGCTGCAGTTCGATGAGCAGAGCCGGAAATTGAACGTGACCGTGACGCCCCACCAGTCAAGCTACGCGCCGGGCGAGACGGCGACGCTGGCCGTGGCGGTGACTGATGCGACGGGCGCGCCGGTTTCGGCCGCGGTTAACGTGAGCGCCATTGACCAGGCGCTGACGACGATCCAGGACGAAAGCACGAAGCCGGACCCGCTTGCCTCGCTCTACACGCCCATGAGCGACGGGCTGACCCAGCAGTACGTCAGCACGGCGCCGCTAGCCCTGGAGCGCGGGGCGGAGGGCGGCGGTGGCGGCGAAGGGCCGCGGAAACAGTTTGAGGACGCGCCGTTGTTCACTGAAGTTGTCACTGGCAAGGATGGTCAGGCGACCGTCTCCTTCAAGCTGCCAGACAATATCACCTCGTGGCGGGTGACCGGCCAGGCCGTGACGAAGGATTTATTCGCCGGCCATACGGTGACGATGATTCCGGTGACGAAAGCGATTTTCGGCACGCTGACCATGGCGTCTCAGTACGTCCAGGCGGACCAGCCGATCGTCATCGCCCGCGCCTATGGCACCGCACTGAAGACTGGGCAGAAGGTGGATTTTACGCTCGATCTGCCCGGCCTCGGCGAACCGCTCCGCCAGACCGGTGAAGCGTTCACCGCCCAGCGTTTTACGTTGCCCGCGTTGAAACTCGGCGCCCAAGAAGTTCGGCTGACCGTGCAGGCCGGCGGCCAAAAGGATATTCTCGTGCGAACGACGGACGTCGTTGCCTCCCGCCTCACGCGCACTACCAGCGCCTTCCGCGACGCTGCCCCTGGACTGACCGTTGCGGGTTCGGACCGGGAACGGACGACGCTCGTTTTCAGCGACACCGGCCGCGGTCGGATCATCACGACCTTTCAAGGCATACAGTGGGGGTATGGCAAACGGCTCGACCGCCACCTGGCCGCCCGTATCGCGCAGGACGCCCTCGCTGGATTGAAGGTGATCGCTGCAGCGCCGGAGACCGGATTCCAGCCGGCCGACTACCAGCAAGATGACGGGGGCGTCAGCTTGACGACGTACAGCGACTCGGCTCTTTCCCTGACGGCGTTGGCCGCGGCGCGCGCCGACCTCTTTGATCGGACATTGCTGCGCAAGTATTTCCTGGAAAAATTGCAGGCCAAAGACGCGTCGGCGGAACAGGTGGGGCAGGCGCTGCTCGGGCTGGCCAATCTCGGCGAACCCGTGCTGTCGGATCTCGATGCGTACCTTCAGCAAGAGGGTCTGACGGATGAAGATCGGTTGACTGCGGCCCTTGGCTACCTGGCGTTGGGCGACAACGCCCATGCGGCGGCCATCGCCGGACCGCTGCTCGCCGACTACGGTGAGGAACAGGACCCGTTCATCCGTCTGAAACTCGGGGACACCGACGATGAAACAATCGTGAACACCGCGCGCTTCTCGGTGCTCGCCGAGGGATTGAAATTGTCCGTCCGATTAGGGATGAACCGATACCTCGAAGCGAACTTCCCGAAGGCGACCGTGACCAATCTTGAACGGGCGTTGGCGGGCCGCGCGGCCGTACCGCTCTTGGACGACGTAGCGGTGACGGTCCGATACGCCGTGGCCGGGAAAGAGCAGACCGTTGCACTCAAGGATGGCGTGACGCAAGCCGTTTCACTGACGCCGGACGAGCTCAAGACATTCAAGGTCACTGACGTTTCCGGGCCGGCCGGAATTACCGTGCTCTCAACCGCGCCCGTGAATACGGACACGGAACCGCGCGATCTGCGCTTGAGCCTGGATAAACGGTACTCGATTCTCGGCGGCGCGAAGCGGCCGATCCAAGAGGGCGATATCGTCCGGGTCCAGATAACGCCGCGTGTGCAGAGCGGGGTGATCGACACCGTCTTTACGGTCGTTGACGAACTGCCGAGCGGTTTGGTCATCGAGTCGCAGCCCTGGAAGCGCGGCGGTGCCACGTTCGACTACGGGTACGGTTGGCCGATCGAAGTTACCGGTCAGCGCGTGACCTTCGTCACGAATGGCCAGCGGAGCTTCTACTACTACGCCCGCGTGCTTACGCCCGGGGCGTTCGCCTCCGAACCGGCGATCCTCCAGGGTCAGACCAGCCGTGACCTCGTCAACTACTCCGGTGCGCAGACGATTGAAATTCGGTAGTCTGGCCATCCTTGGCTTGGCCGTCGCCGCGATCCTCATCGGGATCCGCGGTGGCTGGCGGCACGCGACGGCCGATCAGAGCCTGAGCTCGCAGATCCTCGACGCCATCGCTCGCCCTGAAGTTGACGCCGAAATGCAAGCGGCGGCCCAGCAGACAACGGTGGCCAACGCGCGGGCTGGAGTGATGCCGCATCATCTCGTCGCCCGTTCACTCATGGCGCGGCTGGTGGTGAGCCTTCGGTCGGCGAAGCCTGATACCATCGTGATCATCGGTCCGGACCACCAGAACGCCGGACCCCAGCGTTTCACCGTCAGCGGCAGTGATTGGCGGTGGGCGGGAAAAGCGTTTCCACAGAACGCAGCGGTGGTCCGGGCGCTGGCTCGGCTGCCGAATGTCGCGGTCGCGGACGAGGTGATTGCCCGCGAACACTCCGTCCTCATTCCGCTGCCATTCTTGCAGGCGCAATTTCCCAATGCGCGGTTCGTGCTGCTGACAACTCGGGGTGGTTTTGACTTGGCGGGCGCCAACGTCATCGCCAGCGCGCTGCAGCAAGCACTCGGTCCGCGTGACTTGGTCATCGCCAGCGTTGATTTCTCTCACTACGAGAATCTGGCGAGGGCGCAAGCGGAAGATGACCGTTCTCTCGCCCTGTTAAAGGGGAATGATCCGGCTGCGCTGGCAACCATTCCAGCCGATTCACCAACGAGCCTGGCCGTGGCCATGCGGTTCGCCCAGTGGCGGGGAGCCACAACCGTGCAGGTAGTAGACCACAGCAACTCCGCCCTCATTCAAGGACAACCCGCTGCGACCGAGACGACAAGCTACGTCACCATGGTCTGGCGCTGAAGCACGTTCTCGGGTCCGGTCGGGAATGGTAGAATAGGCGCACCATGGCTGAACGAAAAAAACGATTTGTCATTATTGACGGAAATGCCTTAATTCATCGGGCGTTTCACGCACTCCCATTGACGCTATCCACGAAGCGCGGGGAGGTCGTCAATGCGGTGTACGGCTTCGCCTCCGTATTGTTGAAGGTATTGAAGGAGCTGAAGCCTGAGTACATCGCGGCTACGTTCGACCCGCCGGGGAAAACGTTCCGGCACAAAGAGTTCGCGCCGTACAAGGCCACGCGCGTGAAGCCACCGCAAGAACTCTACGACCAGATCCCGCGGGTGAAGGAGCTCGTGACGTCGTTTCATATTCCCATCTTCGAAAAGTCCGGTTTCGAAGCTGATGACATGATTGGCACCTTAACCGCGAAGGCAAAGGGCGTTGAGTCTGTCATCGTGACCGGCGACATGGATACGCTCCAGCTCATTGATAACCAGACGAAAGTCTACACGCTCAAGAAAGGCATCGGCGAAACCATCCTCTACGATGCGGCGGCGGTACGCGAGCGGTATGGCCTTGATCCCGAGCAGATGATCGACTACAAGGCGCTCCGCGGCGACCCCTCGGATAACGTCCCGGGCGTGCCGGGCATCGGCGAGAAGACGGCCGCGGAATTGCTGCGGTCGTTCGGCACGCTGGAAAAGCTCTACGCGGCGTTGGCGAAGGATGCGCCGAAAGCGAAAGAACTCGGACCGGCGCTCCAAGAGAAACTCATTGCGCATAGGAAGGACGCGCTGCTCTCGAAGCATTTAGTCACCATTGTTCGAGACATCCCGATATCGTTTTCCCTGGCCGAGGCAGCGCGTTCCCAGTATGATCGCGCCAAAGTTGTCGCCCTGTTCCAGCAGCTCGAATTCAAGAGCCTGTTGTCGAAGCTGCCGCCCGACGAACGGAGCGCGCAGGCGACGTTGGATTTGGCCCAAGCGTCGGCCGTACTCGAACGTCCGGGACAGCACTATGCACTCATCAAGACCACCAGCGACTGGGAGCGGCTGGTCGAGAAACTCGAGGATGTCACGCGGCTGGCAGTCGATACGGAAACGACCAGCCTGGATCCGTTCGCCGCGCGACTCCTCGGCGTTTCGTTGTCCTGGAAGAAAGGGGAGGCATACTACGTGGCGTTTGATCGCGACCTGCAGCCGGACGTTCTGAAACCAGTGCTGGAAGACGAGCGCGTCGAGAAGGTCGGACACAATGTAAAGTACGACTTCGAGGTGCTGCGCCAGCACGGCATTTTTTTGCGGCCGCTGTCATTCGATACGATGGTGGCATCGTACCTGTTGAATTCGGGGACGCGACAACATAATCTCGATGCGGCGGCCTTCGCCGAGTTCGGCTACGAGATGATGCCGATTGAAGCGCTCATCGGCCCAAAGGGAAAGTCGCAGACCACTATGGACGAAGTGCCGGTGGAAAAAGTGGCGTGGTACTCGGGCGAGGATGCGGACTTCACCCTCCGATTGAGCGAGGCTTATTTGCCGAAGTTGCGCGCCGAGCACCAAGAACATTTGTTCCGCGACATCGAGATGCCGCTCGTTTCGGTTTTAGCGGACATGGAAGCAGCCGGCGTGGCGATTGATAGTGGCCTCCTCGAATCGTTGTCGAAAACGCTCACGCGAAAATTGAACGATATCGAAGCGAAAATCACCAAGCATGCTGGTAAAGCGTTCAACATCAATTCACCCCTGCAGTTGTTAGCGGTACTGTTTGAGGATCTGCGGTTGGATTCCCGCGGGTTCGGGCGGACCAAGACTGGCCTCTCGACCTCCGCCGATGAGTTGGAAAAATTGCGCGAAGCGCACCCGATTATCTCGCTCATAATCGAGTACCGTGAATTCTCAAAGCTGAAGTCAACGTACCTCGATGCACTGCCGAAACTCGTCTCGCCGCGCGACCACCGGCTCCATACGAGCTTCAACCAGACGGTCGCCGCGACTGGCCGGTTATCCTCGTCTGATCCGAATTTGCAGAACATTCCCGTTCGGACCGAATGGGGGCAGAAGATCCGCCAGGCGTTTATTGCCCCGCCCCACCGGCAGCTCATTTCCGCCGACTATTCACAGTTTGAACTGCGGATCGTTGCCTCAATCGCAAACGACGAGAAGATGATTGAGACGTTCCGGAAGGGTGAGGATATTCATGCCCGGACGGCGGCCGAAGTACACAACATCCCGATTCATCAGGTTACGCCAGAGCAGCGCCGTGACGCCAAGGCCATCAACTTCGGTATCATCTACGGCCTGGGGTCCGTCGGTTTGGCCCAGTCGACGGGTATGACGAGGGACGAGGCACGAGCGTTCATCGAGAAATATCTGACGACTTTCCAGGGCATCGCGAAGTACATCGAGGAAACGAAGGCACTGGCGCGGAAATTGGGGTACGCCGAAACGCTGTTCGGCCGCCGCCGCAAGCTACCCGATCTCACCTCCCGCCAGCCAATGCTCCGCGCCGCCGCCGAACGGATGGCGATCAATATGCCCGTGCAGGGCACACAGGCCGATCTTATCAAAATGGCGATGATCACGATCGCCCGTGAGTTACCGGGGGTCAGCCCGGGGGCCCGGATGTTGCTGCAAATCCATGATGAGCTAGTTTTCGAGGCGCCGGAGGACGATGTGGCGAGGGTGAGCACGTTCGTCAAAGAAGCGATGGAAGGCGTCCACAAGCTGAAGGTGCCGATTATGGTCGAGGTGCATACGGGCGCCAACTGGGACGAGGCGCATTGAATTGATAAGGAATCAAGAATGGAGAATATAGAATCTAGAAACTGGGGGATTCAGCAGTAATGCTACACCCTTGCTTCTTGATTCCAAATTCTCGATTCTCAACAAGGCGGGTTCGACTGGGTCATACGTCAAACCTCAGTACATAGGATAAGGCCCGGTCGTCTTCAGAAGATTTCCGGGCCACAGCACGAGTTGCTCCTCACGGGCTGGCCGTAGCCGCCGATGAAGCCGGTTCGGGCCATGGTCACGCATGGCGCGTGTTTTCCGCTCCCGTCGTGTCGGGGAGTAACCACATAACCGGTGCAGCATGCTGCCTGACGACACTAGCACGTGATGTTCGGCGGGTCAAGTAGGCCATTGCCCTCATACCCTAAACCCTATACCTTAAAACCTGTACCCTATGATTATCTACCTTCGTGGGGAAGACGACTTTCGATCATCCGAAGCGCTGCAGGGCTTCGTCGAGGCGTTTCAGAAGAAACACGACCCGTCGGGGTTCGGTACCGTACGGTTCGACGGTGAAAAGATTACGGCCCCCGAGCTGCAGCGGGCACTGGCGACGCAAGGCTTATTGACGGCGCGCCGGCTGATTGTGCTTCGCAGTCTGTCCTTGAACAAGAAAAAGGAGGCGGCTGGTCTGCTGCTCGCGACCCTGGAGGCGAAGCGCATTCCGGCCGATCACGTGGTGATTGTTTGGGAGACAGGCGTCCCGGAGCAGGCGAAACGGGTACACCCGCTCTTCCCGGCGCTCGCCGCCTTGCCGGAACGCACCCCGCGGGCGAAAGACCGGGATTTTCAGCAGCGGTTCGACCGGCTGATCGGCCGCCACCTTGAGGCGTGGGTGGATGCGGCCGCGAAGACGCGGGGGATCCGGCTGTCTCCGCCCGCCCGGGGCACCCTCATCGCGCTGACCGGCGGGAGTTTGCGAACGATGGATCATGAGCTGGAGAAACTGGGTCACTTCCGTCCGCAGGGGGTGATAACCCCGGACGACGTAAAACTCTTCGTTCATGCGGCGCTGGAGGCGAACATCTTTGACCTGACGGATGCCATCGGTGAACGGAACGCGGAACGGGCGCTCGAACTCCTGGAACGGCAATTCCTCGCCGGCGCCGCGCCGTTGTATCTGGTCACGATGCTCACCCGTCATTTCCGGATTTTGCGTTCTGTCGAAGCGGCCGGGCCCGGCCATCCGGCGACGCTGGCGCGGGCGCTCGGACTGCATCCCTTTGTCGTGAGTAAGGCCGTCCGCCAAGTAACAAAATTCCGCGGTCAGGAGCTGGCTGATTTTTTTGAAGCCGTGGTTGACCTCGACCAAAAACTCAAGAGCAGCTCCGTTGATCCGAAGGTGGAGCTGACGCTTTTTGTTGTTCGGGCCTGTCGGACGGGGGCGGTGAGTCGGCTGGTAGGCGAGTAGGGCGGTAGGAAAAACCAGCCGACGAGACTCCGTGCCTACTGGCCTTTGTTCATCGCTCGCACCAGCCGCGATTTTTTTCGTGCGGCAGTATTTTTTTTCACGATGCCCTTTGCCACCGCGCGGTCCAAGGCCTTGATGGTTGCCAGCACAAGTTTTTTTGCTTCCTCGATGTTCTTCAGTCGAATCGCCCGCCGGCTGTCATGGAGCGACTTCCGAACGGACTTGAGCACATGGAGATTTCGCTCGCGGCGGCGGACGTTTTGGCGAAGGGATTTCGCGGCGGCGGGAGTGTGCGGCATTTTGGAGTGAGTAGTTAAGTAGTGGGTTAGTGAGTAGACGGGTTCGGGTGTTATCGGTTGTCGAATGAGTAAGACTGGCGAATCGTAGCACAGGGCTTTGGCTCTGGCAATGGTTTCTTTAAGGAAATGAAACGGGCGACCATATTGCAGATCGCCCAGCGGGGATGAGGACCAGGGTGTCCAGTGCGAATGCCTTTCGGCAAGTGGCAAGGGTTCCGTCCTCGCGCCCGCTCGCACCGCGCATTAAAGTTGCGCTAGCGTATTTCCATAATACTCCACTTCTTCTTGTCTGTCAATGGTCACCCGCGTCCGTGGCCCCGGATCAGCGAGGACTTGAATCGGTTTGACTCAAAGGGTTTGAGGCGGACGACGTGAACGTGTAGACCGCGAACGCGCAACGCGCTTTGTAGATCGTCGGTATAGGTTGTTTGGTCGTACCCTAAGCAAATCACGTTCGGTTTCAGGCGGCGGATGAAGTCATACCGCTGGGCCGGGTTTTTTCGAGCGAGCAGGACGCGGTCGGCGAGCCCAAGTGCTCGGAGGTTGGCCACCCGTTGGCGCTCGCGATGCACGGGACGCCGGCCTTTGATTCGTTGAACGACCGTGTCTCGCCCTACTGCGATTATTAGTTCATCACCGTATCGCCGAGCCTGGTGGAGAAGAGAGAGATGACCTGGATGAATCAGGTCAAACGTGCCGAAAAGGAGAACCCGCCGTTTACGCATACGCTTTTTTGCCCCCGGTTGATTTTTGGATGGAGGAAATTTGGTCCCGCAGGAGTGCAGCCTTTTCAAATTCGAGGTTCTTGGCCGCGAGATCCATCTGTTCGGTGAGGGTTCTCATGAGGTTGGGGATTTCCGCCGCTGGCAAATCGCGCGGGATCAAGTGTTCAACCTCTTCTTCAACCCGTTTCGCACCCGACAGTCGATCTTCACGAATGGCTTTGACGATTGTCTTCGGTGTGATGTGATGTTCGCGATTGTATGCTTTCTGGACTTTTCGTCGGCGCTCGACTTCGCGAATGGCGCGGCGCATCGAGCCGGTCACCCGGTCGGCGTACATGATAATATGCCCGTCGACGTGGCGGGCGGCTCGGCCCATGGTTTGGATGAGCGCGGTTTCCGAACGGAGGAAGCCTTCCTTATCGGCATCGAGGATGGCGACAAGCGATACCTCTGGCAGGTCGAGCCCTTCGCGCAAGAGGTTGATACCAACCACGACGTCGTACTTCCCCAGGCGCAGGTCACGCAGAATCTCGATGCGCTCCATCGTGTCGACGTCGGAATGGAGGTATTGGACCTTGATGCCGAGGTCCTCGAGATAGTCAGCGAGTTCCTCCGCCATCTTCTTCGTGAGTGTCGTTACGAGCACCCGCTGTTGTCTCGCGACCCGGGCGCGAATCTCGGCGACGAGGTCATCGATCTGGTGTTGGGTTTTCTTCACTTCGATGGTCGGATCGAGCAGGCCGGTCGGCCGGATGATCTGTTCGACGATGTGTTTTGAGCGACCTTTCTCGTAGATACTTGGTGTCGCCGAGACGTAGATCGCATTCGTGATCTTGGTATCGAATTCAGCGTATGAAAGCGGCCGGTTGTCGAAAGCTGAAGGCAACCGGAAACCGAAGTCCACGAGCACCCGTTTTCGCGCTCGGTCACCTTCGATCATGCCGCGAATCTGCGGGACGGTCATGTGCGACTCGTCGATGAACAGCAGGAAGTCCTTGGGGAAATAATCGATGAGGGTGTAGGAGGGATCGCCAGGTTTTCGACCGTCGAAGTACCGCGAGTAGTTTTCGATGCCGTTGCAAAATCCTGTCGCGAGCAGCATCTCGAGATCGTAGTTCGTTCGTTGTTCGAGGCGCTGCGCTTCAACGAGCTTGTTCATTTTTTTGAAGAAGGCGATCCGGTCGGCCAATTCCGCGCGGATCGCTTTGGCAATCCCGGGGATGGCGTCGGTCGGGGCGAGGTAGTGCGTGGCTGGATAGATGTCGACGCGGGATTCTTGATGAACGGTGTCACCGGTGAGTGTATCAATGGTATCGATGCGCTCAACGGTGTTCCCGTCGAAGCGGAGTCGGGTCGCTTCGTTTTCGGAAAAGGCTGGGAAGAGGTCGATGACTTCGCCCTTCACCCGGAAACGTCCGCGCTGGAAATCGATGTCATTGCGCTCGAAGCGGAGGTTCGTCAGGTGGTGAAGGAAGGACGAGCGATTGACGCGTTCACCGACGTGGATGGCCAGTCGTTCCCGCCCGTACTCGGCCGGTGAGCCGAGGCCGTAGATGCAGGAGACGGACGCGACGATGAGCACGTCGCGCCGGGTAAGGAGCGCCTGGGTGGCGGCGTGCCGGAGCCGATCAATCTCTTCGTTGATCTGGGTTTCTTTTTCGATATAGGTATCGGTCGTCGGGACGTAGGCCTCGGGTTGGTAGTAGTCGTAGTAGGAGACGAAGTAGTGGACGGCGTTGTCCGGGAAAAAATCACGAAACTCGGAGGCGAGCTGGGCGGCCAGCGTCTTGTTGTGGGAAATGATGAGCGTTGGTCGTTGGAGTCTCGCCACGACATTCGCCATGGTGAACGTTTTCCCGGAACCGGTGATGCCGAGGAGCGTTTGGTCCCGCAGGCCTTGGCCTATCCCGGCGACCAACTGGGCAATCGCTTGTGGCTGGTCCCCCTTCGGTTTCATGGTAGTTTTGAGTACGAAACGTTGCATATCTGTTCATTCTACCCCGCGGCGCCTCTTTTCCTCCAGCCCTCGCTTTGACTTTTTGGCCAACATTGAGGATGATACCAACGTTCCTGTACGTCGGGGCGCTCTGTAAACCGTATGCCGAATACACAACGAAAACGGTCAACCTTACCTCCACCCATGAAACCGCGCGTCGATGTTGAAGTGAAAACTAAGCAGGGGACGCGGGTGGTCTTTGCCGTGGCCGTGGCGATGTATGCGGCCGGCGTCACCGCCGTTTTGGTCGGAATCGTGGCGGTGGCGGTCAACCTCCCGCCTTTTCCGGGTGGGACGCCAGCCTCGAGACGGGTGTCGATGACCGCGGTCTCGACCGCGAATTCCGTCACCGTCCAGTGGACCGCGCCTGGGGATGACGGCGTCGTTGGCCAAGCTACCCGGTACGATTTGCGGTACGCATCGACGCCGATAACCGACCAAACGTTTGCGGCGGCTTCAGTGGTACCGAACGTTTCCGTGCCGCGGGCAACCGGCCAGGCCGAGTCATTCACGGTCACGGGTTTGTCGTCGGCGGCGACATACTATTTTGCCCTCAAAACTGCCGACGAAGTGCCGAATTGGTCGCCGCTGTCCAATATTGCTACGGCGGCTACCAGTCAGACTGCCTGCACGCCGGACTGGTCGTGCACTGATTGGTCGGTGTGCCAAGACAGCCAGCAGCTTCGGACGTGTGTTGATCGGGCGGGGTGTAATTCGACTGTCGGTCGGCCGATCCCCAGCCAGGCCTGTACGGGCAATGGCGGAGGGCCGTGTACCGAGCGCTGGTCTTGTACCGAGTGGTTACCGTGCGTCGACGGTTCGCAGTCGCGGGTGTGCGCTGATGATCGTCGGTGTGGAACAAGCACGGAGAAACCGGCTGAATCGAGCGTCTGCCCGGCCGGCGGCGATCGGAATCCCGGCGACGACACGCTCGCCGTCGTACCGTGGCACCGTGCCTCGGCGCACGTCCGTTTGTACGACCCGTCGCTCTCGTCCTTGGGGAGTTTCTTCGCCGCGCGTTCTCGTGAAGGGGCAACCATCGCGCTTGGTGACGTGGACGGCGACGGCGAGGCCGAGGTCATCGTGGGACTCAATGGGTCGGAGCGGCCGGAGGTTCTGGTCTTCCGGACCGATGGAGCACGTCTTGCCCGACTCTTCCCATTTGCCCAGGGCACGCGCGGCACGCCCCGGGTCGGAGCGGGCGACGTTGACGGCGACGGCATTGACGAGGTGTTCGTTGCGCCAACGCGGGGTCGGGCTGGCGTCGTGGAGTACCGATGGAACCTCGCGGCCGGGACATTTCAACGGCCAACGCAACTTTCCCTGTCCGATGTGACGGCGCGGAACGGATTCAACTTTACGCTGGCCGACGTGAATCACGACAGCCAGGCGGAATTGATTGCCGTACCGGCCGGGAACGATGCGCCGACCGTGCGTGTCTTCCAGTACGACCCCGTCACCGGACGTTTTCAAGCCGAACGCTCCTTCGCCGCCTTTGCCGCTCGCAACCGCCAGGGGCTGCAGGTGGCTGCGGGTGACGTAGATAATGACGGCGATCTCGAGATTGTCGTGGCGCGTGACCAGGGAGCGCCGCCGGTCGTCCGCGTCTTCTCCCCGACCGGTCGTCGGGAATACCAGTTTGCCGCTGCCCCCGCTCGATTCCGCGGCGGCGTCACGGTCGCCACGCTCGACGCAAATCAGGACGGTCAGGACGAAGTGGTCACGGCCGTGGCCACGGCGGGTCCGCCCGGCGTCTTCTTCTTCCGCCTTGACCGCCCCGCCGGCCGTTTCCTCCGCGTTGGCTTGCTGCAGCCGTACCCGAGCGGTGTTCGGTTCGGCCTCCGCCTCGCTGTGTTTCACTGATTGTCCCGCTCATGATTGCTGGCCTTCGCGGCACGATCCACCAGCAGCTCACGCGTTCGGTTCTCCTTGACGTCCAGGACGTCTTCTACGAAGTTTTTGTCACGGCCACCACGCTGGCGAAGTGCCAGGCCGGGATGACCGTGCAACTCTACACGGTTCAGTACCAGCGGGAAGACGGGACGGAACTGTACGGTTTCCTCGATGTGCGGGAGCGCGCCTTTTTCCAGTTGCTCCTCACCGTCAGTGGGGTTGGCCCAAAAGGGGCGCTCGGTATCCTGGGGTTGAATACCGTGGACGAACTCGAGCGGACCATTGCGCAGGGCGACGTCGCCGTGCTGACACGGGTCTCTGGGGTTGGGAAGAAGACGGCAGAGCGGATCGTGATTGAGCTGAAAGAGAAGATGGGAGAGGCGGGGATCGGGCCGCTCGGGGACGACTCGGGCGCGGTGTTTGAGGCGCTGCAGCGGCTTGGCTATTCGGCCCGTGAGATTCGGACAGTCATTCGGACGCTCGATCGGCGCGGCAGCGTTGGCGAACAGGTGCGGCAAGCGCTCGGCCACCTGGGGAAACGGTAATGGAACTGGATCGACAGCCGACCCGGGACGCCTGGGAGCGATGTATCGCGGCCGTTCCCCATGCGCCCTTCCTGCAATCGTGGCCGTGGGGCGAGTTTCAGGCGGCGGTGGGCCGGCCGGTCTTCCGCTGGCTGGTTCGCGAGGGTGATCGCGTTGTGTCGGCGATGCAGGGATTCATCCATCGGTATCCGTTTGGTTTCGCGTCGCTCTACCTTCCCCACGGACCCGTGTTTTTTTCTTCGCCATCACAAGCGGTTTGGCAACTCCATGTTCACGCACTCGAGGAACTGGCGAGGGAGGAACGGGCGCTGTTCATTCGCCTCGAACCGACCACGACCTTGCCCGAGAGACTGATCCTCGCGCGGTCAGTCGGCAGCGTCCAACCCCCGGCCACGCTCCTGCTCGACCTCCACCAAGACGAGTCATCGCTGCTGGCCGCGATGCACCAAAAGACGCGGTACAACATCAAACTGGCGGAAAAGCGCGGTGTGACGGTCGAGTCGGGTGGCCGGGAATTTCTGCCGGATTTTGCATCGGTGTTGCGGCAGACCGAACAGCGGCAAGGCGTGCGTTTTTTTGGGGCTGGACATTTTCAGACCCTCTGGTCAGTGCCGACCATGGCTGCACGGTCACGCATCTATCGAGCTCGGCTTCATGGAGAAACGCTGGCGGCCCTGCTCATCATTCGGTACGGCGATACGGCGACGTACCTCCACGGCGGTTCGAGCGACCGGGGGCGTGAACACATGGCGCCGTACGCGTTGCAATGGGCGGCCATCCGCGGGGCGAAGGCCGATGGCGCGGCCTGGTACGATTGGCGGGGCGTTGCCCCGCGTGACGCGAGTTCGCGCCATCCCTGGGCCGGGTTCTCGCGCTTCAAACGCGGCTTCGGTGGAATTGACGTTGCCTATCCAGGCACGTACGATTGGGTGCGGAAACCGTTTTTCTATTCTCTGTATCGGTTGGCACAACGGGTGAAGTAGTGTGTAGTGAGTGGTTTGTAGTGAGTAGAACGCGAGAACAATCTCTACCAACTACCAACGACAAACTACCAACGAAAAATTTTCTCTCAATCATGATCAAACGCGTCGTCATCATGGCCGCCGGGCGGGGAACTCGGATGAAGGAATTAAGCGCCGACCGTCCGAAACACCTGTTGTCCGTCAACGGCCGTCCGTTCATTGAACACTTATTGGCGCGGCTGCGGACGGCTGGCTTCACCGAATTCGTGTTGGTGGTCGGCTATCGAGCCGAAGCGTTCCATAGGTGGGCCAAGGGTTCCCCGTTCCCCGTGACCCTGGTTGAACAGCCGATGGGGGAGCTTGACCCCTATGGGACAGCCATTCCCGTCATGGTGGCGCGAGCGGCGACGAAAAACGAACCCTTCGTGGTCGTCGGGGGCGATAACCTCTACTCCGTTCGCGACCTGAAAAAGTTTTTCCGCGATGACGGGTTCCACTATGCTGGCGGTTTTCCCTCCGATCACCCGGAACGGTACGGCGTGTTTGTCACCCGGCCCGACGGCACGCTGGAGCGAATCGTCGAGAAGCCGACTACGTTCGTCGGGAATATCATCAACGCGCAACTCTACACCCTTCAGCCCGAAATCTACGACGCGCTTGCCCGTGTCCGGCCCTCGCCGCGCGGCGAGAACGAGCTGACCGACGCGATTACCGAGCTGGCCGGACGCGGCCGGGTCAAGGTGGTGACGCTTGAGGATTTCTGGATCGACTTCGGCCGGCCGGAAGATATCCCGCGGCTTGAGCAGAGGCTTGCATCCGAGGCGAGAACAAAAGAAGATAGAAGTTAGAAGATAGAATCTAGGGACTCCTAACTCCTAACTTCCATCTTCTAGCTTCCTCCTCCCATGAAAGACGCCCCTGTAGGAGAAAAGCCGGAAACGTACTACCACTTCTGCCCGCGGTGCGGCGCGCCATTGGCGGTTCAGCGCATTGAAGCGCAGTCGCGGCTTGTCTGTACGAAAGGCGACTTCGTTTTCTACCAAAATCCACATGCGGCCGTCGGCGCGTTGATCGTGAATGATCGCCGGGAAGTCCTTTTGGTTGAGCGGAAAGACGAACCAATGAAGGGTTTTTGGGATGTCCCAGGTGGGTTCGTCGATTGGGGCGAGTCGCCGAGCGAAGCCATTATCCGTGAGTTGTCTGAAGAACTGCATGTGGTTTTCCATCCGGAAAAACTTGTCGGCGCCTACCATGGTTGGTATGATGCTGGCGGCTTAGCGGTGTCGTGCATGGTGCTTCACTACGCCGGCTCGATTGACGGTACGCCCCACCCAGATTCCGATGTCTCCCAGGTCCGTTGGTTTCCCGTCAATGCGCTGCCGTCCAATCTCGCTTTTGAACACATTCACTCGGCGATCGCCGAGTACCAACGTCTTCGGGTTGAATCGTAACGTCCGCGTACATTCATCACGAACGCCGTTCGTCCCCATAGTCCCGATCCGATTGCTCCGCAATCGATCGGGATCCCGAGTCCCGCCGAAGGGCGGGAGCTCGGGACTCAACGGATACCCCG
>CAYWEH010000014.1:0-23733 GCA_964457305.1 uncultured Gammaproteobacteria bacterium
TCGTCAGCGATAATATTGATTGCCAGCGTGCCGGAATCGCCGAACGTGCCGCCGACGGCCACGGTCGTGCTGCCGGCCGTCGGGTTGGTGATTTGGGTTGCGCCGGCGGCGCCGCTCGTGGCGTTCGAGCCGATTTCAATCTGGACGCAGCGGGCCGCAGTAATTTCGCCCGAGGCCGCGTTCGTCGGCGCCGTGAACGTGATGACCTGGCCAGCCTGGGCCACGCCCCAGGTCGGAGAAGTACTCGGAGTTGCAGCCAGTGTCTTATCGGTATACGTCGCGGTAGAACACGTTCCACTGTCGCCCACGGACAAATCAACATTGTTCACCGAGAACGTGCCCATGGTAAAGCCGGAGCCGAAGGTGAGGGTAATGGTGTCGGTTGAGGCATCGACGCCCGTCGGCGTGACGAACTGAATGGTGTGGTCAGCCAGCGTGCTTGCTCTTAGGCGCGAGAGCGTATCCCTCAAACTCGTCACCGCCGCGGCGGAAACTGGCCGAATGGGAAAACTCGCGACGAGCAGCGCAATCACGCCAACGAGGGCCATTACTTGCTGCAGCCGCTGGACGGTTGCGCGCTTCCACGTCCGATGGACTTTGTGCATAGACATGAGTGGTATTTCTTTTGTTTTTCCGCCCTTTTTGAGTTTCTTGCCATTATTATAGCACGGATTTTTTTTACTGTCAAAGACATTGGACGGTAGGATGATGGCGACTGGGCCCGGCAACGTGCACGTCAAAGAAAATGACGATCTGTCTGATCCCGACGTTCTTGGGCGAGCACTGCTCGTGGCGGGCTTGCTTTCTGTCGAAGAATGCGGTAAAGCGATACTACTATGAACCACTGGCGATTCCCATCATTCATCGTGGCCGTCCTGATCGCCGCACTCGTCGTTCCGCCGGTCATCATCGTGCGCGGACTCGACGACGATACACCGCCATCAGTACCGGAACGGCTCCGAACGACAGCCGCCACCCAAACCACCATCACCCTGACGTGGAGCGAGTCGCACGATTTCGAGTCCGAAATCAGCCATTACGAAATTGAACGCGACGGCATCATTGTCGGCCTGGCCACCGCGACACTGTTCACCGCGACCGGGATGTTGCCGGCCACGAGCCACCTGTTCCGGGTGCGGGCAATCAATGGGGTTGGACTTCCCTCGGCCTGGAGCCTGCCACTCACCGCTGTGACCCAGGCGCCGCCGCCATCCGCCTTCCCCTCCCTGGCGCAACGCGGGGCGTGGTGTTGGTTCGGCGATCCGCGCGCCGTGCAGGTGGGGAACTTCACGTACACCGGGTGGATCGATTGGAACGGAGACGTGGTCGTCGCCAAATACGACAATCGTTCCGGATCAGTCCAGACGAACGTGGTCCGTTCAGCCCTCGAAGTCGACGACCACGACAACCCGTCGGTCATTTTCCGTCCGGACGGCCGGCTGCTCGTCTTTTACTCGAAGCACGCCGGCTCGCCGATGTACTACCGACGTTCGAGCGCGCCCGGAGACATCACCGCCTGGGACGCGGAGCAGACCGTGCCGGGGACGACTGCGGTCACGTATCCAAACCCGTTTTTCCTGTCGGACGAAGGCGACGCGCTCTATCTCTTCTGGCGGAATGAAAACGGAAAGCCGGCGTTCGCCATTTCACCGGACGGCGGCGGCACCTGGGGGACAGCGCGCACGCTCATCGACACCGGCCCGAACATCCCCAGTTATGTGAAGTACGCCTCAAACGGCCGCAACCGCATCGGCATTGCCTTCACCGACACGCACCCGGAGAAGTCGGCCACGAACAACGTCTACCACATCACCTACCGGGACGGCGCGTTCTACCGGGCCGACGGCACGCTCGCGAAGACCGAGAGCGAGCTACCGCTCACCCCCCAGGACGCCGACCTTGTCTACGACGCGACGGCCCACGGCGCGACCGGCTGGGTGTGGGACATTGCCCTCGACCGTGCCGACCGACCCGTCATCGCCTACGCGAACTTCCCAAGCAGTTCCGACCATCGCTACCGCTACGCGCGCTGGACGGGTTCGGGCTGGCTCGACGCGGAGATCGTCGGGGCCGGCGGTTCGATTGACGAGTCGGGCGATGACCCTTTCTACTCGGGCGGGATCGCGCTCGACCCGAACACCCCATCCATCGTCTACCTCTCGCGCCGAGTCGGCGCGGCGTTTGAAATTGAGCGTTGGGCAACGCCGAATGGCGGCGCGAGCTGGTCTTCCAGCACCGTCACCGCCGGATCGAGCGCGAAGAACATCCGGCCGTTCGTGCCCCGCGGCCACCAACCGGGAAGCATCGGCTTACTCTGGCTCTACGGGGGCTATACCTCGTACACGCAGTACGAGACGCGTCCACTCTTCCGGGTCGACCCGCCGGTTCGCCGCAGCAAACCGCAGCAGGTGACTGGGTTGTAACACGCCACCGCCTGATCCGACGACGACGCCAGTGCAGGGCTCCCTCTGGCGTCAGAAGGTCGCGGTGGCGATGTACGTGATGGTGGTTGTGTAGCTGCCGGCTTCCGTGATGCTCGAAATGTTCGCCAGGTAGTACGCCGAGATGGTTTCGGTTGCCGTCGCACCTGTTTCAGAGACGGCGGTCGTCGTCGTGCTCGGCACGAAATTCCAGTCGCGCAGACTCGCGGTGGTGTTGTGGTCATACCCACTGGCGATCGTGGCATTCCCATTCGTCTGGAAGCCGACGGCGAATTGTTCGCTCCCAGGGGTCCCGTCGGCATCGTCGGTGATGGTCGCGGCGCTGATCGTGTTTGCGCCACTGGTGAGCGTCGCGCCGTTGTACGTGATGGCGTAGCCGCTCCGCGCGTTCGTCGTGATTGCGAGCGTGTGGGCAGCGACATCCGAACTCGAGCCTGTGTCATCGCCGGATGCCCAGCGTGCGGCCGAACTGCTGAGGCTCCCGAAGCCAATGGCATTGTCCGAGACCGAGAAGGTGAGCGTGTTGACGTCCCAGCACGAATTCCCGCCGGCGTCGAAGTTCGTCCCGTCAGACCCGTCGATGTTCGGCGCTTGACCGCAGGCGTTCGAGTCGCGGACATCGGTATTGGCGACCGACCGGGTCCCAGCCACGTTGAGATTCCAGGCCGTGCCGGTCGTGGAGCTCCGGAGCGCAACCCGCGTGCTCGTCGCCTGACCATTCAAGGAGATGTTCTGAAAGGTGTAGGTCGAGCCAGCGTTGAATCGCACTTTCGTGTTCGCGGTCTCTGCGGTGAAGGTCCCGGCGGTGGTCGCCGCCGAGCTGAAGATGACCGACGGTGAGGTCTCCGGATCGCTGCCGGAGCTGTTCGTGACGGTCAGTCCCGAGAATGAGGTCGCGCCGCTGCCGACGGTCTGCTGGCTCGATCCATCGAGCACGACCGTGCCGCTGGCGTGGGTGAAGAGGTCGCTGTTCGTCCAGTTGCCGCCGAGCAGGAGGTGCGGGGTGAACGCGGGCGTAGTCAGTTGCTGCTTGGCGCCGCCCTCGTTGACGCGGAAGGTGACGGTGGTCGCGCCGCTCGTGTTCTCGACGCCGCCGGTCAAACGGGCGGCGAACTCCGCGTACACCACCTGGCTGCTCAACGTTTGGGCGGCCAGGCTGCCGAAGGAAATCGTCGTGTCCCGCACGCCGGTCCCGGCCACGGTCGCGCAGGTCCAATCCTTGATGATCGTCCCACTCGTCAGCGCCGCGTCGGCTTTCCAGAGCTTCCCGCACACCTGGCGCGTGCTGTACGTGTAGGCGCCCTCCACGATGTTCGTCGTCACCGCGGCGCTCCACGTGCCGGCGGCAAACGAGCCGGAAATCGCCATGCCGTCATTGAACATGTAGCCGCGCTGCTGGATGGTTGAGGGGAGGGTGGACCAGGTGGTGTTGCTGGTTCGCGGGTTCACCAGACAGTATCCGCTGACGAGCACCGCGTCGTCGCTGCAGACTGCCGTATTGTCGGCGCTCCCGGCCGGGTTGGTCGGCTTCAGGAGCCGCTGGTTGACGGTGCCGCCGCCATCGTTCGTCAGATAGAACGTCGTTGGGCCGGTCATATCGAGCGTGCCCCCGGTAATCGTGAGATTCCCGTTGACGTCGAGCGTGTAGACCGGCCTGAACGTCGCCGTGCCCCCGCCGTCATTGAACGTAAGGTGATGGAAGGCCGCGCCGGCAATCGAGTCCGCGTCGTTCGTGTCAATGGTCTTGGTGCCGGAACCAGCGTCCATGGTCACGGTGCCGGTGCCGGCCGTGAACGTGCCGCTGTTCGACCAGGAACCGCCGACGGTGAACGCGGCGGTCGAGGAGGCCTGCAGGGTCGTGCCGGCGCCGATGGTGAGGTTGCCGGTGACGGTCGTCGTCGGGTCGTTCGTCTCGAGGGTGAACGTCAGTGTGCCCGCGCCGGAACGCGATGTATCAAAAGTCGAGGAGAACGCCAGCGTGCCGCTGCCAGCCGTCACCGTGCGGTTCGAGGCGCCGGTGTTCGTCACCGTGGCCGCGCCGCCGTAGGTGCGGGCGGTCAGGGTGATGTCGCCGTTCGTTGCGTCGTACGTGACGAGCGATGAGAGCGTGCCGCCGCTGCCGAGGTTTGAGTTCTGGACTTTCAGGATTCCGGCGCCGCTGATGGTGTCCGTACCGCTGCCGACGAGCGTGACCGTGCCGGTCGCCGTGGAGGTGACAGTCCGGCCGCTGCCGATGGAGAGCGTGTCGTTGTCGCCGTCCGCTGCGCCGCCAACGGTCAGCGTGCCGCTCACCGAAAGGTCTGACGTGGCGATGGTCACCGTGGTGCCGCTCCCGTTGATGGTCAGGTGGTTGAGGGTGTTGCCGCCGCCGACAAGATTCGCCGTGCCAGTCATCGTCACGGTCGAGGAGCCGGCCGTAATCGTACCGCCGGTCATGTCCAGCGCAGCGGCCACCGTGTGTGTGGCATTGGCCAGAGTGATGGTACCAGAGAACGTCAGATTCTGGAGGGTTTGAGCAGATGACGTCAGCGTCTTCGAGCTGCCGTTCATGACCAGCGTGTTGCCGCTCGCGGCAGTGTACGTGCCGTTACTGAAATCAACGTTGCCCGACGCTGTCCAAATCCCCGTACCCGAAGTGATGATTTCCGTCCCGGCGCCACCGTTCGTGTACGTGAGGTTGCCGGTGAGATTGACCGTCGGATTGTTCGTCGCACCAGCCAGGGTGACGTTCTGGGCATTGGCCGCGTTGAGCGTCAGGTTGCTGGAGAAGGTCAGGGTCTGGGAGGCCCCAGTGCCTAAGGTAACGATGCGGGCCAGGGTGGCATGGTTATTGTAGGCCTCGACCGCGCCGCCGTAGGTTCTGGCGGACAGGGTCTGGTCGTTGTTCGTGGCATCCATGCGGAGGATGCTGCTGATCGTCCCGGCCGTCGGGAAGGCGGTGGAGGATTGGTAGGTGAGCTGTCCAGCCCCAGAGACGGTGCCGTTCAAGGTGAGGGTGGCGCCGGAGTGGGTCAGCGTCCGGCTGGCATTCAGGGACAACGTATCCCCTGTCTCCACCACCAAAGTCCCGGAGACCGTCAGGTCCGTGTTCTGGAGGGTGATGGTGCCGGCGGTTGCTGGGTTGATGGTCAGGTTGTTGAGGGTCTTGCCCCCGCCGTCGATGGTGTTCGAGGTGCCGGTCAGGGTGATGGTCGAACCGGTGACCGTCGGGGTGCCGGTGCCGCCCATGAGCAGGTTGCCGGCGACCGTGTGGGTGGCAGCGGCCAAGGTGACCGTGCCGGAGGAGTTCACCTGGAGGTTCTGGAGGGTTTGGGAGGCCGAGGTCAGTGTGCCGGTGCCATTGAAGAGCAGGGTATTGCCGCTGGCGGCAGTGTACGTCCCACCCGTGAAGTCAGTGTTCCCGGTGACGGTCCAGGTGCCGGTGCCGGACGTGATGACCTCGGCGGCGGTTCCGGAGCCGGTGAAGTCGAGGTCGCCGCCGACGTTCACGGTTGGGTTGTTCGTCGCACCGGCGATAGTAACGTCGTTCGGGGAAGCGGCGTTCGCCAGGACCTGGAAGTGACTCGAGGTCGTGAGCGTGCCCGAGGCGAGCGTGAGCGTGCGGGCGTTCGCGCTGTCGCCGAAGGCCTCCACGACGCCGTAGTCCGTGCGGGCGGGTATCGTCATGTTCCCATTCAGGGTGTCGAACCGAACGATGAGGGTCGCGGCGAGGGTGCCGGCCGTCGGGAAGGTCGTCGCCGAGTTACGGTACGTGAGACGGCCGGGGCCGTTGACCGTGTCCGTCCCGCTCGCGGTGATGTCGAGGGTGGTACCGGTATTACCCGACAACGTCAGGGTGCGGCCGCTCGCCAGCGTCAGCGTGTCATTATTGGCGTCGGCCGCGCCGCCGAGGGTGATCGTGCCGCTGACGGTGGCGTCTGACCCGGTGACGGTCACGGTGTTGCCGCTGCCGTTCACCGTCAGGTTGTTGAACGTCGCCCCGCCGGCGTTGAGGTTCCCGGTGCCGCTCATCGTCACCGTCGAGGTATTCGCGGTGAACGTGCCGGTGTTGACGAAGTCCCCGGCCGCGGTCACGGCATTCGAGTCCGCCGTCCAGGTGCCGACGAGCTCGACGTGGACGGTCGTCACGTCCGCCCCGCCAGCCGAGGCTGGCCGGAAGGTGTCGCCCGATGCAAGGTAGAGTTCCTCATCAGTGTAGGTCGCGACACTATCGACGGTTAGGTCATTGCCAGCACTGACATCGAAGAAAATGTCCTCATCACCCGAGACGGAGTTGTCGTACTGGGACAGGTTCGCGTTCGTCACGGTCTGATTATCGTCCGAGCCGATGGTTAAGTGACGCTGGAACAGGGTGACACCAGTGATGTCACTGGTGCCGTCGTAGACGGTGACGGCCACGGCCTCGTTCGCGTCGGCGTTCGCGTCGATGAAGACCGTGATGACGTCGTTGGCAGCCGGCGTACTGACGCTGGCGATTGACCAGGCGCCGTCAACCGTCGCGTCGGTCTGGGCCTGGAGGGTGCCGTTGACCGCCACCCGGATGGCGTTCGAGCCGTCGTCGACGCAGTCGGTCGTCTGGTCGTACTGGTCGCAGGTGCCGGAGACGGTGATGCCCGCAGGCGTGTATTCGACCAGGAGCCAGAGGGTCGAGACGTTGATCGTATTCGTCCCGCCGTCGGTCGTCAGGCGGACGCCGATTTGTGCTGTATCAAGCACGCCTGTGGTCCACGCGCTCGACAGATGCGGTCGGGTATAGACCGTCAGTGGAGACAGCCGTGGCGCGCTCACTTGATGGGTGAAGTACGTCGTGCTGGCCAGCCGGAGCTCGTTGCCTTCGATGTGAACGGCGCTGGCGTTGTCTTTCAGCCGGACGCGGAAGGCGGACGTGACTGTGGCCGAAGAATTCGAGAAGCGCACTCCGGCCGAGACCAGGGTGATGGTGTCCGTCGCGCCGATCCCGCCGGTCGTGGAGCTATCCAGGTTGACGTCTTCGATCTGGTTCAAGGTCGTGCTCGTGATGATCGTCGTGCCGTCGTCCGGGTCGATTTCGTCAATTTCCGTGTTCGCGTTCGTCCACGCCGAATTGTCGCCGGTCGCGTTCGGCCGCAGGTGCGTGATGCCGCCCGCGCCCGGGTAGCCGTTCTGGACCGCGCCGAAGCCTTCGTTCACCCCGACGTCGTCGAAGTACCAATCGCCGGTCGTCTGGGCTTCAGCGTTGAGGTTGCCGCCGAGGACGATCGCGGTGACGCCGTTCGTTAAGTCACGGTTCGCTGCAGTCGCGAAGTTCGTGCCGTCGACCCGGGCCTCGACCGTGTCGGCCGCGCCAGCGCCCGAGGCGTCGATCTTCGCTTCGATCCGATACCAGGTACCGGTGTTCAAGGCACTGGACGCCGACCCAACCTGCCCGTCTTCGTCGTAGAGCCGCAAGAGCCGGCCGTTGTCGAGGGTCAGGTAGACCCGAGCCGTGCCGCCGGAATCCTGGTACTCGATGATCCGGTTCTCGGCCGAGGGCGCGGTCGTGATCCGGAGGTACGTCCGCAGGAAGAACGGCCCGTTGTCGTTGGCGGACTTGAAGGACTGGAGCACGCTCTCCTCGGTGGCCGAGACGAGGCTCTGCACCCGCAGTGCGGCCGCGCCTGACCGGTACGTCGTCGTGTCGATGTCCAGGGTACCGGCGACCGTCTCCCATTCTTCCCCGGCGGTCAGCGACTGGAGTTCGAAGCCCGAGGAGTAGAGCCGGCCGCCCGGCCGCGGCACGTACTCGACCAACCCCCAGATGGTCGAGACATTGACGACCGGGCTGCAGTCGCTCGTCGTCAGCCGGATCTGCATCCCGTCGAGCATGGTCGTCGTGATCGGCAGCGTGTTGCCCGCGCCCGGCGCATTGTATGAAACGATGTCGGCATTCCGCGGCTTGTCATTGTCATTCGTGAACCAGCCGGTCACATTGATGCCGACGTTCGACCCGGCATCGGTGTTCGCACCATCCATGATCGTCAGCGCATGCGTGCTCAAGCTCGCGACAGTGGACTGCGTGCGGACCCACGCCTCGACCAGCCTGACCTCGTCGCCAGCGCTCAATCCGGCGCTCGTCGAACTCTCGAGCGTAACGTCCTGGCTGTCGGTGTTCGCCGCGCACTGGATGTAGTCGGTGCCGTCGTTCGGCGTGACCTCGTCGAGGTAGGTCCAACAGCCACTGCCGTCGGACGCGCAGTCTGTTCCGCTCGAGTTATCCCAGCTCTCGTTGGTGCCGTCCCCGTCGGGCTGGAGGTGGACGATCTTGCCCTCGCCCGCCCAGTTGTCCGCGCTCGTCGAGTCGTCGTTGATCGCCAGGTCGTCGAAGTAGAGGTCTGCCGCGGTGCTCGTCAGCACGCCGACGCGGAAAGTCATCGGGCCGTTCAGGTGATCAAGCGTGGTGCTCGATGCGAACGAGGTGCCGTCCAGCCGGGCGTCGGCAATCATCGAGCCGGCCACCTGCGTTGCGGTATCGTAGCGGAGCTCGACGCGGTACCAGGTGTTCAAGGCGAGCGCCGAGGAAGCGCTCCCGACCTGCAGGGCGTCCTCTTCATCCCAGAGTTCGAGCGTGCGGTCGGTATTCATCCGAATGCTCATCTGGTCCGTGGCCGCGCTGTCGCGCACGAGGAGGATTTGCGTTTCGTCCGACGGCGCGGTCGCCACCCGAACATAGGCGCGGAAAAAGTAGTTGTCGGCCGTGTCGGCCGCCTTGAAATCGTAGCTCATCCCGATCGCCGTCGCGCTCGGATTCGTTCGGAAGGCAGCCGCTCCCGAGCGGACGGTCGTCGTGTTAATCGAGGGCACACCCACGTTGGCCGTGTACTCAACCTCGGCGGTCGTCGTCTGGAGTTCAAACCCCGCGGACCAGAGTCGGGCGGAGATCGCAGAGCCGACCGCGTCCGACGCAATCTGCCAGTGCCGGAATTCCGTGAAGTCCCCGACCTTCGCCGGACCGAGACGGAAGATGGCCGGGCTGATGTCCTCGGGATCGACGCGGTATGTCAACGAATATAGTTCACCGGCCTGCCAGTCGACGGCCCAGCGGAGCACCGTCGCATCCGGGCCGCTCGCCTCGCTGACGCCCCCCTGCCCCATGGCGACCACGGCGTAGGTACTTGGGATGAACTCTTCGAATGTGCCTTGGTAATCCGCGGACGGCGTGACGGTAAAGCCCAGGTCATACTCGGCGGGCGGGAAAACGCGCGTCGGCGCCTGGCGCTCGACGACGAACGGCACTGACGGCCGGACGGCGAGCGTATCGGTGATGGTATACGACTGCCCCTTGATGGTTGCGGTTAAGGTCACGGCGTAGTCGCCCGCAGTTTCGGCCAGCAACGTTGTTTGATAGTCCGGAACGTTCGTGACGGTAATCGGTCCGCACGTCGCTGACCGCTCGATGCCGCCGCCGTCAGTCGTCAGAACGGTCGGCGGACCGGTCGGCGCCGAGACGGTCAGGGTCAGGTCGGCGTCGCAGACGGTCTTGCCGCTGGCGTCAAGGGCGCTCATGCCGATAGAAACGGTCTCGCCGGGAAGCGACACGGACTTCGGCGTATCAATGACGAGCACGCCCCAGGCAAAGGTGGTCTCGTCGGTCACGGTGGTTGTGCCGTCAGTAATCGTGGCCGTCACCGTGTACACGCCAGGGCGGAACGTCCGCTCGGGAACCAAGTGGAGCATTTCCAAGGACCGCTCGCCCTGACGGAACGATTCCGATACGTGCACTGCCCGAACCGCGGCACCATCCGGGCCGGTGACGTCGACCTTGGTGACTTCGAGCGGTCGGTCGCTGTCCAGCCCGGCCGGACGGTCTTCGGCGTCGAAACGGTAGCCCCGCTTGAACGCCTTGAGGTGAACGTTTTCCTCGCCCCGAAAAACGGTCTTTGTCGGTGTCACGAGCGCGTCACGATTCGCCACCCAATCCGCCGCCTCGACCGCCAACGATTCGTAGGCAACCCCTGGTCGCTCGCGGCGGACGACTTCATCGGAACTGATCGTCCACCGCCGCGGCTCGCGCTGATCGCCGACGGACAGCGGTCCCAGTATGTAGAGGGCCGGTGATACATCAGGTGCATCGAAAACGTAACTGACTTCCAGCGTTTCCCCGGCCTGCGCCTCAACGGTCCAGCGGAGAATCTGCTCGTCGCCTTCGGTCCGCGCCGCGGCGGCGGGTTCGCTGTCCTTGATGATGAACGAGGCGGGCACGCGTTCTTCCACGATACCCTGGAAGTCGCGTTGCGGCGTGACGCGGAGCCGAGCGCGGTACGACGCTTTCGGATTGATCCGCGTCGGCGCCAGCCGCTCCATCCGGAAGGGCGCGACCGGCTGCGCCTCGAAGGTCTGCTCGACCCGCTCGACGCCCTGATCGGTTTGCACTTCGAGCGTGGCCCGGTAGGTCCCTTGCTGGTCGGCGAGCAACGACCCGCTGTAGTCGGGCCGATTCGTCAGCGAGTCCGGGCCGCACTCGGCCGAGACGATGACCGACCGGTCGCCGGTCGACAGCAGCACCATCGAACCGTCCGGCTTGCTGATGCGCAGTGACAGCGCGGCGTCGCAGACCGTCCGGCCCCGATCATCGAGCGTCGAGGCCGCGAGCGTCACCAGGTCGCCCGGCTCATAGACCGCCTGCGGCGTGTTGAGACTGGCCACGCCGAATGAGAACGGCTGTTCTTCGATGGTCGGGCGGAACAATCCTCGGCTCTTCGTCCGTAGGATGTAGGCGCCCGGCTTGAGCGCCCGTCCCTGGCGAATCGTGAGGCGGGTTTTTCCGTCAACAATCTCGCGCTCGAGCGGAGCGTCAATCGGCTGGCCGTCCGCGTCGAGGAGTTCGACGGACTCAAGCGACGTCTCATCGACGATGATGACGGGCTGGTCGCTGACCTTAAATAAGCGCCGCAGCACGCTGGGCTCACGAGGCACGGTGACCTCCAGCGCGAGTCCGTCAACGAAGATGGTAACCGGGGCGAACGTCTCGCCCCCGCGGTACTCGAGCCGGAAGGCAAACTGCCGCAGATCATCGGCCGTCAGGCCATTCGGGAGCGGGAAGCGCCAGTAGCCATCGTGCTGTGCATTATCATTCGTTCCTTGCAAGAGAATGGCCGATTGCATTGACCAGTTCCGGCCCCCGTCAATCGAGAAGCTCGGGACCAGGACGTCCGTACTCGCCGCGTCCGCGGTGGCCGCCAGCGAAATGATGACCGCTGCCGAGACCACCGGGCCGCTGGGAACTTTCGCGACGTTGAAGTCCTGGCAGTGCAGCGTCGGGGCGACGGCGGACTCGCCGAAAACCCCAGGACGACCCGGAACGAATGCGAAGGCCGCCGAGTTCTTGGCGCTGAACTCCCTGGCCGGCGCAGAGCGCGGCAGGTCGACCGTCCGCGCTTCAGCCGCATTCGCCCAGCCCTCGCAGGTCGCCGGTTTCGCGTTCAGCGTTTTGCCCTCGGGCTGCTCGGCCCGAACGGACGTGCCGGCAAAGATGGTCATGGCGACCACGAGGAGTATCAGCAGAGAGAGCCTTCTCGACCGCTGCGGTCGAATGACGGCCTCGCCATTGGATGAATCGTGCCTTCCTCGTGAATCGAGTACCCCGTGCATGACTCTTAGTTTACCACGCGTCCGTATGCCGCGTCTCGCTCCGCTCATCATGGGCTCCGGCGGTTCGGACGCGTTATGCCCCGATCCCTTGTTGGTCCAAGGCCGGCTGGGCTTGTCGGTTAATTCGAACATCGCGCAGCGTATACGTTGGCTTGTCCGATGATGGGAGGACTACCTCGAGTGCCTGTCCCCGCATTGTCTCGTCGCTCCAGAACTGATCAAAAATGAAATTGCCGAGACTGTAGACGATGTATTTCCCGGCGTACGCTTCGGTGGTTTGGGTGACGTGGGGGTGGTGGCCAACGACGAGGTCGGCGCCGGCGTCAATGGCCGCGTGGGAAAACTGTCGTTGCGCGGCCGACGGGGTGGCGGCGTACTCGACCCCCGCGTGCATCGAGGCGACAATGAACGTCGCCCCTCGCTGCCGCACAGCCGCGATATCCTTCCGCAAGGCGTTTTCGTCGAGACCGAGGTTGTAGGCACTGGCCACCACGCCAATCATTCGGCCGGCCCGTACGACGACCGCCGGCTCGCCGGGAAGCGCGGGGGCGATGTCGTGTTCGGTGAGGACGCGTTTGGTCGTTTCGACGCCAGCCGTTCCGGCGTCCCGATAGTGGTTGTTCGCGAACGAGACGACATCCACGCCGGCCTGAACCAGACCGGCGACGTTCTCTGGACGAACCGCAAAAACCAGATTGCCATCGTCATACGGTCCTTGTTCGGAAAACGGCGCTTCGAGGTTCACGAAAAAAAAGTCGGCCGCCACGGTCCGTTCTTTCACCAGCTGCCAGGGAAAGGCCGGGTCCTTGGCTCGCTGGATGACCGTGTCAACGTGTCTGGATAACATCACATCCCCGGCAAAGAGCATGGTCAAGGGCGACGGTTCTGGAACCGGTGTTGGCACCGCGGTCGTCGGCGTCGCAACCAGTGTCTGGGCTGGCGCCGCTGCTGCCGGTGACGTCGATTTTTTCTGCGCCCGGGAGAACGCCACGTCGAAAAACCCCAGAGCAGCCGCCAGCGCCAAAAGCAGCATGACGAGGATGGTGTGTTCGGACTGACCCCGCTTCGACATAGCCACAGTGTACCGTCCTAGAGGCCAACCGACCACTCCCAGCCGAACCACTTGACAACGCCCCAGGACCTGGTATACTCGGTATATTCATTATTAGGTATCCTCGTCTGAACAGAATGCATTGAAACCCAGCTTTGAAGACAAAGTTGGTTTTGCGCTTTGCCAGCCGGATACAAAAGGTCGAATAGAATGGACGAACAAAGCAATTTTGGCCCGCGGAAGATGTACCAGGGCAAGTGGACCTGCTCGAACTGCGGCGCTGAAATCACCGAGCTGCCTTTTGAGCCGGACGGCAACCGCCCGATCTACTGTCGGAACTGCCACCGGGACATGCGGAAGAACCGCCCCGCGCGCCAGTTCTAAAAGCGGTTTTGATACCTGATACATCTTCAGGTCAACAACACAAAAACCCCTTCACGGGGGTTTTTGTTTTTTGCTGGCGAATTACGATTTTGCTTCCGGCCTCGTATTTTTTTCTTCCCGTTCAGCGAGTTTCCCGATCTTGGCCGTGATAAAAACAATAATAATGGTCACGACTGTCGCGTAAGCGAACTTCGAAATTACGCCCGAGCGGTCGTGGAAAATTTCTTTGAAGAGCGTTTGGATTGCGTCGTTCCACGCTAAGGCCGCGACCAGCCCGAACCCGGTCGTCGCCAGCTGCACCATCGTTTTGAGATATTCTTTCCCGATCATATTTTTTTCCCTCATCACTCTAAGGTGGCTATTGGCCGCAGCACCACTCACGCTGCTCGGGCGCTGGGTCTCCGCTTCGCTTCGAGATTCGAACCTGAACGAAAGGTTTACCCAGAACCCGAATAGTATGAGTGGTTCTGGGCTCCATCCCGCCCCAGTCTCCCGCCGTTGGCGGGGTCCGGTGCGGGACAGGCAGGCCAGCTGAACGCGGGGGTGACTACTGGGATTCGAACCCAGGTCAATGGCTCCACAGGCCACTGCTCTACCACTGAGCTATAGTCACCCCCGCGCGCGCCTGGCCGCTGCCCGGCCCCGCACTCGAATCCCGCCCGATGGCGGGATGAGTAGTGCGGGGTGCTACCACTACACCATAGCCACCCCCCTGCATCATTACGCGGGACAAGAGAGGGATATTCATTATTGGAAAAGTGCTTGGCCGGCGGACAGGCCACTGCCTTGCCCCGTACCCGATCCGAGCGGCTGCGAGGAGAACGGTGCATGGTCTGCGCTTCCTCGTAGGAAGCAAACGCAAACTACCAAAAACATTTCACTTCGTCAATCGCGACCAAACCCAAACGGTGCCGATCCAATTGGACCGGCACCGCCTCGCGACAAAATCTACCTATCAGAAAAGGTCAGGTTCTCGCCGATTGAGCCGAAGGCCAAGCACACCAATCATCAGGAAGAAAACACCGATGCTGTACAACGCCTTGTCAGTTGGGCCCACACCGGTATTCGGCAGTTCCGTGACCTCGCTCAAGACCGAGGGTTTCCGAACCTCGATCGTCGCCTTGGCGCTGACCGGGTCGTTGTTGTCGGCCATGGCCACGGCCAGGTTCTCGTACGTGCCGGTCTTGGACGCCTCATCAACCTCCACTTCGTAGGAAATGGTCTTCGCGGCGTTGGCAGCCAAATTGCCGATCACCCAGACGCGATTGGCCAAGCCTGTTTCCGTAAACGTGAAACCGTTGGGGAGCGAATCGGTCAACCGGACGTTCACGGCCGTCGCCTCGCCTTTATTCGTGACGGTCACCGTGTAGTTCGCTTTCCCGCCTGGGTTCACGAAGTCTTCCTTGACGGTCTTGGTGATGGCCAGTTTCGGGTTGGCTGTGGCGGCGAGGACTTGGGGCACGACCACGGACACGTTTGCGGTCGCGCTCACTTCCGGAGTGTTGCTCCCCTTCGCCTTAGCCGTATTCGTGTAGGTCCCAGCGGTGGCTGAACTCACGACCTTGGCGCTGGCGGTGATAGTTTTCGAAGCGCCCGGCGCCAGCTCGCCGACCGTGAAGGGCTTGACCGTGGTTCCGTCATCGAAGGTCAGGCCGGCGGGGAGAGTGTCGGTCACCACCACTCCATGCGCGGTATCAGTCGCGCTGGCGGCGTTCGTCACCACAATCGTATAGGTCACTGTTTGACCGGGGTTGGCCGAGGTCGTGACATCCGACGACTTCGTGATGGAGAGTGCTGGCGCCGAGGTCACCGTCACATTTGCCGACGCCGTCACCGGATCGGTTTCCGTGGAATCGATTGATGCGGTGTTGGCCACGACCGTTCCGTTTGCGATCGGGCTGGCGGCCCGCACCACGAAGTGCACTTGACCCGATGCGCCGGGTGACTTCGGGCCGAGGTTCCAGGTCACTACCCGAGTCGTCGCATCATAGGTACCGCCATCCTGTACCGAAACGAAGGTCGTGTTCGCCGGGAGTGGATCGGAAATCACCACGTTCGTCGCGGCCGCCGTACCACCGACGCTCCAGGACAACGTGTACGTCACATTCTGCCCGGCCGCCACGGGATTCGGCGTGGCCGACTTCTGGAGGGCAACCGTCGGCGCGAGCCAAGTATTCGTCAGTGTGCAGGTCTGCGCCTGTCCGGCCGTGATTGTCACCTGGCCCTGGCTGTTGCAGGCACCGCTGTAGGCCAGTGCGTAGCCCGCCGGCCCGCCGCTCTCCGACACCGAGTAGGTGCCCGGCCCCAGCAGATAGTCCGTGCCGACGCTCGTCCCAGGTTGCGGACTGGCAATGACGTCGCTGGCCCCTGACCGCACGTGGATCTGCCAGTTGGCCGGTTGGGCCGAGCCGCCGCTGACGAGCTTGACGACCCGGAGCGTGCCGCGAATCGCCTGGTTCAAAAACGTACAACTAATAGTCTCATCTGTCGTCAGAGACAAGCCAGAGACCGTTCGCGTCGCGGGATCGAATGTTCCCACGGCCTCGCCGCCCTTTTGGCACGTCGCGCCGACGATTGCCGTACCGGGCTTGAGGGATGTTTCCGTCACCGCGTAGGTGCCGGTAAGGACGTCAAACTCAAGGCTGCCGGTGCTGGTCGTCGTCTGACTCTCCGGATCGGAGGGCTCACCGTTCACCGCAAACGTCCAATCAGCAAGCGACGGGCTGGCGACTGACCCATCAAGGTCGGCCGTGCCGTCCGCGTTGAAATCGAACTGTTTCTGGACCAGGATTTTTCCGCCGCAAAGACCGTGTGCGAGGTCCGCCAAGTCTTCCGCCAGCGTCGAAAAGTCCGAGGTAATGACGTCGCTCGTGGCCCCGGTGTCCACGTTCGGGCCGGAGATCGCTTTCAAGTTCTCGACGTTCAAGTCATCACCGATGCCGAGCGTGACGATCCGGATGCCATCGCTCTTGATGGCGTTCGCTTGGGTGATGGCCGCCGCCACCGCCAATGACTCACCGGCCGCGCCCGGACTCGCATCGCCGTCCGTGCCAACCGTATTTGGGTTACCATCAGAAGCGAAGAGAAGGAGATCGGCTTTCGCTGGTCGCGGATCGTACAAGCCGTGCGCCGCGAACAGCCCCGCCTCCCAGTTCGTGAATCCGCCGCTCTCCGCCGCGTCAATGCCCATCTTGAGGACCGTCACGTTGTCCGTAAAGGGGAGCGAAAGTTCGACATCCGTGTCAAACTCAACCACGCTCATCTTGGTCGGCGTGCCTGGAAGAAGGGCATCGACGAACCCTTTGAACGCCGTTTGCATCTGCCCAAGCTCCGTGTGATTGATGCTGCCGGAGCTGTCAATGACGAGCCCGACATCGAGGCCGCACGACTGCGTCAGAACAGGATTCAGCAGCGGCGCGTCAGCGTAGTACACCTTCACGGCGACATGATCAATGCCGAGCGTTCCGGCGCTGAAGTGATGGGTGAGTCGGACGGAAAAAGTGCCATCAGCGAGCTGCGCTGCCGTCCAGGCGCCATGCCCCCAGAGATCGCCGTTGCCGCCGACGGAATCCGTTTCATACGACGAACCAAACCCAGTCGTGATTTTCTCGCTCGTCCACGTGGCACCACCATTGTCACTCACGGCAACTTTCAGCGATTTCGTCCCGACGCCATCGGTCCGATGACCGCGCACCTGCACTTCAATGCCGGTCACCACTCGGCCGGCCGGAATGGCCACCCCGAAGGTCCCGTAGCGAACCACACCGGTACTATCCAAGCTCGTGTCCGTGCTGTCTTCCGCGTAGGCATTCTCGGCGTTCGTGACCGTCGGCTGGAGCACCTCGTTCGAGGCTGGATCACGCCAGCCTGTATCGTTGGCGGTGACAACCGGCAAGACGGCCGAGGACGTGAGCGGCGCAGTATCATCAGGAGACTGCGCTGCAGCCCGTAGCGGGACGAAAGCGAGGCTGGTCTGAAGCACAAAACTGAAAACGACCAGGAGCGTGAGGCCCTGATGGAGTCGTTCGCGCGCCACTTTCGAAAGGATGCGATGGTGTAGATGCATAATGGTTTGGCTTCTCTTTACCATACGAATGAATGAAAATGGGGTTCCCGGGCCGTAAAACCGATCCGGTCATTGCCATGGGTTCATGAAATGAACGTCCCCCCTCCCTAGGTGGTACGCTTTTTGTTCCTTTGTTCATTTCCGCTCCACTTCCAAGAACCTTTAAATACTACATCATAGCGAGGGGTTGTCAACTTCGTCAGCCCAGCTCCCCAACCCTTCAAAAAAGGCTTATTTTATGGTAGTGTTGCGACGCTTCCCGCCTTGGTATCCGCGCCATTTCATCTCCAAGCCCCCGTAGCTTCCGCCAAAGTCGGACCCCGCCAAAGGCGGAGGTCGGAGCACCGACTTCCGCGGAGCGGAACGTCGGGGTGGATAGAACTGTGGACTTCCCCCGCCCGCCTCAGCGAGCCCCCGTAGCTCAATGGATAGAGCAAGGGACTTCTAAGCCCGAGATGTAGGTTCGATTCCTACCAGGGGCACATTGCGGCGAGCGGGGCGGGTAAGCCCGAGATGTAGGTTTCCGGCCTGTCCGGCCAAGGCCGGATAGGCCTGGCGATTCCTCCTGGGGGCACACTCTTCCATACCTGGACCAACCCCCTCGGGTGAGGCGGCTGGTCCTGGCGAAGTAATCAGCGGACTACTTCACCTTGAGCACCTTTTGCCAGGTCGCCTGCATCCCGTCGGGGTTGATGATTTGCAGGTCGTGCTTGCCGGCTTTGAGCGAGGACAGGTTGAAGGTGACCGTAACCACCGTCTCTCCCTTCGCCACCACTTTGGTCGCTGGCAACGTGCCGTCGATGAGGGCGCGTGACCCAGCCCCGAAGTTCTCACCCTGGATCGTCACCACAACCGACTTCGTGCGCGAGACCGTCCGGGGCGACACGTTCACGATGTTCGGCTGGAGGTAGATGCGTTCGATGCCGCTACTCGTCACCCGGAGCCGCTTGGCCGTATCGTAGGCGTACGACGTGAAGGTCTTGCCGTTGTAGCGCCAGGCTTTCAGGTTCGTGCCCGCTGCCGTCACCAGTTGCTGCGTCCCGGTCCCCAAATCGAGGATGGCTGCCTGAAGACTCGTCGCGCTCGCGCTCGCCGCGATGGCGTGGTTCTTCTTCTTCTGGAAGTCGACGACCGTCACCGACGTCCCAATCTTCGGGACCATCGCCAGGTCGTCGCGACCGTCACGCGTCAGGTCCTGCGCGTTGAGGGTGGCCAGTCCTTGCTTGTACTGCGCACCGCCCGGCGCATACGATTGCCGGAGCTTCCCCTTCACGTCGAAGAGCTTGACAATCGTGGTACCACTCGTTCCATTCGCTGGCCCAGCCGCAATAACCTGCCCCGTCTTCCCGGCGACGAAGGTGGCGACGACGAGCGGGCCCTGGTATCCCTTGAACGGGGTGAAGGTTACTTTCTTGGCGCTGCCCACGACAATCTGGGTGCCGCCCTTCGCGCTCTTCGTCTTCACACTCAAGAGCCTCCGGCCGGCTTTCCCGCCCGAGCTCACCAACGCGTAGGCGGTAAAGTGGTTGGTGGTGGTCGTGATCGAGCCGGTCGTCCCGTCCGCGCTCTGGCTGATCGTCGTCTGCGTGATGTTCGACGGTTTCTTCCACGTTCCCGATGACGAATCCCAGTAACTCGGCACCAGCGAGTCTTCGGACACGCCCGCTTCGTCCAACTGCGCCTGCGTGTAGGTGAAGCTCATGGTGACGTTGTTCTTGAAGGTCGAAACGACCTGGCTGTTCTCGTCCTTCGCTTCGAGATTGTACCCGTAGCCGATGGGTTTGGCGGTCACCTGGCTCTGGACGTTGATTGTCGGGTTGGCGGTGACCGTCACCGTCCCGCTGGTCGCGATGGTGTTCGCCGGGATGTTGATGGTCGTGCCGTCGGCCAGGGTGATGACGTGCTGCTGCGTCGCATCGAAGCTCTCGGACACCGGCGGCGGGATGACGAAGCTCGACTCGCCCAAGGCAAAGTGCTGGGTAGTCGTCTTCTTGGTGCCGATCGTCACAATGTGCTCGCCGCTCCGAAGCATCGTATTGCCGTCGAAGCTGTTTGCATCACAGTGGTAGGTCGTGTTGAACGAATAATTGAGGCTGTAGGTCCCATTGTTGATTGGCGCACCATTCGAGCTTCCGTCCTCGCTCCAGCATCCCACCCAACCGTTCCGCACCGCCACCTTGTTCCAGGTGACAAAACCCTTCATTTTCCCGTCGGCCGTCCGCAACTGCAGGGTCATGGACGCGGTCTTCGTGTCTTTGAGGTTCACGGTCTGGGTCTGCGGCGGCAACGAATCGCTCTCCGCGGGCACGTTGGCGTCTATCTGGTACTCGTGGCCGGACAGGAGGGAGAGCGTAACGCTCCCTTTCTCGTTCGTCTCGCTGCCGGTGCTGATCATGTTCGCGAATGGATCGTTCGATTCGGCTTCGGTCTCTCCGGCCGCACGCACGAGTTTCAAGGACGCGATTTTCGCTCGGCGCCGAACCACGGATTGGCCGACCACCGCCTTGGTCGACGCTCCCGGCTCGCCCTTGATGAGCTTGTCGCACTCGCTCTTGTGCGACTGGCAGTACTTGACGGCCGCCAGGGCGTCTTTGGTGCCGCCCGGGCCCGAAGCGCCGGGCGGGAACTTGAAGTCACGGCACTCCTTCTCATTCTCCTTCTTCGAGCAGTATTTCATCAGCTCCTCTGGTGACTTGGTGCCGCCGGGACCGAAGAAGCCGGCTTGGTTCCCTGCTTTCGCCCCTGACTGCTCTTCGCCGTTGCGTCGCTGGTCATCGATCTCTTTGCGATTTTCCGCGCGCACCCAGGCGTGGCGGGCGGGGGACCCATCCGGATTCAACACGAGGACGGTGACCCGGGCGTCGCCAGCGAGCACTTTGAAGTCGAACTGCAGCCGCGTGCCGGCGCCGACGGTCACCTGGCTGTTCTGCGGCCGGTTCAAGAACCCGGCGGATTCCTCGATGTGGTAGCCCACGTTGTACCTCCCGGCCAGGAGGCTGATCTCATAGGTGCAATCGGGATTGATCTGCGTGCCATACCAGATGTTCGGCGCGTTGGCGAAGACTTCGCCGCGGAAATTGCAGTTTTGCAAGGGAAATCCGGACGAATCGAGCACCTTCCCGATGATCGCGGCATTATTCTTTTGGACCGTGATGTTCTTTTCAATCGTCGCATCGGCGACCAGGGTGATGGCCTGGCCGGTCGGGGACGAGTACTGGCTGTTCGGCGGTGTGTGGATACCCAGTTCCGCCTGCGAGAAGACTGACGAAGGGACCCGGAAGTTGAACGTCCCTTGGTTCACCGATCCGCCGTACTCCCGCAGGCCGTTGCCGGCAGTCACGGTCAGCGGCCGGACATACGCCCAGCCGGGAAACTCGGCAAAGGGTTTCCCGGTGTCGTCCACGATCTTCCCTTTGATGGTCACGTCGGCGTACGTCAAGACGAAATTGACGCCGGTCACGGTGCCAGTCTCCGTCTCGACGTAGATATCCTTCTGGGGACCGTCGTAGACGTACGCTTGGCCGCGGCCAGAATCAAAATTGATAAACCACTGGCCGGCCGTCACCGCCATGTCGTACGTCCCGTCCACGGCCGTGGTCGTATTGCTCCAGGCGGCGCAGCCCTGGGGTCCGCAGTCAAGGTTGCCGTTGAGCTGGATGTTCGCCAGGGGATTCCCACCCTTGTCTGTCACGAGTCCCTTGATGTGCGCCAGCTTCTGCTTCATGACGAAGTGAGCGGTCAAGGTCTGGTGGTCGGCCACGGTCACCTTCTGGTTTCGCGTGAACAGCCGGTTGTCGTTCGTCCAGACGTTCAGGTCGTAGGATCCACCGACCAGGGCGATGCGATAGGTGCCGTCGGACTGGATTTGCGCGTTGGCGTTCCGGTTGCGGCCGTCCGGCGTCTGCGAATTCGCGTTGACGTTGCCGTTGGTCACCAGTGTCCCGTCGGACTTCTTCACCGTCCCGGTAATGACCGCGGTCGCTTTCTGGACGGTGAAATTCACGGTTTGCGTCTCCGTCCCGCTGTCGCTGCCGAATTCCACCACCGCCTCGGGATCAAGGTAAATCCAGTCGGCGTTGGGGCAATCGAAAGAATTGCTCCGCTCCACGCGAACGTTCCAGGCCCCGGGTTTGAGTGTGAGCGTAAACGACCCGCTGCTGTTCGTCCGCGCGTTGGCCCAACCATTGCCGCCGCGCAGGTTCGCGTTGACCTGGGCGCAGGCAACGGGCGTGCCGTCGGTTTTTTTCACCGTCCCGGAAACGAACTTCTTCGCGGTCGATAAAGTGATGTTCCGCGTTTGCAAGCTCCCAGTGATGGTCACGGCGACCGGGTCGGGACGGACGACGTCGGTCATTTCCTGCGGCGGGTTCACCTCAAGCGTGTAGGTGCCGGCGGCCAAACCGCCGATGCGGTACTTCCCGTTTTGGTCGCTGTTGTTCCCCTGGCTGACTGACCAGTCGTCGTTGTGAAGATTCAGCCAGACATTCGGCACCGGCGTCGTTCCGTCGGGACGGTAGACGATGCCCGAAAGCAGCGGCGTGGACAGCCGGATGGGGTTGGCGGTCATATTCAGGCCCCCGGCCGGAACGGTAACGGTCACGTTTTCCGAACCGGTGTAGACTTCCGTATCCCAGACGTTGACGTGGATGGTATAGACCCCGGCCGGCATGCGGCCAAACTTGAACTGGCCATTCGCATCGTAGTTCGAGTGCTTGTCTACCGTCCGGTCATTGTTCCAGAGGTCAACCGAGAGGTGGACGCGCTGATTCCAGTCCTCGCTCCAGGGCAGCGGACTGCCGTTCGGCAACACGACCTTGCCAGTCAGGAACGGGTTTTCGAACTTGACCGTGCCCACGTCAAGCGCCGTTGCCGGATTCGTGATCGTCAGGCCCTGGGACGTGCTCACGTACGGGACGTTGTCGGGAACATTCGCCTCCAGGATGTACGTCCCGGCCTCGATCGCGCCCAGCTTGAACAAGCCGTTCGTATCCGGACAGTATCCCCGTTGCAGGGTGTAGGTGGCGTTGCGGACGTTCACGCAGCCGTTCGTCGGCGTGCCGTCCGGTTTCGCCAGCGTGCCGCGGACAACGACGGTCGCCACTGAAATCTGAAAACCCGCCACGTTCGACGTGATGGTGACCTGCTGCTGGGCCGGGTTCGCGTACGACGAAGCGTTACTCACCCCAACGTCGACGGTGTACGTTCCCGGATTAAGCCCGGTGATCGAAAAAGTCCCATCGCTATTGATACCGGCATTCGTCCAGAACCCGGAATTATTGTACAGATTGACCCCGCCGCCATCCGTGTAAGCGGTCCCGCTCGGCGTCACAACGGTGCCGGAAAACGACAACGATCCGGCGGCCACGGGCGTGCGCTGGCCGGAAATAAGCGCCAAGAACGCCAACAACCCAAGGACAGCGAATACCGACCAACGGGCTATCACTCGTGAAATCATAGGTTTTGCATTAATGATTCGCTCCACCAAATACTATATTCCATTTTTGGCGTCCCCGCCACCTGATTCCGCTCCACCAACCAGCCCCCTTGAGTGAGGGGGCTGGTCCATTGCGCGAGAGACTCGAATGTCTGCGCTACGAGCAGGTCACCGTGCCAACGCCGGCTTGGCCATCCGAGTTGACGATGGTTATTGTGTTGACCCCGCTCTTTACGGAAACCGCGGACGGATTGACCGTGATGCCGAAGGCGGTATTCGCCTTCGTGATGGTGGCGTTGAGCGCCGCCGCGGCATTCCACAAGACAATGAGGCCGGAGGTGCCGAAGCCCTTGCCGGTCACCGTCAATTTCGCGCTGGCGGACGTCGAGCAACTCCCGCTGACCTTTTTCACACTCGGCGTCACCGACAGCTTCTCGACCTTGCCGTTCTTGACGGACAGCAACGACGTGACCGACGCACCAGTCGCTTCAACGAGTTTGCCCTTGTTCATCTTGAACGCCTTCTTGGTCGAGTCGTTGAAGAGGGTCGTGAGGTTCGCGAGCCCAGCGGTCAGGAGTTCGGCCGTATTCAGCGTCGTCTTGCCCGTGCCGGTTCCCGTGGTCACCGTCGCCGACTTCCCGTCTTTCAGATTGTAGACTATGGCCTGGGCCGGGCCGTCGGCAGCCGGGGCTACGGCCACGTCCTCGGTGCCGTCGGGCTTGTTGCCCGTTTTGGCCGCAACGTCTTCCAC
>CAYWEH010000015.1:0-23455 GCA_964457305.1 uncultured Gammaproteobacteria bacterium
AAAGGTAAATTACTTTCGACGGTCGGAAAACCCCACTGAAAAGCCGTAGGTCGATCATTTTCTATCCACCCGTACTCAACTGGTTTGACCGGCACTGCTGTTGTAAACCTCGCCCCGTAGACGAGTACGCGTTCGCTCAGAGCATTCACGAATGCACCGGGCGGGGGTTGTTTATTGGAGACGCTCCACGTCCGCATCTCCTGCAAACGCTCAACCACCTGCTGGACCGCCCGGCGCAGCGACGCCCGTTTGTCCGCCCCCCGAAAATCAAAGTAGACGAAGCCGAGCGCCAAGGTGAAAATGGCCATGACGATGATGAGCTCGATGAGGGTGTAGCCGCGACGCGGTTTCATAACCCGTACTGCCGAGCCAGGACCCACTCGGCCACGCGATCCAGCCCGAGCGTTTGAAACAGCGCGCCGGACAGATACCAATCAGCCATCTGCTGGCCGAAAAGGAACGAGACGAAAATGGCCACGGTCAGCAGACTGCCGAACGGCAACTGGGTACGGAGGTTCGCGCGTTTCGCTACTAACAGCCCGAGGCTCAACACGGCGCCGCTCACGTACGCGAGCACCAGCGCCACGATGGTCCGCCGCAAACCGAGACTGGCGCCGGCCAGGAGGCCGAGCCGGATGTCCCCGTCGCCGACCCAACGCCCGCGCGAAACGAAATATTGCAAGGCGAAAAACCCAGACCCGAGCAGGGCTCCCCAGAGCAGGGAAGAATACGCAACGCCCAACCCGATGCTTCCGACAAGCGCCACCCCCGCTCCCGGCAGCGAAACCTCATCCGGGACGATCCGATATACCAGATCGAAAACGAACAGGGCGATGAGAAACAGGGAGAGCGCCGCGCCGACGGCCCAGTCCAGGGTGAAGCCGAAACGGAGGAACAGCGCGACAAACGCGGCCGCGGTCGCGAACTCCACGGCCGGGTAGCGCCAAGAAATTTTCTGATGGCAATAGCGGCACCGGCCGCGCACCAGCAAAAAACTGACCAGGGGAATCAGGTCACGAGTCGCCAGTTGGTGTCGGCACCGGAGGCAGCGCGACCGCCCGCCCAGCGACTGCCGTCTCTTGAGCCGCGGGACCACAACATTCAAAAAACTCCCAAGCGCCAGGCCCAGGAGGGCGATGAGAATGGCCACGACAGTGATCACAGAAACGACGGCTGGAATTTATCGGATGCCCTCGGGCGAGAGCGTGTGGGCCCCGGGCGCGTACGAGCCGAAGCCGCGTTCGAGGGTGAACGTGACGGCAAAGGTCGAATCGTCCGGCACCTTCGCGACGACATACTGACCCTCGCCCGGGTCCTTGAGGCTGGCAATGCTCGGCAGGTACTTCGCGAGCGCGCAGGTGTGGGCCAAGCTCCCCGCCTGCCCGCAGCCGGCGGCAGCAGACGCGTAGCTGGAGGTTTCGAACGACAAGGTGGCAAAAGCTGCTTCCAGACGAGCCATGTCCGCGATGCGCACCGCATCCCGCGCCAACGCCTGCTGCCGCATAACCACAAGCGTCGCCACGCTCCCGACGATGACGACAAAACCGACGGCCAAGACGAGGGAGAAGATCGAGTATCCGGCAGGGCGTTCAGATCGGCTTTGTTTCATGGCGTGAGTATACCAAAAACAGCACCCCGCCGCCAACCCAATACTACGGACGGCTTAAAGTAATGGCGACCAGGCCGATGTCGTAGAGGTTGAAAATCCGGCTGGCCAGGAAATCGCCCCAGAACAGGATCGGCAGGGCAGCCAACGGGATGAACGGGGTGATGATGACGCGATGGTTCACAACGCGCGGTCCGGCCAAGCGCTTGACGATATAGACCGCTGTCCCGAGCACAAACAGCGCAACGAGAAAAACCAGAATGTTCGGCCAGCCGACCATCATGCCGGACAGCGTCAGGAGAAAGACGTCGTCGCGGTCAATGACCCGGCCGTGCGTGACGCGGGAAAAAATCCAAAACAAAAATCCGAACACTAATCCCGCGGCGATGTTGACACCGAAAAAGGCGCCATAGCGGTAAAAACTTTCCTGGTACCAGTAATTGGAGTATGGCGGCAGGTGGACCTGGCACGTCGGACACGCCGGATTCGCGTTCCAGGTACGGAACAAATATATGGCGACCCAGGCGATGAACGCCGTCGCCGACAGCAGCCAGGCGAAGCATGACCAGATGATGGCCCGCGCTCGGAACGTCAACTGCCGACAATACTGCAACAGCAGCACCAAAACAATGACTGACTGGAAAACCTCAAGGTAAAAAAGTTGTGGGCGCATACGGATGTTTCAAGTCAACACAAAAGGCCCATGCTGCCCATGAGCCCTTCTGTGCATTAGTCCATTAGGGAGTGCATGCGGCAATACCGGTCTCGGTTGCGGCGATCGGTCCCCGGACGATACCACCGGTTCCAGATTCCAAGACGGCTCCAACGACGAACTGGGTGGCTGATTCGTTCATGATGGTGTAGTAGCACGGTGCTGTTGCTGCGGTCGCTGCAGACCAGTCCGGACAATTATTGTTTAACGTCCCTGCATGAGTACCGGCTGATCCATCATCTTCACACACCAGTGTTCCCTGCGGATCTTCTGGCGCACTGGCTGCCGTGGCGAAGAACGAATTCAGGGAGGGGCACTGCGACGCACGGGTGTTGTCTACGCAAAAACCGCTCGACGTGGGTGTGTCGTACGTGGCCGGATTCTGCGTATCGAAGAAGGCGGCATAGGATAACGCATACTGCCGCAAGTCAGAAACCCGCTTCGCATCCCGCGCTTTCCCTCGCGCGCCGGTAAGGGCGACCAGCCCAATGGCCGACAAAACGCCGATGATGGCAATGACCACCAGCAGCTCAATTAAGGTGAACCCTTTCTTTGTATTTTTCATGTTTCACCCCCTTTCGTCCTCTTACCCACGCTCCGTCTCACGGAAAGCGGCTGGGAAAGCGTTTAGTCATTGAGTTTACCTGGCAGACTATCCCGTGTGGATAAGTCTTCGATTGCTCGATAAAGAAAGTATAGCAGAAATTGAGGATATTCGCAACCTACGCTTACGAAATAGCGCTGGAAAGATTATACATCGGCAACAAAATCCCCAGAATGAGCGCGATAACGCCAAGGCCCATAACCACGAGAATCAAGGGCTCAATGAGCGTGACCAGGTTCGCAACAGTGGTATCGAGTTCTTTGGTATAGAAATTCGCCATTTTCTCAAGCACCAAATCAAGTTTGCCGGTCTGCTCGCCCACGGTCATCATGGACGGCAGCATGATCGGGATGTCCTTGGTCTTGAGCATGGCCGTGGCAATGGACCCGCCGCCTTCGATGTCCTTAATGGTTTCTTGAATGACTTCATGGTAGATGGCGTTCCCGACCACGTCCGCCACGATTTCCAGTGCCCGCGTCAACGGCACGCCGGACACGAGCAACGTCCCGAGGGCGCGCGAAAAACGGACGAGGTAGATGCGCTGGAAAATGGTGCCAAACACCGGGAAATGCAGCTTGGCCCGATCAAGCAGCGTCCGGCCGAGCGGGTTCCGCTTCGCGAACCGATACAGGACTATCAGGCCGACGACCAGCACCGCCAAAATCCACCACTGGTTCGTGAGAAAATCGGAAATGCCGATGAGCACCTTGGTCATGACCGGCAACTCGGCGCCGGCCTCGGTCAAGGTCGCGGTCAACTTCGGAATGACAAAGGTCATCATGAGGATGCCGACTCCCAGCAGCCCGACGACGATGAACGCCGGGTAGATCATGGCGCCTTTGATCTTCGAAATGAGCTCGTAGTCTTTCTCCTGCTGGTCAGCGAGATAGTTCAGCGTCTCATCGAGTTTGCCCGTGGTTTCTCCGGACCGGATCATGTGGACGAAGAAATCCGAAAAGACATCGGGGTACCGCGCCAGCGAGGCGGAGAGTTTCGCGCCGCCGTCGACCTCATCGGCCAATTCCGAAATGATGATCTTAAACCCGATGTGCTCGGTCTGCTTGACGAGGATGCGCAAGGCCTGGACGATGGGCACGGTCGCGGAAATCATCACTGCCAGCTGCCGGGCGAAGATGACGACTTGTTTCCGCGGGACGCGGTTCAAAATCCCCAGCGAGGACTGGAACAGCGTGGAGCGCCGGCGCTCGGAGACGGCCAGGAGAATGAGATTCTGCTCCTTCAAAACGTCCACGGCCACGCTCTCGGACGGCGCTTCGACCGCGCCTTTGATGGTCTTGCCCGCTTTGTCTTTGGCCCGGTAATCGAAAATCGCCATATCAGAAGCGCGTCAGCGTCTTCAAATTGTTCCGGTCTATGGCGTGCGCCAGCGCGTCATCAACGAGGATTTCTCCAGTCTTCACCAGCTCGGCCAACGACCGGTCAAGGGAAATCATCCCGGCCTCGCGCGACGTCTGGAGGAGGTTCGTCAGCTGGTAAAGCTGGCCGTCGCGGATAACCGCGCGGATGGGGGCAGTCGGCACCATGACTTCGGCCACGACAATACGGCCCCCGCCGACCCGCGGCAGCAGGCGTTGCGAAACGACGGCCTGCAGCGTCGCCGCCAGCTGGACGCGGATGCGCGGCGCCTGGTCTTCCGGGAAACTCGTGACGATTTTCTCAATGGTCCGGACGATGGAGTCCGTGTTCATCGTCGAGATGACGAGCCGCGAGGACTCGGCCGCGCCAAGGACGGCCTCGATGACTTCGGGCTCTTCCATTTCCGAAACGAAAATGACGTCCACATCCTCCCGCGACGCGGTGTTGAGCGCCTGGACGAAGGAGAGGGTGTCCCGGCCAACCTCGCGCTGTTCGATGACGCTGCGGCGGTTGACGAAAATCTGCTCAATCGGCTTTTCGATGGTGACGATGTGCTCGGCCCGCGTCTGATTGATGGTATCGATGAGGCCAGCGGCCGTGCCGGTCCGCCCCGAGCCGAAGGGCCCGGTAATGAGCACCAACCCCTTCTCGAGCCGGGCCAGCTCCTCGACGATGTGGGGCAGGCCGAGTTCGCGCAAACTCCGGATCTGCGGGGCGACAAGCCGGAGCGACGCCGACAAGGCGCCGCGCTGGTGGAAGAACGAAACCTTGTACCGTGCCCGCTTCTGCCAGGTGGTGGCGATGACCAACTCCTTCTTGTCCGCCAATTCCTGCCGCTGCTGGTCGTTCAAGAGCAGTTCGGCGAACCGTTCGAGAAAATCCGGCGTAATGATGCCCTCATCGTTCAACGGTACGAGTTTCCCGTCCACGCGGAGGATCGGCGGGTTCCCCGTCGTCAGGTGCACGTCCGAGGCCTTGTACTCGGCCACGCGGGTCAGTACCCGGTCAATAATGATCGTGTCGCTGGTCGAGGGCATGGAAATTCAGGGCTGGAGCAAGCGCTTGATCTTCGCCACGACTTCGGACGGGAGGAAGTGCGCCTTGATCAGGTAATCGGTCGCGCCTAAGGCAATCCCCATCTCGACGTCTTCACGCTGGCCGAGATTCGTCAGGAGGATGACCGGGATGTCATGGAGCGTCGGACTCGACCGCACGGCCTTCAGAATCTCGTAGCCCGACAGCTTCGGCAGGACGAGGTCGAGCAAAATAAGATTCGGACGCTCATCCTCGATGAGCTTCAGACCGGTTTTCCCGTCGGTGGCGAGCTTGACGTCAAAGTGCTCGAGCGTCAGCTTGGCGACGTACATGCCGGCGACGAAGGTGTCGTCCTCGACCAGGACGATCTTCGGCCGGTCAGATGAGGGTTTCGTGGCCATAGGTGCTCCTACATCCGGGTAGCGTCCCAGACTTCTTCGATCGTGGTAATGCCCTGCAGGGCTTTGAAAATGCCGTCTTGCCGCATCGAGTACATCCCCTGGTCGCGGAATTCCGCCTTGATGTCTTCGATGAGATTACCGGTCTTCGTGCTTAAAATTTTCTTGAAGCTGTCGGACATCGCAAGCACTTCCGAGATGGCGACCCGGCCCTTATACGTCGTGTTCTCGCACCGCACGCACCCTTGGCCTTTCATGACTGGCAACGGCCGGTCCAACTTCAGATCTTTCGGCAACGCCTCCTTCTTCACCAGGGCGATCTCCTTCAGCACTTCCTCTTCCAAGGGTTCTGGCAGTTTCGCTTCCACCTTGCAGTATTGGCAGATGCGACGGACCAGGCGCTGGGCCATGACGACGTTCACCGATGAGGCCAAGAGAAACGGCTCGATTTTCATGTCAATCAACCGCGGGATGGCGCCGAAGGCATCATTCGTGTGCAGCGTCGAGAGCACGATGTGCCCGGTGAGCGCGGCGTGCACCGCCAAGCCGGCCGTCTCGTTGTCGCGAATTTCACCGACCATGATGATGTCCGGGTCTTGCCGCAAGATGGAGCGCAGCCCGTTGGCGAAGGTCATGCCGACCTCGGGGTTGATCTGCGACTGGTTGATGCCTTTCATGAAGTACTCGACCGGGTCCTCAAGGGTAATGATGTTTACGCCGTCTTCGTTCAGAATTTCCAGTAAACCGTAGAGCGTGGTCGTTTTTCCAGAACCGGTCGGCCCGGTAATGAGGAACATGCCGTGCGACTTGCCGATGTTCGCCTCGATGGCCGCGCGGTTCGGCCCGTCGAAACCCAATTGGCCGAGGTCAAGGACGGTGGCGGTCGTATCCAAGATACGCATGACGACTTTCTCGTTCGTGATGAGCGGCAGCGTCGAGACACGGTAGTCAATGTCGTGGCCGTCAATGTTCGTGTTAAACCGGCCGTCCTGCGGGATGCGCGTCTCGTCAATCTTCATGTTCGACATGACCTTGATGCGCGCGATGATGGAGGTGTGGACGTTCTTCGGCAGGACGAGGGACGTATGCAAAATACCGTCAATCCGGTACCGGACGCGGGTTTCGCCGCCGACCGGCTCGATGTGGACGTCGGACGCCTTCCCCTCAACCGCGTGGCGGAGAATGACCGAGACCATCTTCGAAACCGGCGCGGTCTTGGTCACTTCCTCGAATCCCTTCTCGGCAATCTCGATCTTCTGGACGTCGAAGCGCTGCTCGGCCGCCGCCCCCTTCAACGCTTCGGCCACTTCGCTGGAGAGGTTCTCGTACTGCTGGAGGACGAACTTCAAGCCCGAGGGCGAGGCGATGAAATACCGGAGTTTCACGCGGTTCTTCCGGGCGATGAACTCCAGCGCCTCGAGCGCTTTGAAATTGGCGGGATCCACCATGGCGACGGAAACGTCGCTCCCCTGCCGATCAAAAGCCACCATGCGGTAATTCTGGGCCAGTTCCTCCGAGATGAGGAGCAACGTCTCCAGCGGAACCGTTTTGCCAAAGAGGTCAATATAGGGAACATTGTAAATCCGCGACCGCGCGTCGATCATTACATCCTCGCTCACGGAACCGGATTGCTCGATGAGCAACTCGACCGGCTGGCCGGTCTGTCGACTCTGGGCCTGGAATCGGTCAAGCTGCTCGTTCGTCAATACCTGATTCGCCACGAGGTACTCGGGTAAGGTCGTGGCGTTGACGAATTGGACGCGCTGCTCATCCATAGGCTCAAAACGTCTGTAAGAAGGGGTCTGGGTTGCCGAACGGCTCGGGCTTCACCGGCAACTGACCGTACGATTTCAAGTTCTTGATCCGGGGTGAGTTCAAAAACTCCTCGCCGAATGAGGTAAGAATCGGTAAGTCCCGCGACCGTGCGGATGACGTCGTCGGGCTCACCGGCTGGCGCGTCAGCAACCAGTAGGTCAGACCCGCGCCGGCGAGGACCGCCGCTAACACCGTCGCCAGGAGGATGGTTTTTTTCGGATCGTGTTTTTGGACTAAGGCCATAGGCTATTTCGCGTTCGCCGTTTCCGGAAGATAGGTGCTGTTGATACTCAAATTGTACTTCGTTTCGTTCGCCGTCTCTTGCCCGGGGCCGCCCGGCGGCGTGGCCAGAGAGAAACTCAAGGATTCTATATCGAAAATGCGCTCGCTCGCCTCAACCGCATTCAAGAGCTGGCGCGCCGACTCGTACCCGATCGGGCCCCCCAGCGTCAGGCGGATGTTCAGTTTCTGTCCCTCGAGTGTTCCGCCGGCCGACGTGGCCGTCTGCCCGCGGACGGCTTCGAGAACCGTGTTCAATTGGTTCGGCGTATCGCTCGCCCGGGTTTTCGTGGTACCATCCTGTTCGCTCACCCCGATGTTTTCGACGGTGAAGCCGTTCTCCGCCGCCAGACCGTTGAGCACGGAAAGGAGGTTCGGGATCTGCGGCCCGCGCGGCACGGCTCGCTCCAGGAAGGCGACATCGGATTCGGAAATGGTATTGTTGAACGCGTCGACCATGGCCTGAAGCCGTTGTCGGTACTCGCGTCGTTCGTCAAGCACACCCTGCTTTGAGCGAAGGCCGGTCACGCCGACCTCGCGCACCTCCCGAAACTTCGGGCCGAGGACGGTCAAGGTACCGAGCCCGAGGATGACCACGGCGACGACCAGGGCAACATACCGGAAGTACCGGAGGAACAGACGGACAGCGACTTCTTTCGCGCGTTGCGAAGCGGTCATAGGGATTCAAGGAGCCGGTGCGGCTGACGGCGTCTCCGCCGATTCGGCCGGGGGCTGATTGCTCTGAATGAATAAGCCGTCCACGAGCGTGACGGAAATTGAGAACGAGTAGCTGTCGGCGCTGACGTTCGCGCCGCCCAAGGTCTGGGCCTGCGTTCGGGCGAGAGAATCCAATGTTGCCTCGGTGACGAAATCGGGTGCGGCCTGCTGGAGGACCGCGAGTTGGTGGGCGACATCCTCGACGGTCGGCGCCACGCCGTCGATCGTGAAACTCGTGCCAACGGACCCCTTGAAAAGGCTTGAGACCGCGACGTTCTGGATGATGTACTTCTCGAGCTTGTCAAAAAAATTCGTCCAGTAGATGTGGCGGTCGAGCGTGCTTTTCAAGAGGTCAACCCGCTGGGTGAATTCCAACGCCTTCACTTGCGTCGGGCGCAGTTTCTGGATGTCGGCCTGCACGGTCGTAATTTCCTCTTGCACGCTCGCGGTCTTATTGACGAAATTCAACTGGTAAAAAACCAAGAGGAAGTAGACGGCAACGATTCCCACCACCGTGAAGACGGCGACGAGCCCGATCGTCATGAAGCGTTGACGAACCTCGACCGGGCTGATCGAAAGCTCCTCCGGCAGGAGGTTCACGAGGAATGACCCGGGCGCTGGCGTCGGTTTCGCGGGTGCGGCCGGAGCGGATTTCTTCCCGTTGCCGTTGCGCTGGGGTGGCGGCGGGGACGCTTTTGCCGGCGGCGCGGGTCGACGCTGGTCGAGGGGGGCAAAAATGTCTGGCGGCGCAGTCGTCACTTCGGGCGGGACAATCTTTCCGATTGGTGTCGACTTCGGGTGGGGCGCTCGTTCCGGCGTGAACGGTGCGTCGCGCTTCGGCGGCTTGGCGCCGAAAAGCCCCCGCACCCAAACCGAGAACTTCGACGGCGGCTTGACTTCGCGCTCCTCCAAACGCTCGCGTCCGGGCGCCGACAAATCGAATTGCGGCCGCACGGGCGGTTTCTTCCGCTGGTTCGCATCCTCGTCCTTCGTGTCTTTGAGTAAATTAATATCCACCATAGCGCTACCCGACAATCTCCCGCATGGCGAGCCCGACGGCCACGGCGAATCGCGGGCCGACTTCGTCGAGGGCGACCTTGAGCTCGCGCGGGTAAATGACGCGCGCCCAGGCATCACCGATGATGACCTTCATCGAGAGGAGTTTGGACAGATACTCGGGCAGCTGCGGCAAAAAGGCCGATCCGCCAGCCAGGATGAGTTTTTCGATCGGCCGCTCTTCCTGGGCGCGGAACAAGTTGATGACGTAGCGAATCTCGTTCACGATTGAGGAGATAACGAAGTCAATGGCCTTCGGGATTTCCGCCACCCCGCCGCGACTTGCGGTGATCCCGAAGTCCCGCTTAAACTGCTCGGCCCGCTCCAGATCAACGCTCAAACTGTTCGCCACGGCCTTGGTGATGGTATCGCCACCGACGTCAATCGAACGGTTGATGAGCGGGATGCCGTCGACAATGACAGAGACGTCGGTCGCCACCGCGCCGATATCGACAATCATGATTGGCACGCGCTCCGCCCCGATCAGCGAGCGTTGCAGGGCAAAGGCCTCCGTTTCCAAACTGACGATTTGCAAATCGCAGGCGCGGAAGATTTCGATGTACCGGCGGACGAGGTTCTTCGGCGCCGCGGTCAGCAGCACCCTCATGCTCTTCGGCCCTTTTCCTTTCTTATCGTCCGGCTGGGACGGAACGGACTTCTCGTCGGACATTTGCAGCAGCCGCCAGTCCAAGACCATTTCTTCGAGCGGCATCGGCACGAATTTCTTCGCCTCCCAGCGCACGGCCGAGAACAAATCCTTCTTCGACATTTCCGGCAGCGAGATAATGGAAGTGAAAACGGCAAAACTCGGCATGGCCGCCACCACCCGATTCGAGCCGACGCGGGATTGCCGCAAAATGGCTTTGAGCGCGGCCACGATGCGTTGCTGGAGTTCGGCGCTGTCGCTGCGCACGACGTCCGTCCGCTGTTCGGCGAAACCGTAGGTCACCAGCTTTGACCGGCCACCCTCGTTCTTCAACTCGACCACCTTCAACGAAGAGGCGCCGAGGTCAATGCCGAGATACGATACTTTTTTGGCAAAAAGCGCCATACCTCATCATTCCTTTGGATTCAGTGAGTTTTGTTTGTGCATTTACAAAGAAATTATAGCACAAAAAAAGCCGATTGGCAAGCCCTAGGGGACTGATTCACGGATCTGTGGAAGGTTCTGCGAAAAACCCTCGAAACCAGGCGGCGGATTCAACGAGAGCCGGCCGTCGTTCAAAATAATCTCGGAGGGCTGGGGGTTATCGATCGGCCCTTTGATGCGGCGGCCGAACTTGAAACCGCGCGCAACCATGACCCCGTCGTTTTGATACGGATCGTCGGGTTGCGCCGACGTCGCACTCCCCTCGATGTTCATCATTCCTTCGACATAATAATTTCCGACCGTACGCCGAACGTCTTTCTCAATCGTCACGGAAACATCGGGCGAGCCCGGAGCGCGATCACGGATGACAATGATGCCGAGCGAGGCAAGCTCCCGCAGCGCGGTAGGGGGAACTAAAGTATCATACGCCATGTCTTGTTTGATGGTTACATTACTCCCCTCGAACACGAACGTCCCTCGTCCAATGTAATTCGCGAAGGCCTTGAACGTGGCTGCAGTATCAAACTCAAAGGGTGTGGGTGTCGCCGGGTGATAATAGAATACGCGATTTCGAAGCCACTCGACACCAAGGATGGAATTCACCCGGCTCCAAGTACGCGGCGTGAAGTTACTGATATCGATCACCGGCTGCTGAAACTTATTCCTCCCGTTGCCGTCTTCATCAATGATGCCGTCGCCGTCCGGATCGTCGATCAAGTCGTTGATCCGGACGCGACCGGCCTCGGAGCGAAACTGGTTCTCTTTCGCCGGCAAGTCGAACGGGGAAAAACCCGGGTTAACGTAGGGCGAGGTCGTCGGGTCCTCGGATGGCGGATTCAAAGCCTGGTACGACGAGCAGACGTTCGCGATACCGCCAGAACTCCGAATGACAAAGGTGGCGTTGCAACGCGGTTCCGGACGCGTCGCGCTGCCGACCCCGGGCGGTTTCCCGGTGACCGGGCTGCCGACTCCAGAGCGAGAGTAGATGCCGCCACGGAGCACCTGGAGCCACGAACGGTTATACAAGAAGGAAAACGAGAAATCAACGAAACCGTAATCTTCCGAGTAGCCGAAGCCGTAGAGCGCGCCGCCGCGGGTGTCGGCCGACACGCCGTACAACGAGCATGATGTACATTCGTTGCAGACGTTCTCCCCAATATCTCGACAGGTCGAACCAAGCGCTGAATTACAGAAACCCGTCCTCACCCCGGCGAAGTCGCCAAAGCAAATCGCGCCGGTGTCTGAACAGCGACCTGACGGGGAGCAATAGTTCGTCGTTCCCGTCGTGCCGCCACACTGCTCTTCATTCAAACACGTTGCGTATGGATATGGTACGGGTGCGGTCGGCAAGCAGCGGCCAGTCCCGCACTGGGTGTTGCCGCTCGCGCCCGTGAAGCCGCACTGGTTACAGGACCACGGGTTCACGGCTCTCTGGGCGCCGATGTTCGATTCCTCGCCCGCATTGGGGACAATTGTCTCGCCGAGCGCTTGCCAGACGCGGACGTTATCGTAGGCGCTATTCGTGTCGCCAGCATAAAAACCCGGGTAAAATATCGTGTCGGGGGTATTCACGAGCGGTTCAGTAACATCGGTAACCTTCTGTGCGCCATCAATCCACAAATTGTGCCTTCGGTCACTCGGATTAGAAAAATCTTCCCGCCACCGCATTCGATAGGTCAACCCAACGTCCACTGGTTGCGCCACATTACCTGCAGTCGGGTAAAACTTCCCGGGGGTCTGTGAACGCCAAAGTTCAATTCGATCGTTCGGATCTTGATTGATCAATGGCGCCCAGACCGCGTCCCACGTCGGACTCGGGTTCGGCGGAAAGGCCACATGCCCTATGTACGCTAAACCTTGTAGATCTGCTCCCCATGACCCAACCGACGCAATCAACCGTACGTCCGCTTCCAGATTCCACGTTTTCGTGGCATCGAGCTGCCATGCAATATTATACACCCAAATATTATCCGCCTTTTGAGTTACCTGCATTTCCCCGCTTGTGCCATGAAAAAGTCCGCTGCCCGAAACGCTCGTCTGCCATGGCGTAGTGCTCGTCGTCACATTGATTGGGACAGCCGACATATCGTCGAAATATCGATAGACGTTGGCAAGGCTCATCGCTGGCGCGGTGGCCGCGGGGTTCGCATAGTACAAATAGTAGTTCGTGTCCGGGTCGCCGGCAGCAATCGGACGCGCGAGTTTGAAGCGGATCTCCTCATCCGCCGGATCATTGCCCGGCGTGAAATTCACGATTTCCCGCGCGAGCTCGTAGAAGCCCGTGTCCGTCTGATAGATGACCCGTACATCCTCGTAATTCGGCAGCTTGATGCCGGGTAACGCATCCACGTTCAGGAGAAAAGAAACGGTGTCAACGACCGTGCCCGGCGTTGTTCCCATCGACACCCGAAGCTGGCGCCGCGTGGTGTACGCCGCATCCCACCAGTCCGTCGTCTGCACGTGCGTACAAATGTTGCAAGTGAGGAAATCGTCGGCCGTGGTGGCCGGTGTCCCATTATTGTTCGTCACGCAATCCGTGCATTTCGAGTAGTGGGTGTCAGTAGCCGGATTCACCGGGGTCGACGCTCTCGTGCACGCCCCGTACGGCTGCGCATTCGGCTGCTGGTAGTCGCACGAGTCCCCGGCCCCGCACGGTGCCGTCGGTGAGCACGCCCGCGACCGGTCCTTCACGCACCAGGCCGTGCCGCACATGTACGGGCCGCGGAGCTTCACCCAGCCCGTGTTATTCGTCAGGTGTTCAGGCGCAACAAACCGCGCCCAACCCTCGACGCGGTCAGTCTCATAATCGTAGAGCGCCTGAACGTACTGCTGGGACGAATTGTTCGTGATGGTCTTGTTGCAGGCCGAGGTGAAATCGAAGGTGTTGAACGGCGGTGTAGGAGGCGTTCCGCCAGCAATGTTGCAGGTGCCAAACCCGGTACAGTCGCTGTTCTGGCGGCAGGTCTTCTGCAGATCCCCCGTACAGAAATACGTCCGCTCAAAACTCAACCAGCCGATGGGCCGGCAGACGCTCGGGTTCTGCTGGCAGGTTTGCCCGGTCGTCGGATCCCGCTGGGTTGCATCGCTGACCCCAAACCAGCCAAACCCCGACAACGCGCCGACGTCCGTATCTTGGTCCGCCTGCTGGCAGGTCGTTATCGCGCCCACCTTCTCCTTCTTCTGCTTCAAGTTCACACCGTAGTTGAACGTCGCGGCCTGGCAGGTGCCGGTGTTCGCGCAATTCACTGACAGCCAGCCGAGCGGCCGGGTCCGCGCAGCGCCGCCCTGGCAAGTCGGAAAGTTGGCGCAGTAGTTATTGCTCGGGGAGGCGATACAGAGGTCGCGGCAGTTATCCGCGCCGATCCACAGCCACCCGTTGACGTTGCCCGGTGAGAGTTTCAGAAGCGTCGCTTGGTCGCCGACCGCCCAGGCGTGCGTCCCGTTGACGACGGCCAGGTCAAACACGGTTTGGGCGGTGTTGATGCTCTGGGACTGCCAGAGGACATCGGCGGCCGACGTCGCGGTTGGATTCATGGTAAACGAAATGGCGCCGTCGGTCGGTGGCGTAGCTGGCGGACTCGGCATCGTTCCCGCCGACGCCCACAGCATGTATTTGATCGGGCTCGTCGTGTCGATGAATGATGCGGCAGACCGCAACGTGACGCTGCCGAGTCCGGCTTGCCCGCTCGGCCCGGCATCGTCGAACACCGCACTCTCACAGGTCGTGGGGGTTGCTTCGGTGCAGATAGCCCGGCGAACGCGACCGCCTTCGCCGACGATCCACACATACGCATTATTGGTCACGCCCAAGCTGGAATGGGTGAACGCCGTCACCCCATACCAGTCATTTGGGGCACCGGGTATGTTGATCACGCTCCAGGTGGCTCCGAAGTCGTTCGAAAACCATGCTTTATTCGAATTCTCCGCAGTCACCCAAGCGAAACTGGTGCGCGGGACATTGAGGCTCGTGGCCGGATCGTACGGCGCAGAAAAATTACGGAGGAAAGCTACGCTCGTGAGATTCCCGCTCCCGCAACCCCCGGGTGAAGTCGTCTGTGTCCAGGTCTTGCCAGAATCGACTGTTTTCCAAACCTCACAGTTATCGCCGACGGCTAATCCTTGACCGGCGGAAAAAAAATCAACGGCGTTGAAGGGTTGCGGCGAACCGCCGGTAAACGTAATGGGCTCGCAGGCGCCTGAAACATGATTGGTGACGCAATTCGACCAGGGCGTTGCGGTGCCGGTGGTGGAGTTCGTCTCTGAATACAGCACGACCCCGGCGACGGCGGGGTATCTTGTCCGCCCGACCGCCCAGACACGGTGGAAATCGTCCGGGCCGGTGCCAGTTCCGTTATCATCGAGCCAGGTGGCAACCCCGTTCAACGAATCCGCCACTTGGGTCGGCGTCGTCCCACAGGTCAAACACGGAAACAGTTTCGTCTCCCAGTTGTGCCGATTAAAACGTAAAACAACTCCCTGCTGATTGCTGGCGGGCAGCCATTTCTTTCCAACCGCCCAGGCGAAGTACCCGCCCAGCCGGGGGTTCTGGGCGGCCAGCGTTGGGTTATACGCCGCGGTCGCACCGTACAGCGTCGTCGGCGCCGTCGGCTGATCGATCTCCGGCGGCGGGGTCTGGCGCTCCCATTCGGAGACGGCGCGGTTCACCCCGGGCTGGAACACGAGCACGCCGAAGACGACAAGCGCCCCTAGACCGCCGAGCATCCATTGTCGGTTGGTTTTTCCGTTTTCCTGGCGCCCTGCCATAGACACTGTATTGTACCACAAAGCGCACTCGCCAGCCTGGCGGCCGGCGTCGTAAAGAAAATCCCCGTTCGATCACCATCGATCATGGGTACGCCGCCCCGCAAAGACAGAAGTCAATCGCGGGACTCGTGGAGGTGCAACTATAGTTGCCGCCTGTGGAATCGACGCTGACGAGGCAGCTCTTGCCGTGCTTCGAACTACAGACACCCCCGCACGTTTCCCCCGCGCCGATGTTGACGGTCACGGCACTCAACACATCATGCGTGGTCCCCGTAGTTGTGTAGTCGCTAATCTGGCCCGTCACCTTGAGGTTGCCCGTGATGACGACATTCTGATTAATGTGCGACGGGCTATCGTCGGGTGTGATCAGCACGTTATCGATTTCCCAGAACGCGGTACTATTCATTGTCCCACGCGTGAAGAATCGAATCACGAAGTCCGTTGTCGTATCCTCCTGACTGAAGGTTGTCCCAACGGTGACCCATTCCGAATTCCCCGGCAGCTCGCTCGGGAAGACCGTTGTGACGTTCTGGAATATCGCATTGCGGACAATGCCGATCTCGAGCCGCGCGTCCGTCGGCGTGGAAAAGCCCGCGCCCCTGATTCGAACCACTATTTTGTAGGTCCCCCGAGGCACGATGATGCGCGGCGTGTGAGTGTAGATCGTATCCTGGTTGCAGGCCGTAATCCGCACGGCCTGGCCGCCGCTCGCGCTCGACTCGTTCCGCTCGGGCGTGATGACGCAGCTGGGACCAACCGCAATGATGCCGTCCCACCCCTCGGCTTCGTAGAAACGCCATTGCGTGCCATCGGACTCGTTGCTCGTTTCCGACAACCCGCCGAGCTGGAACGAATGGCCGAGGGGAGCGCTGGAGGTGTTGCTGATGCGCGGAAGTGTGTTGAAGATTCGGAGCGACAGGCCCGGCGCCGTGGCGCTGTACCCGGTCACGGCAAGACCCCCGCTGAAGTACCCGGCCCAACCGCTGGCATTCGCCTGCTGCGCGTAGACCGCCGAGTTCGTCGAATTCGTGTAGGCCGCGATGGCGTCACCGCTGCTGCCGCTGCCATCCGTCCCCCCTTGATTTACGATGAGGCGCGCACCGCTGGTCGCCGAACCGCCGATGCGGACAACCGTCCCGTTGTCGAACACTTGCGAGTTCGTCAGCGACGTCCCAGTCGCGGTCCACTTCGGAAGAATATTGACGCTCCCCGACCCGCCAACCCCCCCGAGGCTCCCGAGCGTCGGCCAACTCGTCCGGCAGTCTGTTCCCCCGATTCCCCCGCTTCCCCCGAAACACAGGCTGCTGGTCACATTCACCCGCCCCTCAAAATAGCCGGCCCAGCCCGAGGTCGAGGCGTTGAAGCCGTAGAGGCTGGACGAACCGTTGTTCGTCCCGGCCAGGATGGCCTGCAATCCGTGCGCACTTGACGAAGCCGAGTTGTTCGTGACCAAGATGGTTGCGCTCGCAAGAGCAGCGCTGGTGTTCGAGACGGACAGCGAGGTCGTCCCGCCGGGGTGGGTGATCGAGAGCGGCGTACCCGCACCGAGACCCGAAAGCTGGAGGGACGGCAGCTGCAGTTGGGTTTGGGTGTTGCCGTTCACGAGGGTCAGCCGGGCGGCGTTCGACCCGCCGGCGACTGACCGCGGCCGGAGGTAGAGGTCGCTGTCTGAAGCGATGTCGCGGCCGGCGTTCCCCAGCTCAAGTTTGTTGCCGCCGCCCTCGACGCTCACGACGCCGTCGCGCACGAACAGCCGCACCGGCGGCGGCCCGCCCGGATTCGTCACGCTGCCGGCGAGCGCTGCGCGGGGTTTGAGCAAATCCGCGAACCGTTCGCCCATCCTGCCGCTGCTGGCCGCGCCCACATCCGGCGGCGGCGATTCCCCGGCCCCGGGCGGCGGTTTGAGGTAGAGCGCGCCGCTGTTCAACGCCAAGTTGCCGCCGGTCAAACTCAACACGTTGGCCCCGGGGTCGTAGTAGAACGGCGCGGTGTCCGACGTGCCGCCGATGGCCACCCTCCGCGACGAGGCGTTCGGGAAAATGGTGTTCGCCGCGCCGTTCAAACTCCACTGCCCGCCGCCCCCGCCCGACGGCCAGGCGCTGATGCAGCTTGAGCGGCTGCCGTCGTCGTTGAGGCAGACGCGGCCGGAGAAGTTCGTGTCGCCGGAGAAATACCCGGCCCACTGGTCGGTGCCGACGACGGGCGCAGCCGGCACGGGGTTCTCAACGTAGAGCCCGGTGTCCGTGACGTTCGCCAGGATGTCCACGGCGTTGCTGGTGTTCCCGCTGCCAGACGTATTGGCGTTCACCAGGAGCTTCGGGAAGCCGGTGCTGCCGGTCAGGCGGACGCGGCCGGAGAAGTATCCGGCGTAGGCGCTGGCGACCTGCTGCTCGGCGTAGAGGGCCGAGCCGCTGGTCCCTGGTTTGTTGGCGATAATGGACACGGCATCATCAACGCCGCCCGGGTTGCCCAAAGCGCTAGGGAAGTTCACGACGAACTGGGAATTCGGCACATAAGTATTGATGCCGACTTTTCCTTGGAAGTAGCCAGCGGTTCCGTCACTCTCACCGATGCCCGTAACGCCGACGGACTGTCTTCTTATTCCGGTGCCGTCGGCGATTATCCGTCCTACCCCCAGCACCCCATAAGTCAAATTTGTAGTTGTTACGAGTCCAGTATAGGACACGCCGTATACACCCGCCGAAGTTGCGCCGGACCAATTCGGATCAGTTGCCTGGCCGCCGACCGCCCAACCTTGGTTCGATTGGGCAACGACCGCGAGGTACCCTGGGTCAGCGTTGCGGCCTGTGCCAGTCGTCGCCCATGACGGAAGTGACGTCGCCCCGCTGCGCAGGACGACCGTGCCGCCGCCAACGATGTCGCTCCAGTCGTCAATGCACTTGCCGCCGCCGCCATCATCGTTGAGGCAGAGTCTCTTCAGCAATGCGGACGAACCGACGGATAAAGCAACTGAATCGGCGACTAAACCGGTACCCAGGTTCAAACGGCCGAGTTTTGTCTGCTCGGTCGAGGAAACGTTCAGCGGCGCGGCAATCGCGTTCCCCCCGGGCGGCGCTTCAGTCGGCTCGGTGAAGGCAAAGGCAGGAGTGGCCAGGGCGAGGAACCCAACCACGGCCACCAGCCCTCGCCAGGTGGTACGCCATCGGTTTGCAACGCTTTTGCTTTGGCCGTAAGCCATTCGCTATCTTTCTAGAGTGTTGTTTTGCCATCCCACCATCTCGCACCGTCTCGGAACGGCTAACAACATTATAGCACAGTTGAACTACCTTGGCAACGCCGTACGTCAATCCGCACCCGTCACCGGAACCCCCCTGGCCGGTGAATGTTTGTGCGTTTCGTGCCATACGAAGAATATTTTCAAAGGTTTTTGACAGGCAAAGAAAACAGTGTATAGTAAGAGTGGTTTCTTAACGAATCGCCTATGCAACTTGTTTGGCTCCTCCTCATTATCGCCGGACTCATCATCATCTGGCTCATCGCGGCCTACAACTCCCTGGTCCGTTTGCGGACGCAGACGAACGAAGCGTGGTCGGATATTGACGTGCAGCTGAAGCGTCGCTACGACCTCATCCCGAACCTGATCGAGACGGTCAAAGGCTACGCCAGCCACGAAAAGCAGATTTTCGAGAATGTCACCCAGGCCCGGTCGGCAGCCATGAACGCGACGACGCCAGTCGCCAAAGGCCAGGCCGAGAACATGCTCTCGGGCGCGCTCAAATCCCTGTTCGCCGTGGCCGAGAACTACCCGAACCTGCGCGCGTCGGAAAATTTCGCCAAACTCCAAGACGAACTTTCAGACACCGAGAACAAAATCCAGGCGGCGCGGCGTTTCTACAACGGCAACGTCCGCGACTTGAACATCAAGATTGACATGTTCCCGACGAATCTCGTCGCCGGCCTGTTCGGCTTCGTGAAGAAAGAGTTCTTCCAGCTCGAGCAAGAAGCGGCGAAAGAACCGGTGGCGGTCAAGTTTTAGAAGTCAGGAGGAAGAAGCTAGAAGTTAGGGTGATGCAGAAAACACCCCTATCTCCTAACTTCTTTCTTCTAACTCCCTGTCTCTATGGCCACGACGTACACCTCCATCGCCAGCAACAAACGACGGTCTTTCGTGTTAATCGTCTTGTTTATTGGGATCGTCATGCTCATCGGCTGGGCCTTCGATACCGCATACAAAGGTGATGCGAGTTTCCTCGTCCTGGCCGCGTTCGTCTCGATCGTGATGACGCTGGTGAGCTTCTACGCCGGGGACAAAATCGCCCTCGCCACCTCGGGCGCCCAACCCGTCACCCGGGAGCAAGCTCCGTATGTTGTCCGTATGGTGGAAAATCTTGCCATCACCGCTGGCTTGCCCATGCCCCGTGTGTTCGTCATCCAAGACCCAACCATGAATGCCTTCGCGACCGGCCGCGATCCCAAGCACGCGTCTGTCGCGGTCACTACCGGAGCGATGCAAGGACTGGAGAATGAAGAACTCGAGGGCGTCTTGGCCCACGAACTTTCCCACGTCGGCAACCACGACACGCGCCTGATGATGCTCGTGGCCGTGCTCGTCGGCATCATCGTCATCCTGGCCGACCTGTTCTGGCGCGGGCGCTGGCTGGGACTCGGCGGACGACGCCGGAACGACAGCGGCGGGGCCGGCGGCGTCCTCATGATCATCGGACTCGTTCTCCTCATCTTCGCCCCCATTGCCGCCCAACTCATGAAATTCGCGATTTCCCGACGACGCGAGTTCCTGGCTGACGCGTCTGGCGCGCTCCTCACCCGCTACCCAGAGGGCTTAGCGAAGGCATTGGAAAAAATCCAAGCCACCAACGTCCGACCCATGGCACGAGCTTCCGATGCGACCGCACATCTCTACATCGCGAACCCGTTCGGGACAAGGGTGAGCCGACTTCATGGACTCTTCGCCACCCATCCGCCCATGGCCGAGCGGGTGAAGGAGTTGCGGGCAATGGGCGGGGCGGCTGCCGGGCAGTAGGCGAGTAGGTCGGTAGGCTGGTAGGCGTGTGGGTGGGGAGGAAATATTATGGGTATCGTGTCACTGTATATACAAGCCTACGGGCCTACCTGCCAACAAGCTCTCTCCGCTTGCCAGAGACTCATTTTTCTTGTAGTTTGACCGCACCCATGAAGCCGCCCATCCTCAACAAATTCACGACCCACCTGAAGAACACCCTGTCCCGGGCGGCCGAGCTCGCCTTGGCAGCCAAGGCGAAAGCGATCGCGCCTGACCACCTCCTGCTGGCACTGGCCGAGCAAAAGGGCGGCATTGCCTTTGAGATTCTCACAAAAACCGACGTCGACATCGAACAGTTGCGTGACTCGATCCGCGACCGGCCTGATCGCCCGGCCGTCAGCGACGATGAGACGCTCAACCTCGGCGATTTGACGTTCGGCCCAACGGCGAAACGCGCGCTCGAGAAAGCAGTGCTCATTGCCAACCGCCACCAGCACAAGTACGTCGGCACCGAACACCTCCTCTACGGATTGCTGGAACTGGCCGATGAATCGTTCCACGAGCTCCTCCGAGCAAACAAGATTCCGGCCAAGGAGACGAAGCAGCACCTGCAGATCATCATGAAGTCCACGTCGAAATTTCCGGACCTGACCGGCTTCTTGCAGCAAGACCAGAAAGAGGTGGAGAAAGAAACGGTGGGCGGCGGAAAGAAGCCCCAGGGCACGCCGGCGCTCGACTTTTTTGCCCACGACCTCACCAGCGACCAACAGCAGGAAAAGATTGATCCGGTCATCGGACGCCGGGAGGAAATCGAGCGGTTGATCCACATCCTGTCGCGCCGGACGAAGAATAACCCCGTGCTCATCGGCGACCCAGGAGTCGGCAAAACAGCCATTGTGGAAGGCCTGGCGAAGAAAATCGTCGAAGGCGATGTCCCCGACATCCTCCAGGGCAAGCGCATTTTGGCGCTCGATCTTGGTCTGGTTGTGGCCGGCACCATGTACCGCGGCGAATTCGAATCGCGCCTGAAGCAAGTCATTGACGAAATCAAGGCTGATCCGAACATCATCCTCTTCATTGACGAGCTCCACACCATTATCGGCGCGGGTTCTGCTTCGGGCTCAATGGATGCGGCGAATCTTTTGAAACCAGCCCTGGCGAAAGGCTTTATCCGCTGCATCGGTGCGACGACGTACGACGAATACCGCAAACACATCGAGAGCGACCCGGCCCTGGAGCGGCGCTTCCAACCGATCACCGTCGCCGAGCCATCGCTTGAGGAAACAAAAAAAATCCTTCACGGCGTCCGCGCCAACTACGAAAAATACCACCATGTCCGCATCACGGACGAGGCGATTGAAGCGGCGGTCACACTGTCGGCCCGCTACGTCCAGGAACGATTCCTGCCTGACAAGGCGATTGACCTCATCGACGAAGCTGCATCCAAAGTGAAGGTTCAGCAAAAGCCCTCCGGACCGGTTCAGGAAATGCGCGAGTTGGAAAAAGCGATTACTCGACTCGAGGAGAAAAAGCAGCAGGCGGTCAACGAAGAAAAATTCGAACGGGCGCTGGCCATCAAGGCCGAGAGCGATTTGCTCGACGAGCGTTTAACGCATTTACGTCAGCGGCGCGCCGATGCCCGCCCCTCGTTCGTCGGATCCATTCACAAGAAGGACGTGGCGGAAATCGTCTCGCGCATCACCGGTGTCCCTTTGATTGAACTCGTCCGTGAGGAACGGGAGCGTCTGTTAGATCTGGAAAAGTATTTGACGAAGCGCATTGTCGGGCAGGACGAAGCCATCAAGACGATTGCTGATTCCATTCGCCGTTCCCGCGTCGGCTTAACCAATCCAAACCGTCCCATTGGTTCATTCATCTTCCTCGGACCATCCGGCGTCGGGAAGACCGAAACGGCCAAAGCCATTGCCGAACTCGTCTTCGAGGACTCGAGCGCACTCATCCGCATTGACATGTCGGAATTCGGGGAAAGCTTCACCGTCTCGAAACTCATCGGTGCGCCCGCCGGCTACGTCGGCTACAAAGAGAGCGGGAAGCTCACCGAAGCCGTCCGCCGTCGGCCCTATGCGGTCGTCCTCTTCGATGAAATCGAAAAAGCCCACCCGGACGTGTTCAACATCCTGCTCCAAGTGCTCGAGGATGGACACTTGACTGACGCTGTCGGAAAAAAGATCAACTTCAAGAACACAATCATTGTGCTCACCTCCAACATTGGCCTGCAAAACCTGAACCAGGTCGCGGCCTTCGGATTTAATTCCCAGGCCGAGGAACACGAGCACCAGCTTGAGGAACGGTATGAACAGGTGAAGGACTCCGTGCTCGATGAGCTGCAGCGCCAGTTCCGCCCCGAGTTCTTGAATCGCATTGACAAGGTAATCGTCTTCCGGCCGCTGACGCTTCCCGCCGTCGAGAAGATCGTTGACCTCGAACTGACTGACTTGATGCATCGCTTGAAAAAGGAACAGCTGAAGATTACCGTCACGCACGCCGCCCGGTCGCACCTCGCCCGCGAGGGGTTCAATCCAGACCAGGGCGCGCGCGCCCTGCGACGGCTCATCCAAGAAACCATTGGCAACCCGCTGGCCGCGCAACTCCTGGCCGGGAAGATTCGTGCCAAAGACACGGTCCGCGTCACCGTGAAGAAAAACGCCATTGTTCTGGAAGGGAAAAAATAAGGTCAGGAATACGCCCAGGTTGACTCGCGAGCGAGTTGCGAGTAGCGTGTAGGGAGTAGGTGGCTGCTCAAAGGCTTCCTTGATTCACAGCTACCAGGAACTCATCGTTTGGCAAAAGGCCACGGCTCTCGCAGTCGCGGTTTTCGAACCCACGGGGGATTTTCCTGCATCCGATCGATATTGCCTGACGCAGCAAATGAGACGGGCGGCAATTTCAATTCCATCGAATGTCGCGGAAGGATGGCGTCGAGGAACGAAGCGAGAATACATCCGATTCTTACGGATTTCGTTTGGGTCAGGAGCGGAACTTGAGACACAGATTTCCATC
>CAYWEH010000016.1:0-5996 GCA_964457305.1 uncultured Gammaproteobacteria bacterium
TTATACCGACGGCGGCGCGCGCGGGAATCCAGGGCCGGCTGGGATCGGGGCGGTGCTGAAGACCGACGGCCGGACCGTGGCGCGATTGAAACGGTACGTGGGCGAGACGACGAACAATCAGGCCGAATACCAAGCGTTACTGATGGCCTTGACGAAAGCAAAGGAGCTGGGAGCGGACACGGTCGAATGTCTGCTGGACTCCGAGCTGGTCGCCAATCAGCTCCATCGAACGTATAAAGTCAAGAACCACGATTTAGCCCCATGGTTTGTGAAGATTTGGAATCTCGTGTCGGCGTTTCGCCAGGTGACGTTCCGGCACATCCCGCGCGAACAGAACCACGAAGCCGATACACTGGTCAATGAGGCGATTGACGAGGGGCTGGGATTGCGTCCGGCGACGACGGAGCGACCATGACCGATTCGCTCATCACTGAAGCAACCGCGCACGCGCACCAGGTCCTCCGTCGTTGCGTCAGCCGGCTGGGGTTCAAAGCCTCGGCTCGTCCCGACGGCTACGTGCAGGTCTGGGCGCGGGACAGTATGATTACCTCGTTGGGAGCCATGGTGATGGAGGATCCAGTGCTGGATCGAGCTGTCCGGGCCAGCATCAAGACGTTACAACAGCACCAGACCGCCCTCGGCGTCATCCCGAACAACGTGGACGTCCGAAGCGGCCGACCGAACTTTCAAGCCTATGCTGACGGGGGATTGTGGTTTGTCGTGGGGACCGCCGCCTATGTCAAGACCAAGGACGACCATCGGCTCCTCCGTTCGGCGTGGCCCGCCATCGAACGGGCGCTGCGGTGGTACGCCCACCAGGATGGGAATCAGTCCGGACTCATCGCGATTCAGGAAGCGTCAGATTGGGAAGATTTGTTGGCCGTGCGCGGGACTGCGCTCACGGTGAACTGCCTCTACGTCCTGGCCTTGCGAGCGGCGGGCGATTTGGCACAACGACTCGGCCGGGCGAAGGCCGCACAGGAGTATGCCGCTCGTCGCCGCCTTGTCCGCCGGCGAATCAATGAGCTTCTTTGGTACACGCCGCGCAAGCCGCTGGCCGAGTTCCTCCAGTTTGGCATTGTGAACCCGGTCCGGCAAGGCCGCGACCGTTTCGGACGGAAGCCGTTCCTGCCGAAGAAAACCATTCTGCGTGGCGCCTCGTACTATTTACCGTACGTGACGTTCCGCGATTTCGGCGAGTGGTTTGATACGCTTGGGAACCTCCTGGCCATTCTCTCGGGCGTGGCTGCTCGAACGCAGGCGACCGCCATCCTGCGCTTTCTTGAGACGCATGGAATAGCGAAACCGTATCCCAGCCGGGCGCTCTCCCCAGTCATTCGGCCAGGCGGGAAGGATTGGCGCTCCTACTATCGGTTCGGCAACCTGAACCTTCCTCACCAGTATCACAACGGCGGATGCTGGCCGTTCCTCGGCGGGTTCACCGTCGCCGCGCTGGTCGCGCAGGGACGCTTGGCGCAGGCCAAACGGGTATTGCGATCCCTCGGGGAGATGAACCGGCACGGAAAAAATGCTTCGTGGGAATTTAACGAATGGATGCATGGTCGTACCGGACATCCCCAGGGCATGGCCGAGCAGGCATGGTCGGCCGGCATGTACGTCTTTGCCGCGGATGCGGTAACGAACGGCCGCTGTCGTTTCTTCGGCTAGGGAACCGCGTGGCGGTACTTAAAAAGCGCTGACGGGGTGGTGAACCGGAGCGCCGGTTCTGTGTTCAGCGACCGCTCGGTAAGGACCGGCCGAGCTGGTCTTAAGTCCCTCGATTGACAAGAATCAGCGTTTTTTGTAGAGTATGACCTGCCGAAGAAAACCGGATGGTCGCCCCGCCTACTTTCCTGGCGAAGCGCTAAATCGTACCGAGCAGGTGCGGCAAAGCCGCCTCGCGGCTACCGATTGCTCGATGATGGCTAGCGTCAGGAAAGTTGGCGGGGAGGAAAGTCCGAACACCTTGAAAATGGGTAGTCCCTAACGGGGACCGGGAGTAAGGCATCAAAGGCGCTCGCGCGAATCTTTGACGCTCCAAGCCCAGGGAGAGTTGTCGGCCACTCGAAACGGGTGCGTCGACGGCCGGCGGTTCGTTGCAAAACGGACCGCTGGCGCAACAGAAACATACCGCCTGATGCCCCAACTTATCGGGGCAAGGTAAGGGTGAAATCGTGGCGGGTTGGACAACAGCCCGTCCCCCACCTTTGTACAAAGGTGGGGGAGGTAAGAGCCCACGCTGACCTGGCGTGAGTCAGGTCGGGGGCAAACCCTACCCGGTGCAAGACGACATAGGCCCATGTACCAGTTGGCCCTCGGCCTTCCGGTACAGGGCGGGTCCGTCGCTTGATCTGGTCAGCAATGACCGGGCTAGAGAGATGACCATCCAGCCTTTGCCGAGGCTTCGGCTGGCAGGCACGTTCCAAAGAACTTGTCCGCCGGAGCCTTGGCGGAGGCGGACAGAATTCGGCTTACAGGTTTTCTTCGGCACCCAGCACCTTTCTTTTTACCCACATTGCATTGATTCCCAAGAAGAAAGATTCGGTAAACCTGAAAGTAAATTCGAGCTGGCAAATGGAAAGGTGCTGGGTATGAAACGATCCGAACTCGTGTTCTCCGCCTTGCTGGTCCCGGTCGATTTTCTTATGCTGTTGGCCGCGGCCGGCACTGCCTACTACCTGCGGTTTTTTACCATCAATGAATTCCGGCCGGTGCTGTATGAACTCGCCCTCGGCGACTACCTGCGAGTGGTGTTTGTCGTGGCCATTGGTTGGCTCGGCGTTTTTGCCCTGTCGGGACTGTACACGTTTCGGGCGACGCGGCGGGTCATTGACGAGATGGCGAAGATTTTTTTCGCCTGCTCAACCGCCTTCGTCATCATCATTTTGTTGATTTTCTTCAACCGCGACCTCTTTTCCTCACGGTTCATTATCTTAGCGGCCTGGGCTCTGTCTATCGTGTTCGTCTCGCTCGGGCGGATCCTGGTCCGCGCCATTCAACACGCCTTGTTTCAGAATGGCATCGGCGTTCATCAAGCCGTGATTGTCGGCAACGACCAGACGACCAACGATCTCATCGGTCACCTGGCGCAACACCGGTCGCTTGGGTATAAGGTCGTTTCCCGGCTGCCCGACGGCAACGAAGCGGCGATCGCTGAACTGGAAGCGAAACGCGCGTTGCTGAAGATCGACGAGCTCATCATTGCCGATCCGTCGCTCGGGCGCGAGCAAACCCAGCACCTGCTCGAGTACGCGAATGAGCACCACATTATCTTCAAGTACGCCGCGGACCTGTTTGATGCCCAGATTTCGAACATTGACATCAGCACCATCGCCGGTATTCCGATTATTGAGATCAAGCGCACGCCGCTGGACGGGTGGGGGAAGATTTTCAAACGAAGCGTCGACCTCGTCCTCGCCGGGGTGAGTCTCGTGCTCCTCTCGCCACTCCTTGTGCTCGTGGCGTTGTTCGTCCGCCTCGATTCCGAAGGCTCATCCTTCGTCCGCCTCCTCCGCATCGGCGAGCGTGGCGATCCCTTCACGCTCTATAAATTTCGTTCGATGGTCAAGAACGCGCATGAGCTCAAGCGGAACCTCGTGGCGTTGAACGAACGAAGTGACGGCCCGCTGTTCAAGATTAAAAATGATCCCCGGGTGACGCGGGTCGGTCGGTTCATCCGACGGTTCTCCATCGATGAACTGCCGCAACTGTGGAACGTGCTGAAAGGGGAGATGTCGCTCGTCGGCCCGCGCCCTCATGAACCCGAAGAGGTAGCGAAATACGATAGACACCACCTGAAGCTTCTCGCTATTAAGCCGGGTATCACTGGCTTGGCCCAGATTTCCGGCCGGTCTGACCTGTCGTTCGAGGAGGAAGTTCGTCTGGACACGTTCTACATTGAGCACTGGTCCCCGCGCCTCGATTTCCAAATTCTCCTGCGGACTCCGCTGGTCGTCCTGTCCGCCCGTTCAGCGACGTAACGATGAACGTTGCCCTTGTCCACGAACACTTGGCGCAAGACGGCGGTGCCGAACGCGTCCTCCAGGTATTGCAGGACCTCTATCCTGGAGCGCCGACGTACACGTTAGTCTACGAACCGAAACGGGCCCATGCGTCGTTTGCCGACAAAGACATTCGCACCTCGTTCATCCAGCGCCTGCCGCTCGGTCGCCGACGCTACCAGTGGTACTTGAACCTGATGCCGATTGCCGTCGAGAGCTATGACTTGATGGAGTATGACGTCGTTATCTCGTCCTCGTCCGCCTTTGCCAAGGGGGTGGTCACGCGGCCGGAGACCCTGCACGTCTGCTACTGCCATACGCCGACCCGGTACCTCTGGTCAGATATGCACAGCTACGTGCAGGAGTTCCCGACGAACCGGGTGATCAAGAGCATCTTGCCGTACTTCTTGAACCGACTGCGTCAGTGGGACCGGTTGGCGGCCGATCGCGTGGACGAGTACATCGCGAACTCGCGCCCGGTACAACGCCGGATCGAGAAGTACTACCGCCGGTCGAGCGCGCTCATTTACCCGCCGGTGGATACGAGCCGTTTCTCCATTTCGCCCCAGGTCGAGAATTATTACCTGATGGGTGGGCGGCTGGTGCCCTACAAGCGGTTTGACCTCACCATCCGCGCCTTTAATAAATTGGGGATTCCGCTGAAGATTTTCGGCATCGGTCCGGAGTACAAATTTTTGAAGAACCTCGCTGCAAAAAACGTCGAGTTCCTGGGGAAGGTGTCCGATGTGACCCGAGCGGAACTCTACGCCAAGGCGATCGCCTTCCTCCATCCGCAAGAGGAGGATTTCGGTATCACGGCCATCGAGTCCATGGCTGCTGGCCGGCCGGTCATCGCGTTCGGCCGCGGCGGCGCGCTGGAGACCGTCACCGAGAACATCACCGGGACCTTCTTCCGTGAGCAGACGTGGGAGGCATTGGCGGATACAGTCATTCGGTTCCGCCCGGAGACCTTCGTGCCGCAGACGATCCGTGCGCACGCCCTCGACTTTGATACTGAACAATTTAAGGAACGGTTCCGTCGCTTCGTGGCCGAAGCCTGGACCACGTTCCGTAACCGCCAACGCCTATGAGTCAGTTTTCCCCACTCCTTAAACGTCCCGCGCCGTTTCTCGTGATCGTGACCCTGATGGCCGGTCTGGCCGCGCTGCTCTTCGCCGTTCGTCAGCCGGTGAAGTACGAAACGTCCATCTCGTTCGCCGCGAATCGCCTGAACCAAGCCCCGACGAACACCTACGAGTACGACGGGTACTACGCCATCCAGGCGGCTGACCTCTTCTCGCAGACCGTGGTGAGCTGGTTTTCCACCCCGTCCGTATTGAAAGAAGTGTATGAGCGGGCCGGCGTCGAGACCCAGCAGCGGACATTGAACGATCTGACCCGTCGGTTCTCGACGAAAAAGTACGCGGCGCAGAACATCGTCGTCACGTTCAGCGAGGCCTCCGACGCGCGGGCGAAGCAGATTGCGCAGGCGATCATCGAGACGATGCAGGCGCGAGCGGCGGCACTCAACCAAGCGTCGGATAAAAAAGCGTTGTTTGAGCTCGTCGGCACGAAACCGCTCATCGTCCCCACCAAGCCGAATGTCCCACTGACCACGCTGGCTGGCCTCCTGGCGGGATTTCTCGCGGCGCTGTCCTTCGTCTCGCTGATCGCCTACCTGCGCGGACTTTCGGCGAAAGCGTAATATGCGCATCGGCATCGATGCCCGTTTCTTCGGACCGGCGAGCGGCGGCCTTGGTCGGTATACCTCCGAGCTCATCAACAATCTCCTGGCGCTCGACGCCAGCGTCCGTTTGACCCTTTTTTTACGGCCGGACGGCCTAGGCGCGTTCTCGGAACACCCCGGCGTAGAGCGGGTTCTTTTTCCGTTTCGGTGGTATACGGTCGCCGAGCAACTGCGGTTTCCGCGCGTCATCCGCCAGGCGAACATTGATGTTATGCATTTTCCGCACTTCAACGCTCCCCTGGCTTCCC
>CAYWEH010000016.1:6006-22284 GCA_964457305.1 uncultured Gammaproteobacteria bacterium
CGCGGCCGTTTGTGGTCACGATCCATGATCTCATTCTGCATGATTTTCCTACCGAGCGCGCGACGACGCTCGGCCCCCTGCAGTACTGGATGAAGCGGCAGGCGTATCACTTCGTCATTCGCCGGGCCGTCGAGCGCGCCGAACAAGTCCTGACCATCTCGCAGTTCTCGAAAGAGAACATCATCCGTCATTTTGGCACACCGCCCGACCGTATTACCGTTACCTACGAAGGACCCTCGCGTCTCCCGGCCGTTGGGGACGAATCGTCGAAGGTCCTTGATCGATTCTCGGTACGGCCAGGGTATGTCTTGTACGTGGGCAACAGTTACCCGCACAAGAACCTGGAGACGCTGCTCAAAGCCTGGCTGCGGGTGCGCAGCGCGCGGCCCGATCTCCAACTGGTCCTCGTCGGGAAAGATGATTATTTCTCCCAACGTCTCCAACGATACGCTGCATCGCTTGACTTTATTCTGGGCCGGGACGTTATCTTCCCTGGTTTCCTCAACGATCACGATCTCGCGTCCTTCTATCAGCACGCCCGCCTGTACGTGTTTCCCTCACTGGCCGAAGGGTTTGGTCTGCCGGGGTTGGAAGCCATGGCACACAACGTGCCGGTGGCGGCGTCGCGCGCCTCGTGCTTGCCTGAAGTCTTCGCTGACGCCGCGGCCTACTTCGACCCGAAACGATCCGAAGACATCGCTCGGGTCATCCTGGACCTCGTCGGTGATGAACACAAAATGCGTTCACTCCGTGAGGCGGGGCAGCGGCAGGTGCAAAAGTACAGTTGGCGTCGCCTTGCCTTGGAGACCTTGACCGTGTATCGTTCCGTGGTGGAGGAGAATCATGGACGCAAACCAACGACGAACCCCACTCCCCGATGATGTTCCGGCGACGAACGTCGTCGACTTGCGCCATGTGGTGGCGCGGCGCGACGCCGATCGGGCGCGACAGTCATCGTCGCGCCGGCGGCTGATCTTCCGATTGTTTCAGTCACGGCCGCGCCCGCCCCGAACAGCGACGTCGCGGTCATCGAAGATTCGGTCGCCGCGGCCGCCAGTCTCATTGACGTTTCGTCGCATCAGCCCGTTTGGCGCGCTCGCCCTGGCTTTTGTGGTGCCCGTTCTCGTTTTCAGCTGGACGCGACCGCTCCGGGCCTGGGAGGGGCGGCTCACGACCGCTTCGGCGGCAGCGCTTTCCGCTTTCACCGATGCCGGAAGCGCGCTGGCCGAGTTTCAATTTGCCCAAGCGACCGAAAAGTTTGCTTCAGCAAAAGATCGTTTCGCCGCGGCGTACGCGGAACTCGAGAGCATCCGCGGCTCGGTTCGGACGCTGCTGGCGACCGTGCCGTTGACCCGCGGGAAAGTCGAGGCTGGGCGTCGTTTGCTTTCGGCCGGACAACGGCTGTCCGAAGCCGGCGGACAGCTGTCGACCGCCGTGGCCTCATTGCTGCAAGAGAAGGAGACGAGCCAGGCCGGTGAGTTCACGGCGGGGAAGGCCTTTCTTGAACAGTCATCCCGGTTATCGGCGGCGCTCGGTCAGGTCCAGACGGCGCTGCGCGAACTTGAGCAGGTTGATCCGAGCCACCTGCCGCGACCGTACCGTCAGAAGTTTGCCACGTTCCAGGCGAACGTCGCCCCGCTGAAAGGTCAGTTGGCGCACGGCGAACAGGCGATTCCATTCCTCGAGGGGCTGTTCGGTGCGGATCGCCCGCGGGAGTACCTGTTTCTGTTTGCCAACGACGCGGAGCTTCGGCCCGGCGGCGGATTCTTGGGATCCTTGGCGCTCGTGCGATTCAGCCACGGCGAGTTTTCCATCCTCGATGCGCCGGGGCGGGGTCCGTTCGACGTGAACGATTTCTTCCCCCGGCACCTCGTCCCACCCCAGCCGATTCAGTCGGTCGCGCCGATCTGGACCCTGCACGATGCGAATTGGTTCCCGGATTTTCCCACCTCGGCCGCCAAAGTCGCTTGGTTCTACGAACAGGCACGCGGCTTCCCGATTGACGGCGTGGTCATGATGACGCCGCGGACCATCGAGCGTTTACTCGCGGTCACTGGGCCAGTGAGCTTGCCGAAGTACAGCCTCGTTCTCACCGCCGACAATTTCCTGCGCACGACGCAAGAACAGGTTGAGCTGAAGTACGACCGGGCAGCGAATCAACCGAAGAAGTTTGTCATCGATTTAATTCCGGCACTTTTGGCCAAGGTGAGTTCCCTGTCACCAGAGAAAGCCGTCGCCGCACTGGCTGCGTTTGATGAAAGTCTGGCGACGAAGGACCTTGTGTTTTGGCTGAAGGACGAGTCGCAGCGGTCGCGGCTGACCGCCCTGCAGTGGACCGGCGCGTGGCCCGATCCGACCGGAGATGTTGTGGCCATCGTTGACGCGAACCTGGGCGGCGGCAAGACGAGTCGGGTCGTTCAAAAAAGCGGCACCCTCGACGTGGCTGCGCGCAACGGAGAGATCGAGAATACGCTCCAGGTCACCTACCGCCACACCGGCGACGCCGACGATGTTTGGACCGGCACGCGGTACCGCGGGTACGTCAAGACGTACGTGCCAAAGGGAAGCGTTGTCCTGGAAGCCCGCGGCTTCGATCGGTTGATGCCGCTCGAGTTTTTCACGCCGCCGGCCGATGCCCTTCCCGACACCGACCTGACCCAGCTCGAGAAAAATCCCTTACTCGATGAGACCTCGGGCGTCCGGCAAACCGATGAGTTCGGCTTGACGGCATTCGGCAGTTGGCTCGTCCTGAACCCCGGCGAGGAACGCGTCATCACGATTCGCTACCGCTCGGCGACGGCGTTGGAGCGAAAGCGGAGCGGTTCAGTGTACCGACTCACGGTTCCGAAACAACTCGGTGCGGCGCCGTATCCGTTGACCGTGCGCGTCGCGAGCGGGAAGTCGCTCCAGTATGCCTCGTTCCCGGCCGCTGTTTCCTCTGGCGTGACCTCGTTTACGGATACCATCGCCGCTGACCGTCAGTATTTCATGCTTTTCAAGAAGTAGCCGGTCGGAATCGCGCCCCGGAATGACCACAGACTTCTATGGATCGGGCCGACTTTGAAAAACTCATCGTTGAGGCGGTCGGACAGATCCCCGAACGGTTCCGACGGCGGATGAACAATGTCGTTTTCGTTGTCGAACCAGGGTCGCGGCCGCCGGTGGCTGGTGAAGAGCGCATTCGACGCGGCCACGCCTTGCTCGGCCTCTACCAAGGCGTTCCGTTGACGCAGCGGGGGCCCCAGTACTCGCTCGTCCTCCCGGATAAAATCACGATCTTCCAAGATGTCATTGAAGACATTGCCGGGGGAGATTCCGAACGGATTCGATCAATCATTGTTGACACCGTTCACCACGAGTTCGCCCATCACCTCGGTTTCAGCGAACGGGAAGTGCGGACGTGGGAGCAGAAACGGCGGCAGCGCCGGCGCCCGGCCTAAGGGAACTACCGCGATGAAAAACATCCAACAAACCTATCATATTCATGGCCCAGTCGACGCCGTCTGGGCAGCGCTCGTTCAGCCAAAGCAGATCGCGGTGTGGAGCGGCGCTTCAGCGCAGATGAACGTGCAGGTCGGTGGCCGGTTCAGCCTCTGGGGCGGCGACGTGCACGGCCAGAACCTTGAGGTCGTGCCGAAAAAGAAACTCGTCCAAGCATGGTTTGGCGGAGACTGGGACACTCCCTCGAAGGTGACGTTCAGGCTGGCTCCGGAAAAAGGCGGGACACGACTCCGCCTGGTCCAGACTGGCGTGCCGGCAGCCGAGGTTCATGATTTCGCCGATGGTTGGAAGCTCTATTACCTTGGTCCGCTGCAAGCGCAGGTCGAGCGGCAATCGGCGCCACCGTTGACGTAAATCGTTTCTCCTCCGGTATGCGGGGAACGCCGTTTTTGCTATAGTATCAGCATGTCACGCTTGTTTGGTGCCGGACGAATTGGCTGGGTGATCGGTTTCGTCTTCGTCATGCTACTCCCGCGTGGAGTCCGGGCTGAATCCATCACTGATTTTTCGGTTACCTTGTTGCTCGACACGGAAGGGGCGCTTGAGGTTGGAGAATCGATTCAGTATGATTTCGGTTCGGACGACCGCCACGGCATCTTTCGGACGATTCCCGTGTCGTATGAGCGCGATGGGTTTCGGTATCGATTGCGGGTGACTGTACGCTCCGTCCAGCGCGATGGGGTTGACGAAGCGTACACGACGCGTCGTCGCGGGGACGATTTGGAGATCAAAATCGGACAGGCCGACCGGACGATTTCCGGCAGCCATCAATACCGGATTGTGTACTCGGTCCGCCGGGCACTCAACTGGTTCGACGACCGGCCGGAGTTGTATTGGAACGCGACCGGGAACGCTTGGACCGTTCCGATCAGGGGGGCGCTCGTGACGGTGGAGGCTCCAGCGTTGCCGAGCCTTTCTGAAGATTCCTGGTGCTACACCGGAATCGCTGGCAGCACCGCGCAGGATTGTGCGATGGCAACGTTCGAGACCCTTGGCGGAGCTGGTAATTCCCGCATCACATTCTCACGCGGGGTGCCGTTAGCGGCCGGGGAAGGGCTCACGGTGGTGGTTCGACTCCCGGCCGGTTCGATCAAGCAGCCCGGTCTGGCGCAGAACCTGACGGATTTTTTGGCCGATAACTTCGGCTTTGGTCTGCCGGTGGTCGTGCTCGTGGCCATGGTGTTCCTGTACCGACGGCTCGGGAAAGATCCGTCCGGGCGCGGAACGATCATCGCGCAGTACGAACCGCCGGAAAAACTCTCGCCGGCCATGGTCGGTTTTTTGATCGACGAACGGGTTGATCCGCGCGACCTGACCGCATCGATTTTGAACTTGGCGGTGAAGGGGTATCTCACCATCGAGTACGTGGACAAACCCTTTGGCCACACCTACCGGCTGACGAAGCGTCGCGCTGCCGGTCCGGAACTGACGCAGTTCGAGCAGCAGCTTTTTGATGATCTGTTTACCACCGGATCACCCATCCTTTTGAGTGATCTCAAGCGTTCCATGGGTAAAGAGGTTTCCGTGCTCCGCAACAAACTCCAGACGGACGCGCAGCAGCAACATTTTTTTGTCCACCAGCCGCACCCGGTGCGGACCGGGTTCCTGATCGGCGGAGTAGTGCTACTCTTCGCCGGGATCCTGCTGATTGGCCTGATGGCCGTCGGCGTCGGTTTGATCCTTTCCGGCGTCATCGTAATGGCGTTCGCCCCGGCTATGGCGCGGCGGACGGAACAGGGCGTTCGCGTGACCGAGCAGATCAAGGGGTTTAAACGTTTCCTCTCGGTGACTGATGCGGCACGGTTTAGGTTTCACAATGCGCCAGAACGGCGGCCGCAGCAGTTCATGACGTTCTTGCCCTACGCGGTGGCGCTGGGTGTGGAAAAAGAGTGGGCGAAGCAATTTCAAGACGTGACGCTTGAGCAGCCAGAGTGGTACATCGGAAATTTTTCCACCTTCAATGCGATGGTCTTGGCGATCAGCCTGCGCGATTTCTCGTCGACCGCCCAGGCGCAAGCGATCGCGGTCGGTTCGGCGGCCGGGGCCGGCGGCTCCGGTTTCTCCGGCGGTTTTTCCGGTGGCGGCTTCGGCGGCGGCGGGGGAGGGAGCTGGTGACATGCGACGGATTTTTTTCCTGAGCGCCGCCCTTTTCATCGTCGTCTTTACCACGGTGGCAGTCGTTTGGGCGCGCCGGATCGAACGGAATACCGAGCGCTTGCGAGCCCCAGCGTGTCGGCCTACCACGTTCCGCCAAGTGACCATCACCCCGGCTGAAATCAGAGCGCAAGTAAGTGAGACCCGTTTCTACGTCATCGACGCGGAGAAACGGACGGCCTCCCTCCATGGACCGGATATTTCACCGCTGCTGCTGCCCGATAGTACCATGGCGGCGACCGACGATGCGACCGCGAGCGATTTTCTTAGACTGCTATCGTGGGACGGTACCATCGCGACGTTTGCGCTGAAGCACGAGGCACTCTCGACGCAGCGCGACGAAATGAACACGTCGTTCGAGTGTGAGTTTACCGTTGATGGATCATGGAGCGGCTAAACGTGAATAACCAGCCGCGTGCATTGTTTTTCTTTATCGTGTATAGTGAAGGCGATGGCTCGTCCGTTCCCGAAAGGGTGAGCGGACGACGAAGCAACATCCACGGCGAATACTATCGCGAAGGGAGGTGAGGAGAATGGCGAAACGGAAGAAGCGGGTGGCAAAAAAGCGCAAGACCACCAAGAAGCACGCAAAGCGCAAGAAGCGCCGCTAGTGCTCTTCGGCTTCAAAGAACTGCCGGCGGTGGTAGCCGCAGCTGAGTGAAACAGGCTCTGGTACGTTGCCACCCATTTGCGGTTCTTTGTTGCGTTTGGAAAGCGGTGTCTGCTACAATCCTGCCGTGTCTGATCCTCCTTCTCCGGACCGGCTTCGCTCCAGTGTGACCGCCGGCGCGCTCATTCTCGCCGCCGGTTTTGTCGCGTCGAAAGTGGTCGGTGTGGTCCGGACGAGTTTCTTGTTGGCGAAGTTCGGCGCTGGCGATGTCACTGATGTGTACCTGGCCGCCTTTAAAGTACCCGATCTCCTTTTTAACATTCTCGTGCTGGGCGCGCTCTCGGCAGCGTTCGTGCCGGTCTTTCTTCAGCACTGGAAGAACGGCGCCGGTCGCGCCGATGCGTGGCGACTCACGAATGCTATGAGTTCTGCAGTTTTCGTGATTGTCGGTGGACTCGCGTTTGTCGCTGCTCTTTTTGCGCCGCAACTCATGCCGGTGATTGCGCCTGGTTTCGATCCAGCCAAGCAGGCGGCGACCGCTGCGCTCACGCGCGTTATGCTTCTGGCGACCATGTTTTTTTCTCTCTCGAATGTCATGAGCGGTGTGTTGACGGCCTTGCGACGGTTTGTCCACTATTCGCTCGCTCCCGTGTGCTACAATTTGGGTATTATCGTCGGCATCCTGTTTTTCGAGCCTTGGCTTGGCCTTCCCGGCTTGGCCTGGGGCGTGGTTCTGGGCGCGGCCCTCCACTTGGCGGTTCAGATTCCGGCCTTGGTACAAACGGGGTTCCGTTTTCGTTTCGTCTGGGATTTTCACCATCCCGGGGTGCGGCGGATCCTGCGGCTGATGGCTCCGCGGACGCTTGGCCTCGCCGTCACCCAGGTCGACCAGACGGTGAGCCTCATCATCGCTTCGACCCTGGCGGCCGGGAGCGTGACCGTCCTCGCCTCGGCGAATGATTTGCAGACATTCCCCATCAATGTCGTCGGCGTCTCCATGGCGATTTCGGTCTTCCCGCTGTTTTCCCAAGCGTTCCTCGAGAACGACGCGACCCAGTTCGCCCGGCACTTTGCCCAGAGCGTTCGCCGCATCCTCCTTCTCGTTGTTCCGATCTCGGCGCTCCTCCTCATCTTGCGCGCGCACATCGTCCGCGTCATTTTCGGCTTCGGCCAGTTCGACTGGCATGACACCATCGAGACGGCGCAGACGCTCGGGATCTTTTCCCTCTCGTTATTCGCGCAAGCGCTTATCCCCATCCTGGCTCGTTCGTTCTACGCCCTCCAGGACACCAAGACGCCGGTGAAGATCAGTCTCGTCGCCGTGGCGCTCAATATTGGTTTGTCGCTCTGGTTCAGCCGGTCGTTCGGGGTGCTGGGGATTGCCCTCGCCTTCTCGTTCGCCAACCTGGTGAATATGGTATTCCTTTACGTTGTCTTGCGCCGCCGCGTCGGCGATCTCCACGATGATGATATCATCCGGTCCACCAGTCGCGTGCTGCTGGCTTCAGCCGCGATGGCGGCGGTCGTCTGGCTCATGCTGCGCGTGCTGGTTGGTGGCGTTGACCAAAGTACGCGGGTCGGGCTTTTGCTCCAAGCCGGCGTGGCCGGCAGCCTTGGTATCGTCGTGTACTTGGGGGTGATTTTTCTGTTTGCCCCTGATGAAGTGGCCATGATTCGGCAGTGGGTACGGCGGGTCATGCGCTTCGGACGGCCGCCGTCTTCGGCGAGATCGGTATGAGCACTGCCACGACGCGGAATTTCTCCATCATTGCCCATATTGACCATGGGAAATCCACCCTGGCCGATCGGTTTCTGGAAATCACCGAGACCGTGCCGAAACGCGAGCTGCGCGACCAATTCCTCGATCAGATGGACTTGGAGCGGGAGCGGGGCATCACGATTAAGCTCCAGCCGGTCCGGATGCTGTACCGCGGTGTCGTGTTGAACCTCATTGACACGCCCGGTCACGTTGATTTTACCGACGAGGTCAGTCGATCGCTGGCTGCGGTCGAGGGAGCCATTCTTCTCGTTGATGCGACGCAGGGAATCCAGGCGCAAACCCTGGCGCATTTCCGGCGCGCCCAGTCACACGGTCTGACGATCGTTCCGGTGGTCAACAAGATTGATTTGCCGAACGCCAACCAAGATCACGCGGTGCTGGCCCTGGCTGCGCTCGTCGGGCTCGCCCCGGACCAGGTCTTGCGCTGCTCGGCAAAAACGGGGACTGGTGTGGCGGCCATCCTGCATGCGGTCATCGACCGCGTGCCGCCGCCCGCGGGCGATCCAGCCGCGCCATTGCGTGCCCTGGTGATTGATTCATTGTTCGATGCCTTCCTCGGTGTCGTCGCCTACGTCCGTGTCGTTGACGGCCGGCTGACGAAAGGGACCAAGACTCGGTTGCTCGGTAGCGGCGCCGAAGGGACCGTGATTGACGTCGGGTACTTTGCCCCGCAGCGGAAGCCTTCGGCCGCGCTGGAAACCGGGGACATCGGTTTCGTCGTGACCGGCCTCAAACGCCTGGAGAGTGTCCATGTCGGCGACACGCTGGCGACCACCAAGACCGCGCCGGCGCTGCAGGAGTTCGCCGTCAGCCAGCCAGTGGTCTTTGCCGGTATTTTTCCTGGGGCAGGTGGCCAGTTCGATCAGCTCCGCTCCGCCCTCGAGAAGCTCAAGCTCAATGACGCGGCGCTGACCTTCCAACCCGAACACACGAAAGCGCTCGGCCATGGCTTCCGCGCCGGCTTTTTAGGCTTGCTCCACCTTGACGTTATCCGTGAGCGTCTGCTGCGGGAGTTCCAGCTGGAACCGGTTTTTTCCTACCCCTCGGTTGCCTATCGGGTGACCATTCGGGCGAAAGGGGGAGCGCAGGAGTTCGAGGTCCGGTCGCCCAGCGAGTTCCCGACGGGCGATGTCTTGGAATCAGTGCAGGAGCCCTGGGCGCGGGTGGATATTCTCACGCCACCCGATGCCTTGAGTCGTTTGCTCCAGATCGTCCGCGATGCTCGCGGAGAGGTAGCGGCGACGGACAATTTTTCCGACGACCAGCTGATCGTTCGGTGTGACGTTCCGCTGGCGTCGATCCTCGTCGATTTTTATGATAGAGTGAAGAGCGTCTCGTCCGGCTATGCGAGCCTCGACGTTTCCTTGCGGGACTATCGGCCAACGGAAGCGGTGAAGCTCGACATTCTCCTGAACGGCGAACCGGCCGAGTCGCTGGCGGTCATCGTCCCGCGGGTCGAGGCCCAACGTCGCGGTCGTCAGGTTGTCGAACGGCTGGCCACGCTCATTCCTCGCGAGCAGTTCGAGATTCGCATTCAAGCCGCGGTCGGCAGCGACATTCTGGCCTCGGCGCGGGTGGCGCCGGTGCGTAAGGACGTCACCGCCAAACTCTACGGCGGCGACGTGACGCGGAAGATGAAGCTCTTGGAAAAACAGAAGCGCGGGAAAAAACGGCTGCGCGCCCGCGGCTCCGTCCACCTCTCGGCCGAGGTCGTGACCTCGCTCCTCAAACCCGATCGTTCCTAGAGACTGCTAAAGAGCGGGAAGAGCGTGAAGAGGAGCAGGCTCAAGACCATGAGCACGGAGAGGATGATCCAAACGACGCGGGCAGTTCGATGATGCATATGTTCGAGCACCATATTACCAAGAATTTGCGCGAGCGGGAAGAGGTGGTGGAAATTATCCGTCGCGCGCCGATTGTGGAAGCTGGACGCATGGGGCTGGCAATTCTCCTCATCCTCGCGCCCTTCTTCTTCCTGTTCCCGCTGTTTCGATGGGGGAGCTGGGGCGTGGCCGTCCTTTTCGTTTCGCTTGGCGCGGGCGTGGTACTCGCTATTCGGACGCTGTACGTGTGGTCGGTGAATGTCTTCGTGCTGACGAATGAGCGTATCGTGGATATTGACCAGCGGGGATTTTTCTCGACCGTGGTTTCTTCGTCGAGTTACGACAAAATTCAGGATGTGAGTTTTTCCGTCCGCGGCTTATGGTCGACGTTGTTGCACATCGGGTCGATTGAAATCCAAACTGCCGGATCTGATATCCGGTTGGAACTCTCCGGCGTGAAAGATCCCCAGCGCGTCCAAGAGCGGTTAGCGGAGGTCATGCGCGAGTATGCGGCTCCGGCCGGGCCGGCGACGGCCGAGCGTCTCTTAGCCGCGCTTGATAGAATTGAGCAGACGAAGTCGCCTCAGCCAAAACCGCGGCGTTGATTTTCTGGAACTGGTTCAGTATACTCACCTGGTCTTATGCGCAAGCCTCTTGGTGCTTTTCCCTGGGTTCGCGGCGAGTGGCTGTTCCTGGTCGGTGTGGTCCTCATCGTCGTCTTCGGCGCCGGACTCAGTCGAGAAATCGTCCGTCGTCGGGCCGTGGTCTCGGAATTGGCTGATCTGCGACAGGAAATTCGTTCCTTGAACGACCGGCGGGCAGAGCTGACGCAGCTCATTCAAGATGTTCAGAGTGCCGCGACGCAGGAACGCGAGGCGCGGACCAAACTGAACCTGGCAAAACCGGGTGAACGGGCGCTCATTATCGAGCGCTCGGGTAGGGCGAATGAAGCGGCTGGGACCGTCGCCACCGCGACGTCCGATACAGCATCTCCCGCAGCAGCAAATCCGACTCGATGGTGGAATTATTTTTTTGGAACCTAACGTATGCCCGTCTATCCAGCTCAACCAACCGCCGTCCCTGATCAGCCACCGGAGAAACCGGCCGGGCTGCCCCTTCCTTCGACCGCGTCAGGGCCGACCCCGACGGCCCGCCGGATTTCCATCTGGGCTTTGGTATTGACCCTCGTCCTCGTTCTCGTTGTGGTTGAGGGAGTGGGATTCTTTTTCGATCGAACCCCGCCGCCGGTCGTTCTCCGCGTTGCCGAGTGGCTCCGTCTGCCGGTCGGGAAGGTCAATGGGAAGTTCATTCCTTACGGGGATTTTGTCCGTGACAACCATACCTTGACGACGCTGGTGGCGTTCGAACGACAGCAGAGTCCGGACCTTGTTCCGCCAAGCGTCGGTGAGGATGAGCTGCGGCAAGTCACGCTGGACCGCCTGATCCATAACACGATGATCGAGCAACTGGCGGCGCAGCGGGGGGTAACGGTGACCGGGGCGGACATCGACGAGGATTTTCAAAAAGCGATTGGGCTGGCGCCGATGTCACAGATCGAGCAACAGGTGCGGCAGCAGTTCGACATGTCCGTCGCCGATTACAAGAGCCGGGTGGTCCGGATCGCCCTCCTCCGCGATCGCCTTGACGGGTCCATCGCCCGCGACGAAGCGATTAATGGTGACCTGCCGAGGCGCGCCGAGGATGTGCTGGCGAAGGTGCAAGCGAGTCAGGAACCGTTCGAAGCGCTGGCGGCCCAGTACAGCGAAGACACGGCGACCAAACTCACGGGCGGTGATTTGGGTATCCTCCGGGCCGATCAGCTGCCGGCAGATTTTTTAACTGCGGTGAAGAATCTCCAGGCCGGCGAGCGGAGCGGCCTCGTCCGAACCGGTCAGGGATATCATATCGTCGAATTGATGGAGAGCGTCGCGCCCGATACGGACGGCACGCTTCGGTTTCATCCACGCCATATCCTCATCCGTGGGAAATCGCTCGACGCGTGGATCACCGAACAGCTGGCCGCTGCCCGGGTGGCTGCGTTCATCCCCGGTTTGACGTGGAATACAACCACCAGCCGGGTCGATATCCGGGGTTCGCGGGGATAAATGGCGAGTGACTGGAGCCGATGGTCGGATTCGAACCGACGACCCATCGCTTACGAAGCGATTGCTCTACCAGCTGAGCTACATCGGCATGCAGGTAAGAGGATACTGGAGAATGTGCGCTTCGTCAACGATGTCTGAACCTCAACCTCTCCATTTCAGCGGGAACCGGACCGGGGTCTTGCTTGTCCATGGGTTCGCCGGATCCCTGGAAAGTCTTCGAGGCTTGGGCAAAGTTTTGGCGGAGCAGGGCTGGACCGTGCACGGCATTTGGCTGGCCGGACACGGCACCAGTGAGCAGGACTTGGCAACGAAGACCTACTCGGATTGGCTCCTCTCACTGCGGCGCGGTTTGAACGCGTTGCAGAACGTCGTTGATCGCCTGGTGATTGTCGGCGACTCCTTTGGCGGGAATTTGGCGCTGCACGCTTCGCTGCTCGGGCCGCCGATCGTCGGCGTTGTCTGCTTGGGCACGCCGGTGACCCTCCGGCATGACCTCCTCAACCGGGCGCTGCTGCCGTTCGCGCTGCGCCTAGCGCCGTTCCATAGGAAATCGTGGACGCCGCCGCCTGGCTCGTATCGCCGCGTGCCGCTGCGCGCCTTCGCCGAAGTCATACGTTTCATTGATCGTCACACCAAGCGCGAGATTGACGGCGTGACGGTCCCGCTGCTCATTGTCCAGGCGAAACGAGATTTTGAGGTCCACCCGCATTCCGCGTTCTTTCTCTACGAACATGCGGCCAGCCAGCAGAAGGAACTCGTCTGGGTTGACGAACGCATCCATCATGTGCTTTTCTCCAAGGACGCACCCCGTGTGTATCAGCATATCGTTGCCTTTATCCGATCACTGCCTGACGTGACATGACAAAACAACACACACCGACCGCGCTCTCCCAGCCTGGGGTGTCCGGCCAAAGGGACCTTTCGTCACCAGTGAGTACGTACCCCTGGAGCGGGATACGAGAATCGAACTCGCGTCTCTGGCTTGGGAAGCCAGCGTACTACCATTGTACTAATCCCGCCCGGCGCCGTGGCCGCGCGTTTTCGGTCAGCGTCGTTCTGGCGTTGGCATTCGCCAGTGTACTGGCCAGGCCGGCCCTCGGTCAAGAACGGATCGCGGCGTTCCTGGGCACGGACGCACTGTCCAAAGGGTTTACCGTGCGCTCGGCTGACCGGGGGATTCTCCTTGGCCTAGGGAAAGGGGTCTTCTCGCAGTCGCTGACCCTTTCGATTGACCGGACGACCGTGCCGGTGGCGCCCCTGCCGACGAACTGGAAAGCCGTGTCTGATTTTTGGACGTTTACGATCGGTCAAGACCAACCGGAAAACCCGGCCAAACCGATCCAGCTCCGGTTGCGGTACCGATCGGAGACGCGGAAAGAGCGGGCCATCTACCTCGCTCAAGGAACGCAGTGGCAGCGGATCAGCTCCGTTGATCGACCGCTGGCCCAGACCATGGCTGGGAAATTGACCGCGACCTCCGGACAGCTCGTCGTCCTGGAAGACGACCGTCAGTTCGAGGGCGTGGCGAGTTGGTATCGGTCGGGTAAGTATCCGTACGGCGCGGCCAACAACGAGCTCCCGATGGGCAGTCGGGCGCGCGTCACGAACCTGACCAACGGCAAGTCGGTGGTGGTGACCGTCGTCTCACGCGGCCCGTTCGTCCAGGGTCGGATTATTGATTTGTCCCATACCGCTTTTGCCGTCATTGCGCCGCGCGGCGCCGGACTGGCGCGCGTTCGGGTGGAACCGTTGGCCGGCGCTGGGTCTGCGGCCGCCAATCCGCCGTCAGCGACGCCAAGCGTTGCCGCCAGTTCCGCCCTCGTCTATGACCCGGCGACCAAGACCGCGGTCTGGGAAAAAGACGCTGGGAAAAAGCGGCCGATAGCCAGTATCACCAAGCTCATGACCGCTCTGGTCTTTGTAGAGACGAAGCCCGATTTCCAGGCGGTGGTGACCATGCAGGCCGAGGACATCCCGAACCCGGAGGCGGGCGTTCGGATCGCGCTGGGGACGGGGGAGACGATCACGGTCCATGACCTGTTCGAGACGATGCTCACGGGCTCGGCGAATAACTCCGCGTTGGCGCTCGTCCGTTCGACCGGACTGACGACCAACGCGTTCGTCGCCCGAATGAACGCGAAGGCCGCCGAGCTCGGCTTGGCCAATACGCATTTCGACGACCCGACCGGCTTGGCGACGACGAACGTCTCGACCGCCACGGAATTGGCGCAGCTCGTCACCGTTGCGTTTGCCCAGTCGGAGATTCGCCAGGCATCCATTCAGCCGTCATACAGGTACGCAAAAGTGAATTCTGGCGAACGTCGGTCCGTCCGCAACCCGCTGTTCCTCTACAACCACCTGCTGGATACGAGCCCGGTCTACGGCGCCAAGACGGGGTTCATCAATGAGGCCGGGCATTGTGTGGCGCTGGAAGCCATTGGCGCGTCGGGTAAACACGTTGTCGTCGTGGTGTTGGGGAGTCCGACGACCACAACCCGGTCGCGCGACGCGAAAACCCTCATCGACTGGGCCGCGAACCGTTTCTAGGCACGGTCAATCCCGGGTAGACGCCAGTGGTTTCATGCGCTACCATGGAGACCGAAGGCTATGATCCGCTTTGAAAAAGTAACAAAACTCTACCAGAACAAACACGTTGGTCTGCAGAACGTCAGTTTTTCCATTGACGCCGGCGAATTCGTGTCGGTAGTCGGACAGTCGGGCAGCGGCAAGACCACCCTCGTTCGGTTGATCATCGCGGAGGAACGGCCATCGTCAGGCAAGATCATCATCGGTGATTGGAACATCACGAACATCAAGCACGGTGACATACCGTACTTGCGTCGGCAGATCGGCGTCGTCTTCCAGGATTTCAAACTCCTCCCCACCAAGACGGTCTTTGAGAACGTCGCCTTTGCCCTCGAAGTATCGGGTGCGCCGTCAGCGGCCATTCAGAAGATCGTGCCCAAGGTATTGAAAATCGTCGGTTTGGAAGGAAAAAAAGAACGTTTCCCCAAGCAACTCTCGGGCGGCGAACAGCAGCGGGTCGTCATTGCGCGGTCGCTCGTCCACCGGCCGAAAATTTTGGTCGCCGACGAGCCGACCGGGAACCTTGACGCCATCAACGCGCAGGAGATCATTGATTTGCTGAAGCGGATCAACGGCTTCGGCACGACGGTGATGCTCGTGACGCATAATCGGGAGATCGTCAATGCGCTTCGCCGGCGCGTCATTACCCTTGACCACGGCGTCATCATCTCCGATCAGGAAACCGGTAAGTACATGATTTGACGTATGCTCACGTTTCTTCGCGCCATCAAGTTCGCCGGGCAGAATTTCGTCCGGAATTTCTGGTTGTCGTTGGTGACCGTCATCATTCTCGCCTTGTCCATTTTCCTCATCTCCGTGTTGGTCGGTGTCCGGGTGACGGCCGAGCAGGCCTTGAGTGAAGTGCGGTCCCGGGTTGACGTCTCGGTCTTCTTCCAGGCTGACGCCCCGGAGAGCGAGATGCTCGACCTCCAGGCAAAGCTCGAGCGACTGCCCGAAGTGGCATCCGTCACCTACGTCTCGAAGGATGATGCGCTGGCCAAGTTCCGCGAACAGACGCAGGGGGAGGAGGGGATTGAGCGAGTGATCGAGGCGATTGGCGTCAACCCATTGCAGGCGTCGCTGGTGATTCGGGCGAAACAGTTAGACCACTATCCGCAGATTCTGGCGGTCGTGACCGATCCGGCGTACGACCGGCTCATCGAAAAGGATCAGGTGGCCGATTCGAAGGTAACGTTCATCAAGGAGTTCTCGCAGTTCACGAAGAATTTGTCACGTTTCGGCGTCTGGCTGTCCATCGTTTTTGCCATCATTGCGGCGCTGGTCGTCTTCAACACCATTCGCATCACCATTTACGCCTATCGAACCGAGATCAGCATTATGAAACTCGTCGGCGCATCCAACGCGTTCGTTCGCGCCCCGTTCATTATCGAAAGTATTTTTTACGCGGTCATCGCCGCGTTCATCGCGCTGGCGGTGATCTGGCTGCTGATCGCTTCGCTGGCGCCGTTTCTCGCCCGACTGTTCGCTGGATTCGATTTGAACGTGACGCAGTACTTCCAGACGAACTTTTTGACGGTCTTCGGCCCGCCCGTGCTCTTGGCCATTGCGCTGTCGATGGTTTCTTCCGCGGTGGCCGTTGGTCGGTATCTGCGGATTTGATTGACGGCCCGAAAGCGGTTCGATACACTTTCACGGCCCAACCATTCCGGGGTCGTCTAATGGTAGGACAGCGGCCTTTGGAGCCGTGAATCGGGGTTC